>DASYBO010000246.1:0-26042 GCA_036500685.1 Pseudonocardiaceae bacterium | reverse complement strand
ACGAACGCCGCGGTGACCAGGCCGGACAGGAAGATCATCGCGGTGAGGACGGCGTCGAAGCCGCCCTCCGCCCACCGCGCGGCGGCGGCGAGGACGCCGACCTCCACCAGCCCGGCGGCGACCAGCGCCCGTCGCCGGTCGCAGTGCGCGGCCACGGTGTAGAGCGCGATGAGGACGGCCGCGTCGATCACCACCAGCCGGCCCAACCACCACTGGCCGAGGGCGATCACGTAGAGCCATCCGAACACCGTCAACGGATACCGCCGACGCATCACCAGCGGTGCGGCCAGCAGTGCCTGGGCGGCCACCGGCCACCACAGTCCCGGCCTGAAGTCGGTCCGAGGCCCCCACACCGCGCCGATCAGCACGGCGGCGAACACGATGTCGACGGCCAGCGGGTGCCGGCGCGACCAGGCCTGCAATCGAGCGAGACGGGGCCACGCGGGTTCCGCGAGGCCCATCTCACCCGAACCGGCGCTCATCGCACCATCGATGCGCACCGGCCCATCATCTCTCCTCGTCAGGCGTCGCGGCCGCGCAACACCACCACGCCGAGCACGATCGCGACCACGATCCACACGCAGAACACACCGAACCCGGTCCACGGTGCCAGGCCGCCCGGATCCGGGCTGGCCGTGGCCAGCTGGGTGCCGGCGTTGCTGGGCAGGTACGGCACGATGTGCGGTTGCCAGGTGTCCGGGAGCAATTCGGACACCGAGGGCAGAATCAGCAGCAGGCCGAACAAGCTGGCGATCGCGCCGGCCGTGTGCCGCAGGATCCAGCCGAGGCCGGCCCCGAGCAGCCCGACGCCGGTCACGTACAGGCCGACGCCGAACACCGCGCGCAGCATGCCCGGCGAGGTCAGCGCGTAGCCGAGCCCTGCCGAGTTCAGGATCGGCTGCACCGCGAAGTAGGCGATGAACGAGCTGATCGTGGTCGCCACGAACACGATCACGGCCAGCACGATGGCCTTGGCCCACAGCACTGGCAGGCGTTTGGGCGCGGCGGCCAGGCTGGAGCGGATCATGCCGGTGCCGTACTCGCCGCTGACCACCAGCACCCCGAGCACGCCGACGACCAGCTGGACCAGCAGGTAGCCGCGCATCGCGGTGTCGGTCGCGCTGAAGTGCACCGCCACGCCTGGGTGCAGGGCCTGCTGCTGGTTGTAGCGGCTCACCGAGGCGTAGGCGAACAGGCAGTCCAGCCCGATCATCGCCACCACCGCGATGATCATGCTGTACTGCGAGGAGCGCAGCGACCAGAACTTCAGCCACTCGGAGCGGATCACGCCCCACTGCGTCACCCGCAGGTCCGACGGGAGGTCGGCGTGCAGCGCGTGCCGGGCAGGCCCGGTCGCCGGACTGATGGTGTCGGTGCTCATCAGGCCACCCCTTCCAGGCTCTCGGTGCGGTACTCGACGGCGTCCTGGGTGAGTTCCATGAACGCCTCCTCCAGTGATGCCTGCAACGGGGTCAGTTCCTCCAGCGGCACGGCGTGCTCGCAGGCGATCCGGCCGACCTCACCTGCGGTGAGCCCGGCCACCTCGAGCAGGCCGCGTTCGCTGCTCGTCACGCTGACCTGCTCGCCGACCAGCAGCTCACGTAGCTGGGTGGCCTGCGGCGTGCGCACGCGCACCACCTTGCGCGAGGCGCTGTCGATGAATTCGGTGACCGAGGTATCGGCGATCAGCCTGCCCCGGCCGATGACGATCAGGTGTTCGGCGGTCAGCGCCATCTCGCTCATCAGGTGTGAGGAGACGAACACCGTGCGACCCTCCGCGGCCAGGCCGCGCAGCAGGTTGCGGATCCACAGGATGCCCTCGGGGTCGAGGCCGTTGACCGGTTCGTCCAGAATCAGCGTGGCCGGGTCGCCAAGCAGCGCGGCGGCGACGCCGAGCCGCTGGCCCATGCCGAGGGAGAAACCACCGGCCCTGCGACGAGCCACTTCGCGCAGGCCGACCAGGTCGATGACCTCCTCGACCCTTCGGCGCGGGATGCCGGTGGTCAGCGCCTGGGCCAGCAGGTGGTTGTAGGCGGAGCGACCGGTGTGGACGGCGCGGGCCTCCAGCAGCGCGCCGACCTCGCGCAGTGGCGCCCGGTGCTCGGCGTAGTGCTTGCCGTTCACGGTGACCTCGCCCGAGGTGGGCGCGTCGAGGCCGAGGATCAGCCGCATGGTGGTCGACTTGCCGGCCCCGTTGGGGCCGAGGAACCCGGTGACCACTCCGGGTTTGACGGTGAACGTGATGTCGTCGACGGCGACCTTGTCGCCGTAGCGTTTGGACAGTGCCCGTGCCTCGATCATGCGGCAACCCTAGGGGCGGGCGCGCCGTTCAACGACCGTCCGTGGGCTGATTTGTCGGCCGCCTCAGCTGCGACCTCCGACGGAGCCCGTATCCCAAAAGTCGTACATCCGAGCGGCGGCGTCTTCGGTGGACCATCGAGGCAGGAACGAACCAAGCGGCCAGTACGGGCAGGATCAGCGAGACGTAGATCAACGCGTTCATGGTCGGCCGTCCTCGTCGGCGAGCAGGGCACGCAGCAGTCGCTCGTCGTTCGGCGTCAGGTCGTCGACGAAACACGCGAGCACGATCGATCGAGGGCGGGTCGCGCGCTGGAACAGGCCCCGCAACCGCGCGCCGAACCCGGAGGGTGGTTCGGGCAGTTCGCTGGTCAACGGGTCCTCCTGGTCGGTGGGTTCGACTCCAGCTTACTTCTACGCTAATGTAGAAGTAAGGCCGAGTTCACCGAGCTTTGCTAGCGTGCGCGCGTGCGGTGCAACGCTGCCGCGCCAATGAATCACGCTGACGAGTGAACGAGTTTTCGGCTTGTTCAAAGAACTTTCCCAGAGCGGGGAGGCACGATCGTCGGCATGGCGCACATTCGTGGCGACAGCCGGTCCTTCGCGAGCTTGAGCGGAAACCTCTTTGACGACGATCCGGCACCGGAGGACGGCCCCGCCCCGCGTCCGCGCTTCTGGCGCAGGCCGGTGGTGCGCCGGGTTCGTCGGATCGTGCTGGTCGCGCTGGTGTTGTTCCTGGTTGTGGTGGGCTGGTCGGTCGGTGGGGCGTTGACCGCCCCGGGGACCGACAGCACGGCAGCACGGTTGGCCGAGTGGGGCCGTGACCACGGCTTCGGCGGCGTCATCACCTGGATGGAGGCGCAGCAGTACCAGCAGAACCAGCCGAAGATCGGTGGCGCCCCAACGGGTGGTATTCCGAACGCGGCCGGTTCGGTCGGCTCGGCCAGCGGCGTTGTCAACAACAGCGGCCCCGCGCCGTTGACGGTGCTGGCTGGTGGCGTCGCGCTGCCGAACGAGGGCCAGTGGCAGACGGTGGTGACCGTCAAGGGCTCTCCCGCCGTGCGGGTGGCGGCGCTGCGGCCGGACGCACAGCACACGTCGTATGTGGCCGGAGTCATGTGGATCGATCCGAAGCTGGTGCGCGGGCAGTTGCAGCCGGGGTACACCGATCCGGGCGGGACGTGGCAGGCGTCGGATCAGATCGCGCCTGCCGACCGCGGCAGCGTGGTGGCCGCGTTCAACGCGGGTTTCCGGCTCAACGCGAGCCAGGGCGGGTACTACAGTGAGGGCCGCACGGTGGTGCCGTTGCAGGACAACGCGGCCAGTATGGTGATCAACAACAACGGTGTGGCCACTGTGGGCAGTTGGAACCACGAGGTGAGCATGAGCCCCGATGTGGCCAGCGTGCGGCAGAACCTGGTGATGTTGGTGGACAATGGCCAGGTGAATCCGAGCTGTTCGTCGGGCAGTGCCGTCTGGGGCGCCACCATCGGCAATGCCGCCTACATCGACCGGTCCGCGTTCGGCGTGACCGCGACCGGCGCCGAGGTGTACGTGGGCGGGCCCGCGCTGTCGGTCTGCACGTTGGGCCGGATCCTGCAGGACGCGGGCGTGGTGCGCGGGATGGAGCTGGACATCAACCCGGACTGGGTGTCCGGCGTCTACTTCCACGACCAGCCCAACGGCGCCCTGTCGCAGGGGTTCAAGCTGTACCCGACACAGAAAGTGACCCCCACTCACTACCTGTCGCCGTCCAGCCGCGACTGGTTCGGCTGGTACGCCCGCCCATGAACGAGGACGGGCAGTTGCTGCTGATCGAGGACGATCCCACCCTGGTCATGCTGCTGAGCGAACTGCTGACCGAAGAGGGTTACGCGCTCGACGTGGCCAAGGACGGCCAACGCGGACTGCACCTGGCCCTGACCCGCCACTACGACGTGGTCGTGCTCGACCGCGGCCTGCCCGCGCTGGACGGCATCGACCTGCTGACCCGGTTGCGGGGCAGCGGGTTCATCACGCCGGTGCTGATCCTGTCCGCGCTGAGCAATCCGGCCGACCGGGTGGTCGGGCTGGACGCGGGCGCCGAGGACTACCTGTCCAAACCGTTCAATGTGGACGAACTGTTGGCCCGGCTGCGCGCGTTGCGCCGTCGCCACCTCGACAACGCGCGGGCGTTGCCGATCGGCAGGGCCAGCCTGAACGTGGACACGCGGCAGGTGATCCCCGACAACGACGACGAACGGGTTCGACTGTCCGAACGCGAGTGTGACCTGCTCGCGGTGCTGGCCCGCCGCCCGACCCGCGTCTTCACCCGGCGCGACCTGCTCGATCTGGCCTTCCCCGACGCGGAGAGCGACGCCGTCGTCGACACCTACATCCACTACCTGCGCAAGAAGCTCGGCCGCGAGGTGATCACCACCGTGCACGGGCGCGGCTACCAGCTGGGTTCGGCGTGATCGGAGCGCGCCGCCGCGTCGGCGAGGCCGGCCTGTTGCGCCACATGACATGGCAGTGGGGCCTACAGATCGGCGCCTGCGTCGCGGTGATCGTCGCCGTGCTCTCCGGCCTCGCGGTGCTGATGGTGTTGCGCAGCCAGGAGAGCGCCGCGATCACCCTGCTCACCCAGGCGACCGCCCATGCCGACGACGTCGGTGACGCGCCGGCCGGGATGTGGCTGGTCATCGTCAACCAGAGCGGCACGAAGGCGACCAACGGGCTACCGGCCGGGCTGCCCGACCGCGCGGCGCTGACCCGCGTCGCGGCCAGCGGGACCGCGGAGATGGACCAGGTCCCAGGCGGTGAGGCCGGCTACCAGGCGTACACACAGCAGCGTGGCGCGGAAACCGTGCAGGCCGTGTTGGACCTGCGCGTCAACAATGACGAACGCGAGCGGCTGCTGGCCGCGATGCTGTTCAGCGGCGCGGTCGGCCTGCTGTTGGCGGCCGGTGCCGGCGCCTGGTTCGGCAGGCGCTCGGCCGTGCCGGTCGCGGCCGCGCTCATGCTGCAACGCCGGTTCGTCAGCGACGCGAGCCACGAACTCCGCACCCCGCTCACCCACCTGTCCATCCGCGCGCAGCTGCTGCGCCGCCACTTCCGCGGCGGCACCGACGCGACCAAGCTCGGGTCCGAAGTAGACGGACTGGTGGATGACACCGAGCGGCTCGCCGGCATCCTGGACGACCTGCTGCTCGCCGCGGACCCGCGCACCGGCGCGGATGCCAAGCCGGTCGACATCGTGGTGCTGGCCGCGCAGGTGGTCGCGGCGACCGCCCCGGCAGCGGCCGAACAGGCAGTGACCATCACGACGCATCCCGAACGAGCGTCGCTGCTGGTGCTGGGCAGCCCCGGCGGCCTGCGCAGGGCGCTGACCGCGCTGCTGGACAACGCGGTCCGACACGCACGGGCGGCGGTCTCGGTCACCGTGCGTGGCGGTGGTGGCCAGGTTGTCGTGGACATCGGCGACGACGGGCCGGGCATCGACCCGGAGATCCTGCCGCACCTGTTCGAGCGGTTCACCTCGACCCGGCGCGGCCCCGAACCAGAACCGGTGGACGCGACCGGCCGCCGGCACTACGGCATCGGCCTCGCCCTCGTCGGTGAGATCGCCGACCGGCACAACGGCGGCATCGCGGCGATCAACGGCCAGGACGGCGGCGCGACCCTCCGGCTCACCCTTCCGCTGGCGTCCGAATGACCGCCCGGTAGCGCTGCTCGGGCCGGCCAGGGCCGCCGTAGCGCAGCCGCAACTCCACCTGTCCCTGATCGGCCAGGTAGGACAGGTAGCGCTGCGCGGTCGGCCTGCTGATGCCGACCGTCGCGGCGACCTCGGCGGCCGAGGCGTCCTCGGGCGCGGTGCGGACCGCGTCCAGCACCAGGGTCAGGGTCGGCGCGGAATGCCGTTTGGGCAGGTCCGAGGTCAGCGGCCGGGTCGGTGTGGTGCGCAGCAGCGCGTAGAGCCCGTCCACCTGCTCCTGGTCGGCTTCGGTCGCGGATCCGATCGAGCTGACCCGCCGGTGCAGATCCCGATAGCCGGCCAGCCGCTGGCGCAACTGCTCGAACCCGAACGGTTTGACCAGGTAGTGCACCACGCCCAACTGCATGGCCGCGCGCACGGTAGGCAGGTCGCGGGCCGCGCTGATCACCAGAAAGTCCGGCCGATGTTCGCCGCCGCCTGCCAGCGCCCTGATCAGGTCCAGTCCGTGCGCGTCGGGCAGATACAGGTCCAGCAGCACCAGGTCCGGCTTCAGTCGCTGGATCTGCGTCGTGGCCTGCTCGGCCGTGTAGGCCCGGCCCTCGACGCTGAAGCCGGGCACGCGCGCGACGAAACTGGCGTGGATCTCCGCGACCCGATAGTCGTCGTCGACGACGAGCGTGCTGATCATGCCCGCACCACGTCCGTCCGTTGTGGAGCGTCCGACGGCTGCAACGGCAGCACCACGGTGAACACCGGGCCGGGGCCGTCGGTGACCGTGATCGTTCCGCCGATCCGGTTGGTCACCTGCTGCACGAGGGCGAGGCCGATGCCGCGACCGGCGCCCGCGACGCTCTGCTTGGTGCTGAACCCCTCCCGGAAGATCGACAGGCTCGCACCCTGCGGAATGCCGGTGCCGGTGTCGCTGACCCGGATCGTCAGGTCGTGCTCGGTCTGCACGAGGCGCACGGTCACGTGGGCCGGGTGCGGGCCGAGGCTGGCCGCGTCGATCGCGTTGTCGATCAGGTTGCCCAGGATGGTCACGATGGCCTGCGAAAACGACGGGTCGGGCAGCGTCTGCGATACCCGCGATACGTCGGAGAGCAGCAGCGTGACCGCCCGCTCGGCCGCCACCGTGGCCTTGGCCACGATCAACGCGGCCACCACGGGATGACCGATGCGCGCGCTGACCGTTTCGGCGAAGCCCTCGACCGCGCCCCTTGTCTCGGTGAGGAAGGCCATCGCCTCGGTCGTCCTGCCGAGTTCGAGCAGGCCGGCGACCGTGTGCATCCGGTTGGCGAACTCGTGCTGTTGGGCGCGCAGCGCGTCGGTCAGTCCTCGGGAGCTCGTCAGCTCCCGCATCAGCTCGTCGACCTCGGTACGATCACGCAGGGTGACGACGGCGCCCAGCCTGCGGCCGGCCAGGTTCACCGCCATCCGGTTGACAACGAGACGGTGGTTGGCGGTGAGCACGAGTTGGTCGGGGCCGGTCGACTCGCCGGAGAGCACCTCGCGCAGCCTGCCCTCGGGCAGCAACTCGTCGAGTCCCTTGCCGAGCGCGTCGGTCTGCAGCCCGATCAACCGCCGCGCCTCGTCGTTGATCAGCGTGACATATCCGGTGGGGTCAAAGGTGATCACGCCCTCGCGCACACCGTGCAGCATGGCCTCGCGTTCCTGGAGCAGCCGGGCGATCTCGTGCAGTTCAAGGCCGAACGTGGTGCGCTTGAGCTGACGCGCCAGCAGTAGCGCGGCCACGGCGCCGATGCCCAGCGCCAGCACCGTCCACAGTGCGATCCACGGCAGTTCGTGCCACAGTGCGTCGTTCACCTGGGTTTCCTTGATACCGGCGGACACCTCGCCGACGACCGTTCCGTGTGGACCGAACACCGGGGCGAAGCCGTCCGCCGAAGGACCGAGGCTGCCGGGGTCGACGTCGACGTAGGTCTGACCGTCGAGCACGTGGATCGGTTCGGTGACCCGCTGGCCGATCAACTCGGGCGTCGGGTGGGTCAGCCGGACCCCGGAACGGTTGATCACCACGATGAACGTGGCCCCGGTGCTGCGCTGAATCGTCGCGGCCAGCTGCTGCACCGTGCTGTGCTGGCTGACGTCCTCGGCGAGCAGGGCGTCCCGGACCTCGGGCATGCTGGCGACCGTCTGCGCGATGGACAAGGCCCGCTGCTGGTACTGCCCGTCGAGTTGATTGCTGGTCACCCACGCGTAGAGGAAGAACCCAATGCACATGGTGACCACCAGGATCACCATCTGACTGACCAGGATCCTGGTGGAGAGCTTCGCGCGCCGACTCATACCGCAACCTCCAGGTGGTGGTCCAGTGTGCACCACTCACTGGTGACTTGGCAGCTCCAGAGCCGGGCCCAGAAGGCTCAGAATTCCCGGAAACACGCACAAGGCGGGTAACCCGCTGAAATCTGTTGTTAATCCCACCGCCCCTTTAGCGTCTCGGCCACCACCTGACCGCCCTGACCCAGAAGGAGCTGACCGGGATGCCCGGCACCATCGAACTGCGCGGGGTCAGCAAACGCTTTCGCACTCCGCGCGGCGGCGTGCACACCGCGTTGCGCGACCTGGATTTGATCATCGAGCCCGGCGAGTTCTGCGCCGTGGTCGGCCCGACCGGCTGCGGGAAGTCGACGACCGCGACCCTGATCGCGGGCCTGGAACGGCCGTCGGCAGGCCAGGTGCTCATCGACGGCAAACCGGTGGAGGGCATCGGCGGTCAGGTCGGCTTCGTTTTCCAGCAGGATGCCGTGCTGCCCTGGAAGACCGTGCTGGACAACGTGGCCGCGGGGCCCATCTTCCGCGGCACGAAGCGCGCGCTGGCCCAGGACCGGGCCCGCGACTGGCTGCGCAGGGTCGGCCTCACCGGCTTCGAGGACCGCTACCCGCACCAGCTCTCCGGCGGGATGCGCAAACGCGTCGCGCTGGCGCAGAGCTTCATCAACGAGCCGCAGATCCTCCTGCTGGACGAGCCGTTCTCCGCACTGGACGTACAGACCCGCTCGATCATGTCCAACGAGCTGCTGTCGTTGTGGCAGCTCACCCGCCCCTCGGTCGTGTTCATCACCCACGACCTCGAAGAGGCGATCGCCCTTGCCGACAAGGTCGTCGTGCTCTCAGCAGGGCCGGGCACCGTCAAAGCGACCTATGCGATCGACCTGCCGCGCCCGCGCGCCGTCCAGGAGATCCGCTTCGAACAGCGCTTCGTCGATCTCTACCACCAGATCTGGGAAACCCTGCGCGACGAGGTCCAGCTCGCCTACCAGCGGCAGACCACGACCGTGGCCGCCTGAGCGAGGAGAAAGGAGCCAACCGATGTCCACCACCACAGCGGCCCCCAGCGCCGACGCAGCCAACGACGCGACCGTCACCGTCGACCCCCGCTTCGCCGCCCAGCTGCGCCGGCACAAGACCGTCGTCTACCTCACCAGGCTCGCCGTCGCCCTCGTCATCTTCGGCGGCTGGCAGCTGTTCACCCAGTTGAAGATCGTCGACGAGTTCTTCTTCGGGCAGCCGACCAAGATCGTCCAACAGGCCATCACCTGGTTCAAGAACGGCACGCCCTACGGATCGCTGTGGACCCAGATCGGCGTCACCCTTGAGGAAACCGTGTTCGGGTTCGTCATCGGCGTTGTGCTCGGCGTGCTCTTCGGCATCGCGCTGGGCCGGGTCCGCTTCCTGGCCGAGGTGCTCGGTCCGTTCATCAAGGTCGTCAACTCGATTCCGCGCATCGTGCTCGGCGCGATCCTGACCGTCGCGTTCGGACTCGGGCTGGAGTCCAAGGTGCTGCTGGTGATCGTGCTGGTGTTCTTCTCGGTGTTCTTCAACGCCTTCCAGGGCGCTCGCGAGGTCGACCGCAACCTCATCGCGAACGCCCGCATCCTCGGCGCGTCGCCGGCCCAGGTGACCCGGCAGGTCGTCCTGCCCTCCGCGTTCACCTGGATCCTGGCCAGCCTGCACGTCAGCTTCGGCTTCGCGCTCATCGGCGCGATCGTCGGCGAGTACATGGGCGCCCAACAGGGTCTCGGCCTGTTGATCTCGCAGTCCCAGAACACCTTCAACCCCAACGGTGTCTTCGCGGCGATGTTCATCATCGCCATCGTCGCCCTTGTCGCCGAGGGCCTGATCACCCTGTTGGAACGTCGGTTGCTCGCCTGGCGCCCACCCGCCCTGTCCAGCGACGTGCCCGGCATCTGAGCTCGAACCCGCACCACATCTCACCCCTCCCCGGTACGAAGGAGTACCCGATGTCACGCACCCTGAAAACGCTCGCCACCCTCGGCGCCGGACTGGCCCTGACCGCGGGCGTGGTCGCCTGCGGTTCATCCGGCAGCGGCAGCACGACCGACTCGGCCGGCAAGCCGGTCGTCAAGATCATGGTCGGCGGGCTGGACAAGCAGATCTACCTGCCCGCGATGCTCGCGCAGCAGCTCGGCTACTACGCCCAGCAGGGTTTGGACGTGCAGCTCTCCGACGAACCGGCCGGCGTCAACGCGGAAACCGACATGGTCGCCGGCCAGGTCGACGCGGTGGTCGGCTTCTACGACCACAACATCGACCTCCAGGCCAAGGGCAAGTCCACAGAAGAAGTGGTGCAGATGCTCCAGGTGCCCGGCGAGGTCGAGCTGTGCCGCTCGGACGAGCCGAACATCACCTCGCCGGCCGACTGGAAGGGCAAGAGCCTCGGCATCACCGACCTCGGTTCCTCCACCGACTTCCTCACCAAGTACCTCGCGGTCCGCAACGGGGTTTCCGCAAGCGACATCCACGAAGAGGGCGTCCAGGCAGGCCCGACGTTCATCGCCGCCATGCAGCACAAGAGCATCGACTGCGGCATGACCACCGAACCGACCGTTTCCCAGCTGATCGACACGAACCAGGCGAAGGTCATCCTCGATTCCCGCACGCTGGCCGGATCGCGGGCGGCGTTCGGCGGCGCCTACCCGGCGACCAGCCTGTACATGGCCACCACCTACGTCAACGCGCACAAGGACGTCGTGCAGAAGCTGGCCAACGCCTACGTCGAGACGCTGAACTGGATCCAGACCCACACCGCCGAGCAGATCACCGACAAGATGCCGGCCGACTACTACGCCGGTACCGGCAAGGCCGCGTACGTGCACGCACTGCAGAGCGAGAAGGGCATCTACGACCCGAACGGCATGATGCCCGCCGACGGTCCGCAGACCGTGCTGAACGTGTTGTCCGCGTTCAATCCCTCGGTGAAGAGCGTCGATCTGAGCAAGACCTACGACAACGAGTTCGCGAAGGCCGCCGACGGCACGTACCACGTCGCTGCCTCGTCGTAGTTTCTTCGGGGGGCGGAGGTGGCGCCAGGGCACGCCTCCGCCCCCGCTCGGCTAGAGGCTGAAGGCGATCGAGCGCAGTATCACGGCGACGACGAACACCACCGTGAAGGCAAGGTCGATCGACATTCCGCCGGCGCGCACCGGCCGCATCACCCGCCGGACCGGTGCGATGACCGGCTCGGTCGCGAGGTGAGTCAGCCTGCGGGTCGTGACCGCCCACGGAGGCCTGTTGGCCAGCACGCCGACCCAGTCCAGCACCGCACGGGCGATGAGCAGCAACACGAATACGCTCAGGACGTATCCGATCAGGGTCCCGATGATGCTCATGACGAACCACTCCTTGTCGGCCGCGTTGGCCTCCTATCCTGTATCAACGCGGACGACCAGGTCGGAAGTGCCGTCGGTGCCGGGTTCTCAGCCGACTATCAGGTCGCGGTCGGGCTCAGTAGCTCGATCTGGGTCGTATGACGCAGGCTCGGCCACCGGCTTCGCGGGGGCGAAGGAGGGGACCTCCTCGGTCTGTGGGTCCACGACCTCGGTGTCGACGGTGGTCATGCCGACTTCACCATGGCCACCTACGCACCGGGCCGATCAGACGTCGGTTGACCCGAACGGATCAACCCCCTACGTTCGCTGAGTAACAACCGAAGAAAGCGGAGTCGATAAGGGAGCTACCGATGTCGGCCAACCATTGGACGCGACGGGACTTCTTCAGGGGTTCGGCCGCACTGGGTGTCGCCGCGTTAGGCACACCCGCGCTGTTGACGGCCTGTTCCAGCGTGAACAACGGGTCCGATGCGCTCAGCGCGGCGAAGAAGGCCGGCACGATCAAGATCGGGATCGCCGGCGAACTTCCCTACGGCTACACCGATACCCATGGCCGGGTCACCGGTGAGGCACCGGAGGTCGCGCGGGCAATCTTCGCGAAGTTGGGCATACCCAACGTAACCGCGCAGCAAACCGATTTCGACACGCTGATCCAGGGCCTCAACGCGGGCCAGTACGACATGGTCGCGGCCGGTATGGACATCACGGCGGCCCGTTGCAAGAGCGCGACCTTCTCCGTTCCCGACTACACCGCGCTGGTGGCTTTCCTGGTGCCGAAGGGAAATCCGCAGCAGATCACCGACTTCGCCTCGGCCAAGGCGAAAGGGGTCAAGCTCGCGGTGGAGAGCGGTGCGGTGGAGAAGACCTACGCTACTTCGGCCGGCATCGCGGACGACCAGTTGCAGTCCTTCGCCTCGCCCGACGAACTGCTCTCCGCCGTGACCACCGGCCGAGCCTACGGCGCGGTGCTGACCGACATCTCGTTCAAGACGCTGGTCAAGCAGAATCCGGCAGCCAACGTCGAGGTCACGCCCGGTTTCGCGCCGGTGATCAACGGCGTGAAGCAGGGCGAGACCGGTGGATTTGTCTTCCGCAACAACGAAGCCGACCTGGTCGACCAATTCAACCAGCAGCTGACCAAGATGCACAGCGACGGCGAGTGGCTCAAGATCGTCGAGCCGTTCGGTTTCGGCCAGGGCAACATCCCGGCGCCAGGGGTCACCACCGCGAAGCTGTGCGCCGCTGGCTGAGCGGCCGCCGTCGATGTTCGCGAACTTCGGGCACTTCGTATCCGTGCTGGCCGCCGGGCTGCCACCGACGGTGGAGTTGACCATCGGCGGCATCGTACTGGCCACCGTGCTGTCCTTTGTGGTTGGTCTGGCCGGCACCAACCGGTCGTTGATCGTCCGGATCATCGTCCGGGTCTATGTCGAGGGCTGGCGGGGCACATCCGAGCTGGTCCAGCTGTTCTGGATCTATTTCGTCGTGCCGGTCCTGCTCGGACTGCAGATCATGCCGTTGTGGGCCGGTGTGCTCGTGCTCGGCCTCAACCATGGCGCCTACGGTGCGGAGATCGTCCGTGGCGCGGTCCGGTCCGTCCCACCCGAACAGGTCGAGGGCGCGATCGCGCTGAACTTCACGCCGAGACAGCGAATGCTGCGCGTGGTGCTGCCCCAGGCGATCGTGGAGATGCTCCCGTCGCTGTGCACGCTCTACATCCAGTTGCTCAAGGCGACCGCGATCGTATCGCTGATCACCGTCCCTGAGCTGACCTACCAGGCCAAATCGATCCTGATCGCGACCTTCCCGGTGGCCCAGACACCGTTGATCCTGCTGATCGTGCTGGTGATGTACCTGATCCTGGCGGTCCTGATCACCACGGGCATGCGCTGGGCCGAACGCGTCGCCGCCCGCCGCCTCGGCCGGCGACCCGTCGGGAGCAGCTGATGCAACTGTGGAACTGGCCCTTTGCCTGGCAGATCCTGCCCGACCTGCTCCGTGGGCTGCTGGTCACGTTCGAGGCGACCCTGCTCGGTTCGGTGCTCGCCTACGTGCTCGGCCTCGTTTTCGCGCTGGTGCGGCAGGCCAGGATTCCGGTGCTCAGCCAGCTGGTCTGGCTGTTCGTCGAGTTCGTCCGGAGCACGCCGCTGTTGGTGCAGCTGTACTTCCTCTACTTCGTCTTCCCGGTCGCGTTCGGTATCACGCTCGGTTCGCTGCTCACCGGCGTGATAGGTCTCGGCGTGCACTACGCGACCTACACCTCCGAGGTGTACCGGGCCGGCATCGACGCCGTCCCACGTGGACAGTGGGAGGCCGCAACCGCGCTGAACCTGCCCAGAGCCCGGACCTGGACCAGTGTGATCCTGCCGCAGGCGATCCCAAGGGTGCTGCCGGCACTGGGCAACTACATGATCTCGATGTTGAAGGAAACCCCGCTGCTGTTGTCCGTGGGTGTTCTGGATCTCGTCGGTCAGGCCCAGGCCGCCGGAGCCGCGGCCTACCGCTACGTGGAGCCGTTCACCCTGGCCGGCTTGTTCTTCCTGGTGTTGAGCTATCCAGCCTCGCTGCTGGTCCGACGGTTGGAGCATCGTGTCCGGCAACACTGAACCCACACATACGCCCCACGATGGCGTGATGATCCGCTTCGACGGTGTGGTGAAGCGCTTCGGCGACCAGGAAGTCCTGCGCGGTCTCGATTTTCAGGTCAAGCCGGGGGAGCACGTCACCCTGATCGGGCCGAGTGGTTCGGGCAAGACCACCATCCTGCGACTGCTGATGACCCTGGAAAAGGCCGATCAGGGCACCATCCAGGTCGGCGACGAGTACCTCAGCCACATGCGGCGCGGGGACAAACTGGTGTCCGCCGACGAAAAACACCTCCGCCAGGTCCGCAAGCGGGTCGGGATGGTGTTTCAGCACTTCAACCTGTTCCCCAACATGAAGGTGCTGCGCAATCTCACCGAGGCGCCGATCCGAGTGCTCGGCCTACCCAGGGAGGAAGCCGAACAACGCGCCCGCGACCTGCTGGGTATGGTCGGGCTGGAGGACAAGGCCGACGCGCACCCCAGCCAGCTCTCTGGCGGCCAACAGCAGCGGGTGGCGATCGCCCGCGCCCTTGCCATGCGGCCCGACGTGTTGTTGCTGGACGAGGTGACCTCGGCGCTGGACCCCGAACTGGTCGCCGGCGTGTTGAACGTGCTGCGCGAGGTCGCGGCCAACACCGACATCACCTTGCTGTGCGTCACGCACGAGATGGGATTCGCCCGCGATGTGTCCGACCGGGTATTGATGTTCGATCGCGGACAGGTCGTCGAGGAGGCGTCGCCGGAGAAGCTGTTCACCGACCCGGCCGAACAACGCACGCGTGAATTTCTGCGCGCGGTCCTCGACCGCAACTGAAGCCAGCCAATAATGATCACGTTCTCACCGCTGTCGGCGGAATGCCCCGACACCGGCCACGGGATCGATGTCCACATTGGCCGGTAGGTGTCCTGCGCCTCGGAGGCATTGGCAGAGCACGACTCTGGCGTACGGACCGGTCACAACGTCCTGACCAGTTGGAATAGTAGGCATTGTGGGTGGATCTGCGAACTCTCGCAGGCTGTAGTACCGTAGATGACTTCTCGCAGCCACGCACGGAAGGAGCGACATCATGCTCGCACTCACCCCGGCGGCCGCAGAGGTCGTCAGCACCATCACGTCAGCGTCCGGCATGCCGAACACAGCAGGGTTGCGCATCGCCCCCACCCGAAACGCTGAGCAAGCGGACGGGTTGGAACTCGAGCTGGTGCCCGCTCCCGCTCAACAGGACCAGATAGTGTCCGGCACCGGCGCACGGGTCTTCCTCGAACCCCAGGCCGCCGCATATCTGGCGGACAAGGTTCTTGATGGCGGCATGGACGACAAGGGACGGGCGCGTTTCACCGTCATTCCGCAGGCCGACAACGGCGCGCCAACGGTCTGACGACCCGCGGAAAGATCCTGAGGGCCGCCATGACCGAACCCGCCGACACCGTCCTGGTGCGCTACATCGTGCACGACGTCGACGCCGCACTCGCCTTCTACACCACCCACCTCGGATTCACCGTGGTCATGCATCCGGCGCCGAGTTTCGCCATGCTGGCTCGGGGTGCCCTGCGGCTCGCTCTGTCCTCACCCAGCACGGTGGGCGGTGGTGGGCAGGCCATGCCGGACGGCCGGATTCCCGAGCCCGGCGGCTGGAACCGGATCTCGCTGCCGGTCCCCGACCTGCCCGCCCTGGTCGCCACGCTGCGGGCCGAGGACGTGCCGTTCCGCAACGACATCGTGCACGGGGTCGGCGGCGACCAGATCCTGCTCGACGACCCCTCCGGCAATCCGATCGAGCTGTTCCAGTACACCCGTTAGGCAGGGCGGGTCGCGCGGTGGAAGTCGGCTTCGCCCATCACCCGATGCCGGTAGGTGCCGACCTGCACGCACTCAAGGCCAGCCTCGTCGAACAATCGACGATGTGCAGGCTGCCACCTACTTCGCCAGGGTGTTCCGCCAGGTCAACGGGGTCAGCCCGCGCGAGTGGCGGCGAGCCGACGCCGGTGACCGTCGTTAGCGTGCGGGGCCGAGCAGGTCCCAGCGGTTGCCGGCGATGTCGTTGAAGACGACGACCTTGCCGTAGGGCTCGGTCCGGGGTTCGGTGTGGAACTCGACCCCGGCGGCGCGCATGCGCTGGTAGCTGGTGTCGAAGTCGTCGACCTTGAGGAAGAAGCCGACGCGGCCAGCATGCTGGTTGCCGATCGCGGCGACCTGGTCTTCGCCGTCGGCGCGGGCGAGGAGGATGCCGGTCTCCGCGCCCGGCGGGCGGACGACCACCCAACGCTTGATGCGGCCGTCGTTGGTGCTGGACGGTGAGTCCTCGGTCAGCTCGAATCCCAGTGCCTCGGTGAAGAAGGCGATCGCGTCGTCGTAGTCCTCGACGATGATCGCGGTCAGCTGTAGGAACGCCATGAACGCAACGATGCCAGCACTGGCGCTGCCGCCCGGAGGGAGGCCCTCCGGACGGCAGCGTCATCGTGTTGAGCAGCGTTAGTTCGTGGTGATGGTGAAGGTGCTCGTCGTGTTCTCGATGTTGATGTAGTTGTTGCTCTCGGTCAGGCCGGTGAAGGTGACCGAACCGACCGCGGGGCCTTGTCCTGATTCCGGCAGCGGGTTGGCCCAGATGCCATAACCGGACTTGGCGTTGTAGGCGTCCCCGCTCTGTTGCGCACCGGTGATCGTGGTGTTGGTGAACGTGGTGTCCTGAACGGAGTTCACCGCGGTGCCACCCACGTAGTCGGTCTGGAACATGATGCCGGAATAGGTCGGGTTGGTGATCGTCAGATCACTGACCCTGATCCCCTGGAACGGTTGGGTCGCGGAGAACACCCACACCGCACCGAATACCTGGCCGCCCCAGAAGTGCCCACCGTCTCGAGCGAGCGACACGTTCTGCACGACGGTCTTCGGATTGTCCCCGAATCCTTGGAAGGGATAACCGAAGTTGAGCGAACTGAGGGTGAGACCGGAGTAGGTCAACGTGTCCGCCGAGTACAGGTTCTCGAACGTGTTCCCGTCGCCGCCGTAGATGGCGAACGAGGCCGCGCGCCAGGGCAGGATCGCGGTCAGGTTCTTGAACGTGTTACCGGTCAGGTCCGAGGAGTTGTGGTCCTGGGCGGCGAAGATCGCGAAGCTGTCGTCACCGGTCGACCGCGCCTCGGAGTTGCTGACCGTGTTGTTCTGTGAGCCGTTGTTCAGGTTGATGCCATCGGCGAAGGTGTCCCGAATCCGCAGATTCGAGATGTTCAACCCGGTCACATGTGTACCCCAGATCCCGCACACGGTGTGCTCGACCCAGATGTTGCTGATCGTCAGGTTCGAGACATCGGTGAGGTCGAAGACCTTGCCGGGGCCGTCGATCCGGGAGGTGTAGTTGCCGAAGAACCCGAACCCGGTGAACGTTGAACCGTTGGCCGAGGACTGCACCGAGAAGCCGTCGTCGGTATCGGTCTGCGTCGCTGGCGACTGGAACTGGGTGTACCACGGCCCGGCCCCGACCACCTGGATGGACTTGCCGGAGACCTGGAACTTGCCGGTGGTCTGGTACTGCCCTGCCGGCAGGTAGACGCCGACTGCGGTGCTGCTGCTCGCGGCGGCGGTCAGCGCGTTCTGCACCGACTGCTGGTCGGTCCCGGTCGGCGTGATGTACGTGGCCGGGTTGGGGTTGGCGACCGGCGCGACCTGTTCGAGGTTCATGAAGTCGATCGCGTACTGCGAGGTGTTGGCCGCGTCCTTCTGCAGCTTGATCACGCTGCCTTGTGGGTAGGACGCCGGCAACATGAAGCTGGCCTCGTCGTAGATGTGCCGGGGACTGCCGGCGCTCGGGTTGTTACTGGGACCGGTTTCCGCGCCGTAGAGCCAGGAGTACTTCGACGTCAGGGTCAGCGGTTCGACCATGGTGCCGTTGACGTAGAGGTTGAGCGTCGCGGTGGCACCGGTGCCGTCGGCCGAGTCCGGGATGGAGAAGCGGACCACGAACGTGTTGGTGGCCTCGCGCGAGGTCCACTGCACGTAGCTACCGGTGCTGTCCAACGTCACGGCCTGCCGACCGGACGCTTCACCGGCCAGGTCACCGATCGTCCTGTTGGGACCGACGATCGCCGCGCCGCCACCGATGGTGCCGGCCTCCGCCTCGTAGGAGTCGTAGGGCATGTTCGCGCCCTGGCCGACGAACAGCGATGTGGTCGCGGTGTTGTTGCCCTGTTTGATGGGCAACTCGTTGCCGTCCACCGCGATGACCGTCTTCACGGTGTACTTGCCGTTCACCGCCGTCCACGAACCCAGGCTGACGTTCGCACTCTGGCCCGGCGCCAACGTCCCGGTGTAGGAGCCGCTTGTCGTGGTGACCGTGTTGTTGTTGGCATCCAACAAGGTCAGTGTGACCCCGTGGGCTCCGCTGGTGGTGGCGATGGTGCCCTGGTTCTTCAGCGCCATGGTGAAGTTGACCGTGCTACCGGCCTGCGGGTTGTTCGGTGTCCAGCCGACCGAGGAGGCGACGAGGTCCGAACTCTGCACCGGGGCGACCACCAGCGGTGTCGGGTTGGTGTAGTTGTTGTTGGCGTAATTGAGTTCGATGATGCTCTGCGACTCGTCGACCTTGGCCGTGTACTGGTAGCTCCCGGCCGTCTGGGTGCCGATGTTCGCGGTCACCGTCTGCGAGGCACCGACCGCGAGCGCGCCGACCGACGCCGTGCCGACCTTGGTGCTGCCGAGGTAGAAGTTGACGTTGCTGGCCGGCGAGGCCGCGGTGCCGATGTTCGCCACGGTGGCCGAGAGCGTGACCGGATCGGTCTCCAGCGGCGAAGTCGGCGACCAGGAGGACGCGCTCACGGTCAGGTCCGGGTTCGGTGCCGGCGTGCCGTACACCTGGAACTCGGCGACCTGCCCGCCCGGTGCGCCGCTGTTGCTCGTGATGGACAGCTCGACGTCGGCCTCGCGGCCGCTGACCGGAATGGTGACCTTGTTGCCGGTGGTCGGGTCGAAGGTGTAGGTCTGCGCCGCCACCAGGGTGGTGAACGCGGTGGCGCTCTGCTCGCGGCCGAGCACCGCGATGGTCTGGGTGCGAGTGCTCCAGACCGCAGCCGGGTTCAGCGCGACGACCACCGAGGAGAGGTCGGCGTTCGCACCGAGGTGCACCGTGACCTGGCTCGGATAGCTGGAACCCTCGAAGTAGGTGGTCAGATCGCCGTCGGTGACGTTGCTGGGCACGTAGATGTAGGTGTTCGCGGTGCCGGTCGCGGGCTTGCCCAGAGCGAGGTTCGTGTTCGGGCCGCCGCTGCCCTGCCGGGTCACCGTGTTGCTCGGCGCCGACTGGTTGCCGGCCGCGTCCTTCGCGACGACGTAGTACATCACCGTCGCGGTGTCCGGCTGCGCCTCGGAATAGGTCAGCGTGCTGCCGCCGAGCGTCGCGTCGAGACTTCCGTTGCGGTACACCACATACGCGGTGACGCCGACGTTGTCGGTCGCCGCACCCCAGGTCAGCCTGACCTGGCCGGTGGTCGGTGTGCTGACCGCCAGGTTGGTCGGCGCGGTCGGCGGCGTCGTGTCGCCGCCCTGGCCGGTGCGCGTGACGCTGTTGGAGTTGCCTGACTGGTTACCTGCCGCGTCATGCGCGCGGACGAAATAGGTCGCGGTCAACGAGTCAGGCTCGTTGTCGGTGTACATCAGCGCGGTGCCGGGCACGCTGGTCAGCAGGACGCTGTTGAGGTAGATGTCGTAGCCGGTGACACCGACGTTGTCGGTGGACGCGCCCCAGGTCAGGGTGATCTGGCCGGACTGCGGCTGGGTGTAGGCGAGGTTGGTCGGCGCGGTGGGCGGCGTGGTGTCGCCCGAGGCGGGGCCGAACACCTCGAACTCGGAAACCTGCCCTGCCGGCCAGCCGGTGTTCGCGGTGAAGTTCAGCCGCAGGTACCGGGTGGTGGTCTGGCCGAAGTTGATGGTGACCGTGTTGCTGCTGCCGTCGAAGTTGTAGCCCGCCGAGTTGACGATCGTGGCGAAGTTGGTGTTGTCCGCGCTGTCCAGCACCGACAGCGTCTCGGTGCGCGCGGCCCAGTTGACCGTCGGCAGGGTCAGCACGATCTGGTTGACGCTGACCGACGAACCGAGGTCGACCTGTAGCCACTGCGGGAACGCGTTGTTGTTCGACTCCCAGTAGGAGGCCTGGTTGCCGTCGGTCGCGTTGCTCGGCACGTAGTTCTGGGTGTAGCTGCTCGCGGTCGCGGTCTTGCCGAGCGCGAGGTTGGTCGGGCTCGCGGCGGGTGCGAGTACCTGGAGCTCCGCGACCTGCGCCGCGCGCTGCCCGGTGTTGCCGGTGACGTTGACCCGGACGTAGCGTGCGTTCGTCGCGCCGAAGTTGATGGTCACCGTGTTGTCGGTGCCGTTGAACTTGTACGCCTTGGCGGTGGCGATCGTGGCGAAGTTGCCTCCGTCGGTGCTGCCAAGCACCGCGAGGGTCTCGGTCCGCGTCGCCCAGCCGCTCGGCAGCTTCAGCACGATCTTGCCAATGGCGGTGGTGCGACCGAGATCGGTCTGCAACCACTGCGGCAACGTGCTGCCGTTGGACTGCCAGTAGGAGCCCTGATTCCCGTCGGCGGCGTTGCTCGGGGCGTCGCCGGGCGCGGAGCTGCTCGCGGTCATCGTCTTGTTCAGCGCCAGGTTCGCGCTGTTCGCGGCAGGTGCGGGTGCGGCCGATACGGGCGTGGTCAGTCCGAAGGTCGCCAGAACGAAAGCCAGCAGACCGGCTAACGCGGTGAACAGCAACCGCGCCGTGGCGCGTTTGTTTCTCATGGCTGTCCTCTATCTACGTTGATAGGCGGGGGAGGAGCGTGGTGGCCGCACGGACGCCAGCTGCGCGTCCCTGGACTCTTGCATTGGAAAGTGCAAAATCTGACTGGACTGCGCAAGTTTCTTACGTCGATCTATTGGTCTATTGCAGAGATGCTACCGCCGACCCTCGGGGTTGAAAACCCTTGGATTAACCAGAATTTGACAATCGCACTGCGTGAACAGCGAGAGTGCGATCAGGCAAAGCGGATACCGAGGCCCGCAAAAGCTGGCAAAGCAGGCAAATCGTCGTCCGTGTTTTGCAGACTGACGGCCAGTTATTGCGGATGGTGGTTTCCGATCAAGGTTCGATCAGGAGAGCGAGGCATACCGGGCATCCGACCCGTACGCTGTGGCGCCTGAACCGACCATGTGAAAGAGGGAACACATGCGAAGACTGGCTACCGTCCTGGTGGCGACCGCGATCGTCGGTGGGGGCCTGCTGACCGTACCGAGCGCCGCCGCCTCGACCACGGCGCCTGCCGCCGCGCCGATCAACTGGGGCAATTGCACGGATCCGGTACTCCAGCAGGCTAGCGCCCAGTGTGCTGTGGTCAGCGTGCCGCTCGATTACGCGCACCCCGAAGGCGCCACGATCTCCATCGCGGTGTCTCGGGTGCGGCACACGGTGCCGGACGCGCAGTACCAGGGCGTGGTCCTGGTCAACCCTGGCGGGCCGGGTGGTTCCGGGCTCGAACTGTCCACATTGGGCAGCTCGGTGCCCGGCGGCGTCGGCGCCGACTACGACTGGATCGGCTTCGACCCACGTGGCGTCGGTTCCAGCGTGCCCGCGCTGAGCTGCGACCCGAACTACTTCAGCGCCGCCCGGCCCTCTTACTTGCCGACCACGCCGCAGCTGACCAAGACCTGGCTGACCCGGTCCAAGGACTACGCGCAGGCCTGCGGCAAGGCCCAACCGGCGCTGTTGCAACACATGACGACGCGCGATGCGGCCGAGGACATGGACAGCATCCGGGCCGCCTTGGGGCAGCAGCAGATCACCTACTACGGCTTTTCCTACGGGACCTACCTCGGCGAGGTGTACAGCACGCTGTTCCCCCAGCGGGTGCGGCGGATGGTGCTGGACAGCAACGTCGATCCCAGGGGCGTGTGGTACCAGTCCAACCTTGACCAGGATGCCCCGTTCAACCGCAACATCAAGATCTGGTTCGCCTGGGTGGCCAAGTACGACACCGTGTTCCACCTCGGCAGCACCGAGGCCGCGGTGGAGCAGTTGTGGTACGCCCAGTTGGCCAAGCTGACCAAGCAGCCTGCCGGTGGGATCGTCGGCGGGGACGAGTGGACCGACATCTTCCTGCAGGCCGGCTACTACCGGTTCGGCTGGACGCAGTTGGGCCAGGCATTCGCAGGCTGGGTGAGCAAGGGCGACTGGTCCACGCTCAAGACGCTGTACCAGCAGACCGACACGCCCGGCAGTGACAACAGCTTCGCCGCCTACGCCGCGGTGCAGTGCACGGACGCCCAGTGGCCCACGAACTGGGGCAGGTGGGCGTACGACAACTGGACCACCTACGCCAAGGCGCCGTTCGAAACCTGGGCCAACGCGTGGTTCAACGCGCCGTGCATCTACTGGCCTGCCAAGGCCAGCACCCCGGTGAAGATCGACGGCGCGAAGACCAGGAGCACGCTGTTGATCGACGAGGAACTGGACGCGGCAACGCCGTTCGAGGGCAGCCTTGAGGTGCGCAAGCTCTACCCGAACTCCAGCCTGATCGCCGAACCCGGCGGCATGACGCACGCCGACTCGCTCTCCGGCGACATGTGTGTCGACAACCAGGTGGCCGCGTACCTGGCTACCGGCAAGCTTCCCGCGCGCCAGCAGGGCAGCGGGCCGGACACCCTCTGCGCGCCGCTGCCCGACCCCGTGCCGACCGCGTCAGCCACAGCGACTGCCAACACTCGGGTGTCAACGCCGTTCCGGCCGAGAATCCACTAGCCGTCCAACTGATCGAGTAGACGAGGTCTCCGGTTTACCGGAGACCTCGTCGCGTGCTGTTCCGGGATCGTGGTGCCGGTGAGTTCCGCGCAGTAGGCGAACAGCGCGTCCTGCGACTCGGTGGACCGTGCGTCGGCGGGGGCCGCGCGTTGGCGCTGGTGGTAGAAGTGCCGGCCGCTCACGGTGGCGGCCGGATCGTCGCTGACGGCCAACCAGGCCTGTGTCACGGGGGCCAGATCGAGGTCGCCCGGCGCGCCGGGGCCGCCCATTCTGGTTGGCACCCAACCGGGTTCCACCGAGTTCGACAGCGTGTCCGGCCACCGTCGGGCGAGGCCGAAGGCCAGCATGATGTCGAACAGTTTGCTGTCGCTGTAGGCCTTGGCGCCGCTCCACCGCCGAGAAGTCCACTGTGGATCGGACAGGTCCGGGTCGCCGCCCTTGGCCATCCCCGAACTCAGGTAGATCAAGCGGTCCGGTGGCGTGATCAAAGCGGTGAGCAGGTAGGGCGCGAGGACGTTGACGGTGAACAGGTGCGCGAGCCCGTCCTCGGTTTCGAGGCGACGGGGCTCGCGGAAGCCGATCCCGGCGTTGTGGATCACCGCGTCGAACACTCCGGTGTCGTTGGCCTTGGTGGCGACCGACCGGATCTCGGCCAGCGAGGTCAGGTCGCCGACCAGCACGCCCTGCGCAGGTGGCAGCGCGGCCCGAGCGTCGTCGGCCCTGCGCTCGTCGCGGGCGTGCAGGGTCACGGCGTGACCCTGGTTGGCCAGCAGCGTGCCCGCCATCAGACCCAGTCCGTCGGTGGAACCGGTGATCAGGACCCGTGCCATCTCCACAACACCTCCCTGTAGCGCTGTCGTCGGGGTTGCCACCAGCGTGCTGCGTGGACCCGGTGCTGGTCCAAGACCTGTTCCGCGCCTTGTGATGTCCACCAGGTATCAGTGGAGGTCGATCTGGCCTTCCGTGAAGTTCGCACGGAGAGTTACCGCCCTGGCGGGGCCTTGCTAACGAACCGCTGGCGGTTATATTCATCGGACGTCTGGCAGTCAAAGTTGTCTCGCTGGAGGATCTGTGCGCATCGCCGCCGCTGTCGTAACACCCCTGCTCGCCGCTGCCGTCGCCCTCGGAACACCGGTCCTGATGGGCGGACCAGCCAACCAGTCCCCGGATGCCGCCGGTATCGTCTATGCCGCGCCGAACGGCATCGGTTCGGCCTGTAATGTGGACAATCCGTGCGAGCTGTCCACTGCTCGCGATAAGGTCCGACGTCTACTCCCGCATGCCGCAGGCGCCCTCCACGTCGAGCTGTTCGGGGGCACCTACCGATTAACCGGCCCACTGCAACTCGGCCTCCAGGACTCCGGCACACCGGGCCATCCGGTCAGCTACAGCGCCGTACCCGGCCAGACGCCGATCCTCAGCGGAGCGCGGCGCGTCACCGGCTTCACCAAGATCGACGCGGCCAAGAACATCTACCAGGCTGCGGTACCCAAGGGCGTGGCCAGCAGGGAGCTGTTCGTCAACGGTGTTCGCGCCGACCGGGCCAGCAGCGCGCTCAATCCGCAGGGCTTCTCCGTGACCAGCACCGGCTTCACCACCAGCGACCCGCTGTACACCTCGTGGACCAATGCGCCCGGCGTCGAGATCGTGGACAACAACGCCTGGAAGCAGATGCGTTGTCCGCTGGCCTCGATCACGCCGAGCGCCACCGGCGGCTCGGACCTCACCGTAGATCCGGCCTGCTGGAACAACAACCACAACTCGGTGCCGAACCCCAGTTTCCCGTTCAACGGGGCAGGCCTTCCCACCCTGAACAACATCACCTGGATCGAGAACGCCTACCAGCTGCTCGGCACACCAGGACAGTTCTACCTGGACAGCGCAGCCGGTGAGCTGTACTACGTGCCGCGCCCCGGCGAGAATCTGGCCACGGCCGACGTCGAACTGCCGGTCGCGCCGGAACTGCTCGACCTCGCCGGCACCGCGGGACACATCGCACCGTTGAACGACAGCGACTGGCGGGCCACCTACACCGGTTCATGGAACACCTCCGGGGGCCGGGGTCTCGGCGATCTCGGCGACGACGTCCACTACACCTCGACCGACGGCGACTCGGTCAGCTACCCCTTCACCGGCACCGGCATCCAGTTGCTGTCGGAGACCAATTCCGACGAGGGCAACGCCGACGTCTACCTCGACGGCACGAAGGTCGAGACGGTGTCGGCGAACTCGGCGCAACGGCTGGCGCAGCAGGCGATCGTGTCGCTGACCGGGCTGCCCAACGGCCAGCACACCCTGAAGGTGGTCAAGACCAGCGGCAGCTTCCTACTGGTCGACGGCTTCACGGTCATCCCGGACGTCGTCGCGCCGGTCCACGACATCAGCTTCACCGGTATCACCTTCGCCTACACCACCTGGAACGCACCGACGACCGAGGGTTACGTCGACAACCAGGCCGGCATCACCTGGGACCCGACAACCCAGAAGCCGAGCCGGATTCCGGCCGCCGTGCAGGTGCACCGCGGCGCCCGGATCTCCTTCGCCGACGACGTCGTCGAACACACCGGCACCAGCGGGATCGACCTGGCCGACCAGACCCAGGATTCCTCGGTGACGGCCAGCACCATCACCGACACCTCGGGCATCGGCGTCGCGATCGGCGAGGTCGACGACTACTACCAGACCGTGCCCGCACTGATGACCAGCGGAAACACCGTGTCCGGCAGCATCGTGCAACGGCCTGGGCAGGAATACTCCGACGCGGTCGGGATCTGGGTCGGGGTCAGCCGAGGCACAACGTTGTCGCACAACGACGTCGGCTACACGCCGTACTCCGGCATCTCGATGGGCTGGGGCTGGGGCTGGGCGTCGGACTGCACGCTGCAGGCGAAACAGGGCCTGTCGACCTGCCGACACGGCACGACCTACGCGGGCGGCAACCAGATCACCGACAACTACATACACGACGTGATGAACGTCCTGTACGACGGCGGCCCGATCTATACGCTCGGCGCTCAGGGCGAGGACGGCGCCGGGGTCTACTCCGTGC
>DASYBO010000245.1:0-5434 GCA_036500685.1 Pseudonocardiaceae bacterium | reverse complement strand
GCGTCGTAGCCGGGCATGTGGTGGATCACCACGACGCCACCGAACGGTGCCGCGTCAAGGGGGCGGGCGAGGTACGCCTCGATCTCATCGTCGTTGTGGCCGGTGATCGTAACGGTCTCCGCCCGCAGGGCATCCGACATTGTGCGGTTCCTCTCCAGATCAACCAGGTTCCGCAACCGCATGCCGGGCGCGGGCCTCCGCGCGGGAGTGGCACCGGCAGCGGCTGCCACGGGCAACCCTACTCGGCATCGCGAAGTGCTTCGTCGATCGGCGGACTTCTCCGGTACCGCGGGGCTGGCCCGGCTGGAATGATGCCGCGCATGGCGCGATTGGTGATCGTCGGCGCGGCCCTGGCCGGATTGCGCGCGGCCGAGGCCGCCCGGCGGTTCGGCTTCACCGGCGAGATCAGCCTCATCGGCTCCGAGCCGCACCTCCCGTACGATCGGCCGCCGCTGTCCAAACAGTTCCTCACCGCGAACCCACCCGCCGCCGGGCCGCCGACCCTGAGCGGCACCGAGGATCTCGCCGGTCTCGGCGTGGACCTGCGGCTGGGCTGCGCGGCGACCGCATTGGACCCGCTGCACCGACTGGTGCGGGTGGACAGCGGCGGCACCGACATCGACCTGGCCTACGACGCGCTGCTGATCGCGACCGGATCGCGGGCGAGATCCCTGCCCGGCACCGAGCACCTCGCCGGCGTGCACACGCTGCGCACCTGGGAAGACGCCCGGCGGATCCGGGCCGCGCTGGACGCGGGCGCGCGCACCATCGTGGTCGGGGCCGGGTTCATCGGCTCCGAGGTGGCTGCCTCGGCGAGTCGGCTCGGGGTGCCGGTCACCGTGTTGGAGGCGTTGCCGGTGCCGATGGCGGGCGCGATCGGTGCCGCGCTGGGCAAGGTGTGCGTTGACCTGCATGAGCGCAACGGAGTGCGGGTGCGGTGCGGGGTGGGTGTCGCCGCGATCGAGGGTGATCACGGGCAGGTGCAGCGGGTGCGCCTTGCCGATGGCACCGTGTTGCCGGCCGACCTGGTGGTGGTCGGGATCGGCGCGCTGCCGAACACCGGCTGGCTTGCCACGTCCGGGCTGGACCTTTCCGGCGGGGTGGTGTGCGACGAGTACCTTGCCGCGAGCGCGCCGGGGATCTACGCGGCGGGCGACGTAGCGCGGTTCGCGAACCCGGTGTTCGACGGGGAGCGGATGCGACTCGAACACTGGACGACCGCGGTGGAGCAGGCGGTCGCCGCGGCCCGCAACGCGGTCGCCGAGCTGAACGGCGAACCGCGGAGTCCTTTTCGGACGGTTCCGTACTTCTGGTCGGATGTCTACGAGAGCCGGATCCAGTTCGTCGGGCTGCCATCGGCCGAGGAGATCCAGGTGGTGGTCGGCGGCGACCGGTCCGAGGGCGGACTGCTCGCCGTGTACCGCAGGGGCGACCGGCTGATCGGCGCGTTCGGGGTACACAGGGCGAAGCTGATCACCTTGTGCCGCAGGATGATCGGCGCGCGGGCCGGCTGGAACGAGGCGCTGCACGCCCTCACCGCGTGACCGGCGAGGGCGTGCGGCTCAGACGCTCGCGCTGATTTCCGCGCCGACTCCGACGCCGACCTCCAACGGGAAGTGGCACGCGGCCCGATGCCCGTCCGGGCCGAAGGATCGCAGCGGCGGCTCCTCCTCGGCGCAGATCTCCTGCGCGAACGGGCACCTTGTGCGGAAGCGGCAACCCGACGGGGGGTTCACCGCGGAGGGCAGTTCGCCGCGCACGCCGTCCTCGGTTCTGGCCCGGCCGGCCCACGGATCGGCGACCGGGATGGTGTCGATCAGGCCCCGCGTGTACGGGTGGTGCGGCCGGTTGTACACGGCTTCGGCCGGCCCGATCTCGACCAGTTTGCCCAGGTACATCACGCCGATCGTGTTGGCGAGGTAGCGCACGACGGACAGGTCGTGCGAGATGAACACGTAGGTCAGCCCGTGCCGCTTGCGCAGATCGCTCATCAGGTTCAGGATCTGCGCCTGGATCGAAACGTCCAATGCGGACACCGGCTCGTCCGCGACGATCAGTTTCGGTTGCAGGGCAAGGGCCCTTGCCAATCCGATGCGCTGCCGCTGACCGCCGGAGAACTCGTGCGGATAGCGGTCGGCCGCGCTGCGCGGCAGGCCGACCTCACCGAGCAGCTCGTTGACCCGCTTCGTACGCGATGCGCGGTTGCCGACGCCGTGGATGACCAGCGGTTCGGCCAGGATCGCGCCGACCCGCATCCTCGGGTCGAGCGAGGCATAGGCGTCCTGGAAGATCAGCTGGGTGTCCCGCTGGCGCCTGCGCAGTTGCCTGCCGTGCAACGAGGTCAGCTCGGTGCCGTCGATGCGGATGGCGCCCGAGTCGGCCTTCTCCATGCCCACGATGGACCGGCCGATGGTGGTCTTGCCGCAGCCGGACTCGCCGACGAGGCCGAACGTCTCGCCATCGGAGACCGCGAAGCTGACGTCGGCGATCGCGGACACGCTGCCGACCTTGCGGCGCAGCACCACGCCCGCGGTGACCGGGAAGGTCTTCACCAGGTGCTCGACCTCGAGCAGCGGCTTGGTCTCCCGGACCTCGGCGTCGTCCCTCGGGTCGGTGGCATCGTGGCGGCGGATCTGATGGGTCTGGGTCGCCGACTGCATCTCCGGGTCGCCGACCGGGAAGAAGCAGGCGTAGTCGTGCCCTGCGATGTCCCCGCGCAGCGGCGGGTCCTCGGTGCGGCACTTGTCGGTCGCGTAGCGGCAGCGCGCGGCGAAGCGGCAGCCGGTCGGCGGCGTCACCAGGTCCGGTGGCAGGCCGGGGATGCTGTAGAGCGTGTCCCCGGTTTCGGCCGCGTTCTCCGGCAACGCCTCGAACAGCGCCTCGGTGTAGGGATGGCGCGGGTTGCCGAAAAGGCGATTGGTGTCGGTCACCTCGACGATGCGGCCCGCGTACATCACCGCGACCCGGTCCGCGCGGCCCGCGATCACGCCGAGGTCGTGCGTGACCAGGATGACCGCCATGCCGAGGCGGGAGCGCAGATCGTCGATGAGTTCGAGGATCTGCTGCTGGATGGTGACGTCCAGCGCGGTGGTCGGCTCGTCCGCGATGAGCAGTTCCGGGTCGCACGCGAGCGCGCGGGCGATCATCACCCGCTGCCGCATGCCGCCGGAGAGCTCGTGCGGATAGGCGTTGAGGCGCTTGGCCGGCTGCGGCAGCCCGACCAGTTCCAGCACCTCGGTGACCCGGTCGGTGATCTGTTGCGCGCTCAGTTCGGTGTGCAGCTTGAGCGGCTCCGCGACCTGCCTGCCGATCTGCAGGGTCGGGTTCAGCGAGGTCATCGGGTCCTGGAAGACCATGCCGATGCGCTTGCCGCGCACCTTCCTGATCTCCCGCTCCGACATGGCGGCCAGGTCCTCGCCGCCGAGCAGCACCCGTCCGCCCGCGATCTTTCCGCCCGAGGGCAGCAGCCGCATGATCGACAGCGCGGTCATGGTCTTGCCGCAGCCGGACTCGCCGACTACGCCGAGCAGTTCGCCCCGGTCGACGGTGAAACTGACCCCGTCGACCGCGTGCACGGCGCCGTCGGTCACCGCGATCTCGGTACGCAGGTCCTCGACGTGCAGGACCGGACCGGAACCGGAATGACCACTGCCCAATGGATCGATGCTCATCGGGTCACCGTTTCCTCAGCCGGACCTCGAAGGCGTCCCGCAGGGCGTCACCGAGGAAGTTGAACGCGACCACGATCAGCACGATGCACAGGCCCGGCCAGATGATCATCCACCAGTAGCCGTTGGAGGTGAAGCCGGTGCCGTTGGACAGCATGCCGCCCCAGTCGGCATGGGGTGGCGGGATGCCGAAGCCGAGGAAGGTCAACGCGGCCAGCGTGAGGATGGCGTCGGCGACCTGGAAGGTCGCGTTCACCACGATGGTGCCGATGGCGTTGGGCAGGATGTGGCGCAGGATGCTGCGTCGGTTCCCGCCGCCCATCATCTTCACCGCCTGCACGTAGTCCCTGGTGCGCAGGCTCAACGTCTCCCCGCGCACCAGCCGGGCCGGCCCGAGCCAGGCGGTGAACGCGACCACCAGGATCAGCAGGGTCTGGGTCGGCGTGACGATCGAGGCCAGCAGCAGCACCAGGAACAGGCTGGGAATGGCCAGGAAGGTGTCCACGATCCGCATCATGACCGCATCCACCCAGCCGCCGAGGTAGCCGGCGACCGCGCCCCACAGCGACCCGAACACGGTCGCGATGGCGGCGGCGGCGAGGCCGATCTCCAACGCGGACTGGCCACCGATCATCAGCCTGCCGAGCTCGTCGTAGCCGACGTCGTCGGTGCCAAGCGGGAAACCGGGTGAGCCGGGCGGCAGGTCCGCGGTGCGCAGGTTGGACAGGGCCTGGTTGGAGTGGTAGACCAGCGGCCCGACGAAGCAGAACAGCACGAAGAAGACCACGATGGCCAGGCCGATGACGGCCAGCTTGTTCTGCAGGAAGACCTGCAGGACCTGCCGCCACATCGGCCGGGGCGGCCGGTCCTGCTGTTCCACCGGTTTGCTCGATGCCGCGCCCTGCGGCAGGTCCGGCACGGGTTCGATCTGTTCTGGTTGCGGTGGTGTGCTCATGAGTACTTCACCCTCGGATCCAGTACGGCGTAGGCGATGTCGGCCAGCAGCGAGCCGACCACCGTCACCACCGCGATCACCAGCGCGATCCCGAGCACCGTCGGGTAGTCGCGCACCTGGGCCTCGGTGATGAACGTGTAGCCCATCCCCGGGTAGTTGAACACCGACTCGGTGATGGCCGCGCCCGCCACCAGCGCCGGCAGGGACAGTCCGAGCAGGGTGGCGATCGGGATCAGCGCGTTGCGCAGCACGTGCACCACGATCACCCGGCCCTCGCCGGCGCCGTTGGCCTGCGCGGTGCGCACGTACTCCTGGGTCAGGTTCTCCATCACCGAGGAACGCGTGTACCGGCTGAACGTGGCGATGGTGATCAACGCCAGCGTCGTGATCGGCAGGACCAGCGCGTTGCCCTGGGCCAGGATCTGCCCGACGTTGCCGGTCTGCGGCGCGGTCGGCGCGAACCAGCCGAGGTAGGTGGAGAACACCAGGATCAGCAGCTGTCCCAACAGGAAGCTGGGCATCGCGTAGAAGATGAACGAGAGGCTGGTGACCGTGTAGTCGCCGACGGTGTTGCGCCTGCGCGCCTGATAGATCCCCAACGGCACCGCGATGATCAGCGCGAGGCCGATGGAGATCGCCATCAGCACAACGGTCTTGGGCAGCCGGTCGGCGATCAGCGCGCCGACACTCTGGTTGAGCTTGAGCGAGTAGCCGAGGTTGCCGTGCACGACGTTGTCCACCCAGATGCCGTACTGCACCGGGATGGGTTTGTCGTAACCGTTGGCGTGGATGAACTCCTGGATCTGCTGCT
>DASYBO010000244.1:0-2915 GCA_036500685.1 Pseudonocardiaceae bacterium | reverse complement strand
TCCCGGCCGGTATCCATCCTGCGGCGGTCAGCAGCTCATAAAGTTGGCCGATTGGGGTGACTCGCCTTACGAGGTGGTCGGTTTCGCAATGATCGGCGAATTCCCAGGTGCGTCGAATGGTGTGGATCATTCGCGCCGGGTCCCATTCGGCGGCGCACGTGGTGACTGTCGCACGGACGGTGGCGGTCTGCAGGCGTGTGGTTTTCGGGGTGGCTTGTGCGGGTGGTGGGGTGGTGAGGGTGTGGATGGCGAGGACGGTGCCGGGGTGGGCGTGCGCGGCGAACGTGGCCGCGGCGGCATCAAGCTCGGTGTCGGTGTGCAGGTAGGCGAGCACGTTCCCGAGGCAGGTGATCAGGTCGAACGTGCGGCCGAGTCGGACGGTGCGCAGGTCACCGACCCGCAGGTCCAGCCCCGGGCGCACGGTGCGGCCATGCGCGAGTAGGGCGGCCTGTAGGTCGACCCCCACCCCGGCCCACCCGTAGCTGGCGAAGGCGGCCAGGTCTCGGCCTGTGCCGCACCCAGGTCGAGCACCGTACCCACGGTGACCCCTAGATCGGACGCGACGCGGGCGACCGTGTGGGCCAGCTCGTCGCCCGCGGTCAGTTCGTCGTAGAGCGACGGCCGGCGGTAGGCCAGGTTCGCCTCGGCGAGCCGGTCCGCGTCGTCGTGGCCGGTCATGCGTAGTCCCGGGCCGGCACAGGCTGGTGGTCGATCATGGCGCGTAGGCCGGCTTCTATGGCGAGGGTGTCGTAGAGCAGCGGCGGCACGACGGCGCGGGAATGGGGCCGCTCATCCACGGCGGGCAACCGGGTGGGATCGAGGTAGCTGAGATCGGCCAGGATGGACCGCTCACGCCTGCGGCGCAGCAGGCGCGGCGCGTGGGTGCGGATGGCCAAGGTCATTGCGTGGGCGAACGTTTCCGGTTTGGTCGGGGTGGGTCAGTGCGGGGCTGAAACCGGCGCGGGCGAGTCGGCGGGCGAACAGTGTCTTACCTGCCCGCCATTCGACGGGTAAGGACTCGCCGAGGCGTAGCAAGTTCGGCTGGGCCAGCGGCGCGATCGGCCAGAGTCCTTGTGTGAGGTAGTTGGGGTGGCGCGCGGCGGCGGCCATCAGGGCGGGCACGGCCCCACCGCGGAGACGGGGGCGATGTCGGCGTTGACCTCGGTGAGCGCGTCCAGCGCTGTGTGGGTGAGCCAGACCGGCGGATCGGGCATCCCATGCCAGGCCGGGCGCGGTGCGGGATGTTCCTCGGCGCGCAGGGCGAGCATTTCGTCACCACCGAACCCGGTCAAGATCACTCGCAGCGTCACGGGCGGCGGCCGTCTCCGAACGACCACCGACCACCCCCGGACCCGTGACGAGCCAGGTCCGCGAGATCAATTCTCATTCGCAACACAAAGACCCCCAAGGGCGATCAGGGCTAGCGACCGAGCAGGCCCGGCCGCTCACCCCCGACTACAATCCGATTATGCGCAGTGATCGCCGTTGGCGTCAGATTCACTCGGCATCTTCCGCGAATACTCGTCACCGCGGACCGGAATACCAATCACCGTCATATCCGAAAACAATTCGTCACAGTTCACTTACATCACTCCCTTTCGCCATACGTTGTCCAACGAATCGGCCATAGGCGGCCGAGTCTGAAACCCGAATGCGGCGGCGCATCACCAGTGCTGCCCGCCTGGCGGTGTCCATCCAGCCTGGAGCAATGTCTCAACCATCGCGTAATCGTCGACCGCCCAGGCTTGACGACGGCTTTTCGGCGTCATCGGATCGTCATCGATCGCATTGTCGCGGCACACCGCGATGGCATCACGGAACGCCGCTACAGCTTCAGCGAGTTCCGGGCTGATTTCCCTGTCCGGGACGGGGCGCGTGGTGACTCCGGGTGCTGCCGCTATCCGTTCGAGGTGAGTCCAACCGAGGCCACCTGCTGGGGATTGACAGCGGTCGCCACGCGGAGCCCTGCACGGCCTATGTGGACAGTCGGCAATGCAGATCGGGCACCCTGTCAGCTCATACTGCCCACTGCGGCGCGGTCTGATGCGTCGGGTATGCCCGCACTCGAAGACAGTTCCGCTCATCGCACTCGGCCACCGATCACTTGCGGCCACCCGCGTAAATGCTTCGGCAATCCGAAACGTACGGCACCATTTGCCGTTTACCTTCCACGAACATCGCCACCCCTTTACGGGTGCCCAGTTCATCGAGGATGAAGCGGACGACGGAAGCCGCGAGAACTTCCACGTCCTTTGACATTTCGCGGGCATGCGCGCACGCCGCCTGCTCGGTGCCGAACGCGGAATCGGTCGGGCGCACCTCGTTGACCAAAGTGACGTGGACGGCCCAGACGAGTTTCCCGCCGCGCTGCCGCTCGCATGCCGGTGGCGGCTCTCCGTCTTCGGTCACCGCCGGGGATTCTTCGTCTTCAGCCATGGTCAGCCGCCACTACGGGATGTTCGGTGTCGGCCCAGCACATACCGAGCCGTTCCCACCGCAGGATCACATCTGGCCGGCCGGGACGCTCGACCGCCGTGCCGCGCACTATCCACCCGGACGGCACTCGCACCGCCCGCCGGTAAGTCGGGTGCTCCCCGTACCGGACGACCGTGGACAGGTCGGCGTCGGGCGGTTCGATAGACGCCCAGTAGTAGTCACCTTCGGCGGGTGGGTCGAGGGGTAGCCCGCAGTCGCACCGGTCAGCCACGACGGTGCCGCCACCATGTATGGAGCTTGACCAGCCAGAATCGGCCTATGTCGCGGGCGCTGACAACCCCATAACGTTCCACACAGGGATGGTGGCACCAGTCACACCCCGCGAGGGGCACACTTTGCACCCCTCCGTGAAGGGGTTCAGGTTGAACCCATTCAGACGGTGAGACCGATCTGAGACGCCAACGCCCTAGCCTCCGAGT
>DASYBO010000243.1:0-3286 GCA_036500685.1 Pseudonocardiaceae bacterium | reverse complement strand
GCCTTTCCAAATTCCCCGGTTCAACTCTCCCGTCAGAGCGGGGCCACCGGGTGGAGTTGTCTCTTGGCAGTTGCAGGTGAGGCTGCCGAACGGGTTCGGGTCGTTGCTGTACGTTGCCGGGTCGGCGCTAGCCGGTGCTGCCCCCGCAACCAGGGAGCCGAGGATAGCGGCGCCGGCAAGCATTTTCGTGATCATGTTGAGGCTCCTTCCACTTTTGCCAGTAAATAAGACGGCTGGTTACTCGTTTAGACGGTCGAGATGCTCTTCTCGTTCAGGTTAGGCGGGGTAACCGGTTTAGATAGTTACATCTTGCACCCGACCGTGAAACCTGTCAAGGTGGTTACATGAAATTCGTCTACGTGAGCGGTCGGCGGTGCCTTGACTTCGCGGGCACGATGAAATACCGCGGTTCGGCGCGCGAGGAACTGTTGACGGAGCCTCGGCTGCTGTCGGACTGGGCGGTTCAGGCAGGACTGCTGGACGACGCAATCGATATAAACGACGACGATCTCGTGGCCGCGATCGAACTGCGCGAGGCCATCTACCGGACCGTTATCGCCGGACTCGAGCAGCGCCGGCCCCAAGCCGCCGACGTGGACCTGATCAACGAGTGGGCGTCACAACCCCAGCTCACGCCTCGATTGCTGCGAACCGGAGCTTCTCACCGCGAGGGCAGCGCGTCGCAGCTGCTCGCCAGCCTGGCCGCAGATCTGCTTGACCTGCTCGCCGGAGGTGACATCGAGAACATCAAAGGTTGTGCGCACCCGGGGTGCACACGTCTCTACCTTGACTCGTCGCGAGCAAAGAATCGGCATTGGTGCGGGATGGGCACGTGCGGCAACAAGGCCAAGGTGCAGGCCTTCCGGGCTCGCCAGCGCGCCGCCGCCGTTTGAGGCGCAAGAGCCTGACCCCGCCGGGAACAAACCAAGTCCAACAAAGGTTGAGCGCAACAGACTAAACCTTTGGAGGACCAGTGTCTCAACCCAAGTCAGTGCCGGTGCTGTTTGTCACCGACACCATCGTGTTGCCCGGAATGGTCGTGCCGATCGCGCTGGACGACGCCGCCCAGGCTGCTATCGACGCGGCGCGAGCCAGTGATACCGGGGAGCTGCTCATCGCTCCGCGGCTCGAGGACCGCTACCCATCGCACGGTGTGATCGCCAAGATTCTGCAGGTTGGCCGCATTGCCGGCGGCGGCACTGCCGCTGTGGTGCGCGGTGAGCGGAGGGCGCAGATCGGGGCGGGAGCATCCGGGCCCGGTGCGGCGCTTTGGGTTGAGGTGACCGAGGTCCCCGACACGGAGACGACCGAGGAAATCAAGGCGCTGACGGCGGAGTACAAAAAGCTGCTGCTGGCCATGCTGCAACGCCGCGAGGCCTGGCAGATCATCGACTACGTCAATAGCCTGACCGATCCGTCGGCGCTGGCGGACACGTCCGGTTATGCCTCCTACCTGACCGATATGCAGAAGCGGCAGCTGCTCGAGACGGTGGATGTCGCTGAACGGCTGCGCGTGCTGATCGATTGGACCAGTGACCACCTGGCCGAGGTCGAGGTCAACGACAAGATCGCCGAGGACGTGCGGGAGGGCATGGAAAAGACGCAGAAGGAGTTCTTGCTGCGCCAACAGCTGGCCGCGATCCGCAAGGAACTGGGCGAGGGCGAGCCCGACGGGTCCGACGACTACCGGGCCCGTGTCGAGGCCGCCGACCTGCCCGAGAAGGTGCGTGAGGCCGCGCTGCGTGAGGTCGGCAAGCTGGAACGCGCGAGCGACCAAAGCCCGGAAAGCGGCTGGATCCGTACCTGGCTGGACACCGTGCTCGACCTGCCCTGGAGCGTCAAGACCGAGGATTCAACGGACCTGACGGCCGCGCGGGAAATCCTGGACGCCGACCACCACGGGTTGGACGACGTCAAGGACCGCATCGTTGAATATCTGGCCGTGCGTACCCGGCGCGCGCAGCGTGGGCTGCAGGTCGTCGGGGGCCGCGGCTCGGGCGCGGTGATGGTGCTCGCCGGTCCTCCCGGCGTCGGCAAGACATCGCTGGGTGAGAGCGTGGCCAGAGCGCTGGGCCGCAAGTTCGTGCGCGTCGCGTTGGGCGGTGTGCGCGACGAGGCCGAGATCCGCGGACACCGGCGCACCTACGTGGGCGCGCTGCCGGGCCGGATCGTCCGTGCGATCGGCGAAGCTGGTTCGATGAATCCCGTTGTGCTGCTGGACGAAATCGACAAAGTCGGTTCCGACTACCGCGGGGACCCGAGTGCAGCGCTGCTCGAGGTGCTCGACCCGGCGCAAAACCACACGTTCCGCGACCACTATCTGGATCTGGATCTGGACCTGTCTGATGTGGTGTTCCTGGCCACTGCCAACGTGATTGAAAACATCCCGTCGGCGCTGTTGGACCGTATGGAGCTGGTGCAGATCGACGGCTATACCGAAGACGACAAGGTCGCCATCGCCCGCGACTACCTGCTGCCCCGGCAGCGGGAGCGGGCGGCGCTGAACGACGACGAGGTCACCGTCACCGACGCCGCGTTGCGCAAGATCGCCGCGGACTACACCCGCGAGCCGGGGGTGCGCCAGTTCGAACGGCTGTTGGCCAAGGCGCTGCGCAAGGTGACGACGAAGCTCGCCGAGGACCCAGGTCCAAAGACCATCGATGAGCCCGATCTGGTTGGTTACCTTGGCCGGCCGCGGTTCACGCCGGAGTCGGCCGAACGCACCGCGGTGCCCGGCGTGGCCACCGGCCTTGCCGTCACCGGCCTGGGCGGCGATGTGCTCTACATCGAGGCGGGGGGCACCGATGGCGAGCCGGGCCTACAGCTGACCGGTCAGCTGGGTGACGTGATGAAGGAGTCGGCGCAGATCGCGCTGTCCTACGTCCGCTCGCACGCGCAAGCGCTGGGCGTCGATCCCAAGGCGCTGGACCGGCGCATCCACGTGCACGTGCCCGCGGGCGCGGTGCCCAAGGACGGCCCGTCGGCCGGTGTCACGATGGTGACCGCGCTGGTGTCGATGGCCACCGGACGCCAGGTCCGCTCGGATGTCGGCATGACCGGCGAGGTCACGCTGAACGGCCGGGTGCTGCCGATCGGCGGCGTGAAGCAGAAGCTGCTGGCCGCCCAACGTGCCGGTTTGTCCACGGTGTTCATTCCGTCGCGCAACGAGCCGGATTTGGACGACGTGCCCGCTGAAGTGCTCGGCGCGCTGACCGTCAAACCCATGACGGACGTCGCCGAGATCGTCACGCAGGCCCTGGAACCGGCGCCTGAAACCGCCACGGCC
>DASYBO010000242.1:0-9279 GCA_036500685.1 Pseudonocardiaceae bacterium | reverse complement strand
AAGCTGCGCGACTGGCTGTTCGCGCGCCAGCGCTACTGGGGCGAGCCGTTCCCGATCGTCTACAACGAAGACGGCATGCCGATCGCGCTGCCCGAGGACCAGCTGCCGGTCGAGCTGCCGGACGTCGACGACTACAAGCCGCAGACCTTCGACCCGGAGGACGCGAACTCCGAGCCGTCTCCGCCGCTGGCCAAGGCCACCGACTGGATCAACGTCGAACTGGATCTGGGCGACGGCCCGAAGATGTACCGTCGCGACGCGAACGTCATGCCGCAGTGGGCGGGTTCCTGCTGGTACCAGCTGCGCTACATCGACCCGACGGACAGCGAGCGGTTCTGCGAACCGGACAATGAGCAGTACTGGATGGGCCCCCGGCCCGCCGAGCACGGCCAGACCGATCCGGGCGGCCTGGACCTGTATGTCGGCGGCGTCGAGCATGCCGTGCTGCACCTGCTGTATTCGCGGTTCTGGCACAAGGTCCTGTTCGACCTGGGTTACGTCAGCTCGGAGGAGCCCTACCGCAGGCTGTTCAACCAGGGCTACATCCAGGCCTACGCCTACACCGATGCGCGCGGCGTGTACGTGCCCGCCGAGGAGGTCGTCGAGACCGACGGCAAGTTCTTCCACAACGGCCAAGAGGTCAAGCGCGAGTACGGAAAAATGGGCAAGAGCCTGCGCAACTCCGTCTCCCCCGACGAGATGGCCGACGCCTACGGCGCGGACACGCTGCGCCTCTACGAGATGTCCATGGGCCCGCTGGACGTGTCCCGGCCGTGGGCGACCAAGGACGTGGTCGGCGCGCAGCGGTTCCTGCAACGCCTGTGGCGCAACGTGGTCAACGAGACGTCCGGTGCGATCAGGGTGTCCGAGGCCGACCTGACCGAGGACGACCTGCGGCTGCTCAACCGCACCATCGCCGGCGTGCACGAGGACTACGTGGGGCTGCGCCTCAACACCGCCGCGGCCAAGCTGATCGAGCTGAACAACCACGTCACCAAGGTCTACGCGGGCACCGAGGCGACACCGAGGAAGCTGGTCGAGCCGCTGGTGCTGATGCTGGCGCCGCTGTGCCCGCACGTGGCCGAGGAACTGTGGTCGCGGCTGTCCAACGACGCTTCGCTTGCCCACGGCCCGTTCCCGGTGGCCGAGGAGAAGTACCTGGTCGACGACACGGTCGAGTACCCGATCCAGGTCAACGGCAAGGTCCGCTCGCGGATCGTGGTGCCGGCCGCAGCCGAGCAGGCGGAGATCAGGGCGGCCGCGCTTGCCGACGAGAAGATCCTCGCGCTGACCGGCGGGGCCGAGCCGCGCAAGGTCGTCGTGGTGCTGGGCCGCCTGGTCAACCTGGTGGTCTGAGATTGGCCGAGGTCGGTGCTGGCCGGTGTTCAGCTGGTCAGCCCGACCTCCTGGGCCAGTTCGGCCAGCATCGACTCGAACAGCGGCTCTGGCGCGGACACCGCGAACGGGAACCGGCCGAACACCTCCAACGCGACCTGGCCGTAGAGCCGCACCCAGAACCGCAGCATCGTGTACGCGGCGCCCAGCGGAAACACGTGTTCCGGCAGGTCGAGGCCGGCTTCGGCGAGCGTGTCGAACAGCGTCACGCGGAATTGGGCGAGGTCTTCGCGCAGCTCGACGGGCACCTCGTCATCGGTGGGCACGGCCAGTTGCCGTGTCGCGAGCACCCGGCCGGCCACGGTGAGGAAGATCCGGCCGAACGGGTCGTTCAGGTCGTGCGTCGGCGCGCCGCTGCCCGGCGGGCTGGCGAACACCAGGCTGAACTCCTGCGGGTGGCGCAGCGCCCAGGCGCGGAAGCCCCGGCAGACCGCGAACACCTGGCCCGGTGTGTCGGCCTCCGGGATGGCCGCGAGGTCGTTGGCCATCTCAGCGGCGAGGTCGGTACAGATGTCCAGGCACAGCTGTCGGAGCAGGTCTTCGAGGGAGGCGTGGTAGCGGTAGATCGCGGGCGCGGTGATGCCCATCTCCCTGGCTATGGCGCGCAGGGTGACCGCCTCCCGGCCCTGGTTGACCAGTAGCTCGCGGGCGACCCTGCGGATCTCCTGCTGGGTGTCGTCGCGGGAGCGCTCCCGGCGTGTGGTCTCGGTCATACCCATCCCGATTGCTTGGTGAACGGTGTTAACCCCCGTACCCTGATTCTGGTAAACGGTGTTCACTAGTGGTCGTTGACACCAACGGATACGGACATCGTCCACCACGGACCAATGGGAGGTCGCGGGGATGTTCGACTGGTGGGGATCGATGGTCCATCGGCGTCGGTGGGTGGTCGTCGCCATTCTGCTCGCGACGACCGCGGTCAGCGGGATCTGGGGCGCCGGCGTGTTCGGCCGGCTGAGTCAGGGCGGCTACGACGACCCGAACAGCCAGTCCGCGCAGGTCGCCAACCTGGTCTCCGGTCAACTCGGCCAACCGGTAGGCGACGTCGTCGTGGTCTACACCGCGCAGGGTGGCCGCAAGGTCGACGATCCGGCCAGCACCGCCGCCGCCCTCGCCGTCCTGCATGCCCTGCCCCGCGACGCCGTGCGCGGCGAAGTGTCCTATTGGGACACCCACGCGCCGCGACTGACCACGGCCGACAAGACCCGCGCGATCGCCATCATCACCCTGAACGCGAGCAATACCACCCAGCAGGCCGACGCCTACGCGCGGATCGAACACAGCTTGGCCATCCCTGGCCTGACCAGCCAGGTTGGCGGCACCGTGCCGACCAACGTCGCGATCAGCGCCGAATCAACGGCCGATCTCGAACTGGCCGAGGCGGTGTCCTTACCGATCACGCTGATCCTGCTGTTACTGATCTTCGGCGGCGTGGTCGCGGCGGCGCTGCCGGTCCTGGTCGGCGGGCTGGCCATCGTCGGCTCGCTCGGCGTGCTGCGACTCATTTCGCTCGCGGTCGACGTGAACAGCTTCGCGGTCAACGTGGTCTCCCTGCTGGGTCTCGGCCTCGCCATCGACTACGGCCTGTTCACCGTCGGTCGGTTCCGGGAGGAACTCGCCGCGGGGCGCAGCACCGCCGACGCGGTCCGCGCGACCGTGGCCACCTCGGGCCGCACCGTGGCCTTCTCGGCGACCCTGCTGGTCATCGCCCTGGCCGGGCTGCTGATCTTCCCGCTCGGGTTCCTCCGCTCGCTGGCCTACGGCGGCATGTGCGCGGTGGCCATCGCCGCGCTGATCTCGGTCACCCTGCTGCCGGCCGTGCTCGGCCTGCTCGGCCACCGCGTCGACAAGCTGGCCCTGCCCTGGCCACGGCGCAGCCCCACCGCGGTCGCGGCCGGCTCCTCGCCTGTCCTGCGCCGGATCGCCGATGCCGTGCTGCGTAAGCCGATCCGGTTCGCCGTGCCGATCGTGGCGATCCTGCTCGCCCTGGCCGCCCCGTTCCTGTCCGTCCGGTTCGGCGCCGCCGACGAGAAGCAGCTGCCGCCGGGCAACCCGACCCGGCAGGTCGCCGAGACGATCAGCACCTACTTCCCGGCCAGTAGCGAGAACGGCGCCAAGGTCCTGTTACGTGGCGCGGATGCCGCGCAGGTCCGCCAACTCACGCAGCGGATCAGGGCCGTTCCCGGCGTCACCGCGGTCAGCCCCGGCGGCGCCAACGGCGACCTTGTTCTCCTCGATGCCACGCTCGCAGGCGATCCGCTCGGCGACACCGCGGAGAACGCGGTCACCGCGATCCGGGCGCTGTCCGTGCCGACCGGTGAGCAGGTGCTGGTCGGCGGGTTCTCCGCGTCGGTGGTGGACAGCACGAACGCCGTGGTCAGCCGGGTGCCACTGATGATCGGCATCCTGGTCGCGGCCACCCTGGTGCTGATGTTCCTGGCCTTCGGCTCGGTGCTGCTGCCGATCAAGGCGGTGCTGATGAGCGCGTTGAGCCTGTCCGCGACCTTCGGCGTGCTCGTCGCGATCTTCCAGCTCGGCCACGGCGCAGGCCTGCTCGACGTCACCCCGGAACCGGTGCAGCCGGGCATGATCGTGCTGATCGGCGCGGTCGTGTTCGGTCTTTCCACCGACTACGAGACGTTCCTGCTGTCCAGGATGGTGGAGGCGCGCGAGGCCGGTCTGTCCACATCGGACGCGGTGCGCGCCGGGCTGTTGCGCACCGGCCGGATGATCTCCTCGGCCGCGCTGCTGCTGATCGTGGTCACCGGGGCGTTCGGCCTCTCCCAGTTGCAGACCATGCGATTCCTCGGTGTCGGCATGATCGTCGCGCTGCTGCTCGACGCGACCGTGGTGCGGATGCTGCTGGTTCCCGCGGTGCTGCGGCTGCTGGGCGACGCGGCCTGGTGGGCACCGGCCCGGCTGCGCCGCTGGCGGCTGTCAGAGTCGGCTGAGCTGGGTGGCGCGGTAGCGCACGACCACCTGCTGCACGCCCAGCGAGACGGCAAGGTAGAGCAGCAGCGTCGAGGTGCTCAGGCCCTTCGCGGAGCTGTCGATCAGGGTGTCGCCGCCGATGTGGATGGCGATCGCGACGATCCACAGCAGGATGGTCACCGCGTTGCCCTGACGGAACAGCTGGCCGTTCTCCCGCAACAGCCGGACGGTGAACGCCCTGATCACGCCGAACACGGCCGCGATCGCCAGGCTGGCGGCGGTGAGCAGGATGGCCTCGCTGCCGACCGGGTGCGCCTTGATGAACTGGCCGGCCTCGATCACGCCGAGCACCGCGAGCACCAGGAAGATCAGCGGTCGGCTGTCTTCCTTGACTGAGCGCTTCTGCACCTGCCGGGCCAGTACGTAGATCAGGACGGCCGCGCCGATGACGATTTCGCTGACGTTCACGGCATCGAGAATGACGTCCTCACCACGAAGTCTCGTCAATCCGGGGGTTGAGACCGGGTTGATTGCGTTCTTCCCGCACACTGGAGGCATGGCTCACCACACTGACATCGTGCTGTACGCGCGTCCGGGCTGTCCGTTCTGCACCATGCTGCGCTCCGCCCTGCGTGCCAACAAGATCACCTACACCGAGCGGGACATCTGGCAGGACGACGAGGCCGCCGCCGCGGTCCGCGCCGCGGCCAACGGCAACGAGACCGTGCCCACCGTGAACATCGGCGACGTGTGGATGGTCAACCCGTCGATCGACCAGGTCCGCAAGGCCCTCGAAGCCGCCGCCTGAGGTATGGTCTAGACCATGTCGAACACGCGGCTGACAGGGGTCGGGGTGAGTCCGGGCCTCGCGTCCGGACCCGTTGTGCTGGTGGCACCGCCTTTGCCCGAGCCACCCGAGCATCCGGCGCCTGCCGACCCGACCGCGGAAGCCGCGCGCATCGAGCCCGCCGCCAAGCTGGTCGCGGACCGGCTGGAGGCCGCGGCCAAGGTGGCTGACGGTGACGCGGCCGCGATCCTGGAGACCACCGCCGCGATGGCCGCCGACCCGGCCCTGATCGAGCAGGCCGAGGAACTCGTCCGGGGTGGCCTGCCCGCGCCGCGCGCCGTCTACCAGGCCGCCGCGACCTTCGCCGGCGCACTCGAAGCCGCCGGTGGCTACCTGGCCGAGCGGGTCACCGACATCATCGACATCCGCAACCGGCTCGTCGCCGAACTGCTCGGCCTTGCCCCGCCCGGAGTTCCGGAACTGGCCGGGCCGAGCATTCTGGTCGCGAAGGATCTCGCGCCCGCCGACACCGCGGGCCTCGACCCGGCCAAGGTGCTCGCGCTGGTCACCGAGGAGGGCGGGCCGACCAGCCACACCGCCATTCTGGCCAGGGCGCTCGGCATCCCCGCCGTGGTCGCCTGTCGCGGGATCCTCGATCAGGAACTGACCGGCCTTGTCGTCGACGGCGACACCGGCGAGGTCGAGCTGACGACCGAGGTGCGCGTCATGGCCGCGACCAGCGTGACCAAGACCGACTGGAACGGCGTCGGCAGCACCGCCGACGGCTACCGGGTCAAGGTGCTGGCCAACGTCGGCAGCGCGACGGATGCCAAGGCCGGCGCGGCCGAAGGCGCCGAGGGCGTCGGCCTGTTCCGCACCGAGTTCTGCTACCTGGCCGCCACCGAGGAGCCCGGCGTCGAGGCTCAGCGGAAGGCATATGCCGAGGTACTGGCCCCGTTTCACGGGAAACCGGTGATCGTTCGTACCCTCGACGCCGGCGCGGACAAGCCGCTGGCGTTCCTGCACATGGACCCCGAACCCAACCCGGCGCTGGGGGTGCGCGGCCTGCGCGTCGCCCGGGACCGCGTCGAGCTGATCGACCGCCAGTTGGCCGCGATCGCCGCCGCCGCGCGGGACACCGGCGCCGAGGTCAGCGTGATGGCCCCGATGGTGGCCACCGCGCAGGAAGCCGCGTGGTTCGCCGAGCGCGCGCACGCCGCCGGGCTGAGCCGGGCCGGCGTCATGATCGAGATTCCGGCGGCCGCGCTGTCGGCCAAGGAGGTCTTCGCCGAGGTCGACTTCGTCAGCCTTGGCACCAACGACCTCGCCCAGTACGTGTTCGCGGCCGACCGCCAGGTCGGTGCCGTCGCCGCGTTGAACGACCCGTGGCAGCCCGCGCTGCTCCGGCTGATCGCCCTGGTCACCGAGGCCGCCCGCGTCGCGGACAAGCCGGCCGGTGTCTGCGGCGAGGCTGCCGCCGATCCGCTGCTGGCCTGCGTGCTCACCGGCCTCGGCGTGTCCAGCCTGTCGATGAACGCCCCGGCCGTCACCAGGGTCGGCGCCACCCTGGCCGAGGTCACCCTGGACGCCTGCGAGATCGCCGCCCGCGCCGCGCTGGCCACCGCCAGCCCGGTCGCGGCCCGAGCCGCCGCGCGGGCCGCGCTGCACCTGACCTAACCGTCCTGGTCGAGCCCGTGTTCGATGGCGTAGCGAGCCAGTTCGACGCGGTTGTGCAGCTGGAGTTTGCGCAGGGTCGACTGCACGTGGCTCTCGACCGTGCGGTGCGAGATCACCAGCCGGTCGGCGATCTGGCGCGCGGTCAGTCCCTTGGCGACCAGGCGCAGCACGTCGGTCTCCCGGTCGGTCAGCTGCGGCGTCTGTTCGTCCTCGGGGCCGTTGACCGACATCCGCCGGTACTCGCCGAGTACGAGGCCGGCCAAACCCGCCGTGAACACGGCGTCGCCGGCAGCCGTGCGCTGCACGGCGTCGACGAGTTCCTCGACCGAGGCGGATTTGACCAGGTAGCCGGAGGCCCCGGCCTTCACCGCCTCCAGCACATCGCTGTGCGCGCCGCTGGCCGAGAGCACCAGCACGCGCGTGGTGGGCAGGTCGCCGGTGATGCGCAGGATCGCGTCGACGCCGGAACCCGTGCCCAGGTTGAGGTCCATCAGCACCACGTCCGGCCGGACGGTGGTGGCGATGCGCACGGCGGCGTTGGTGTCGCCGGCGGTGGCGAGCACGGAGAAGCCGCGTTCGCTGAGGTCGCGGGCGACGCCGTCGCGCCACAGCGGGTGGTCGTCGACCACCATCACCGAGATCGGACCAGCCTGGGTCGGCACCCCACTCGCGGTCATGCTTTCGCCTCCCTGCCCGAACCGCCACGACCCGGCAGGACCCGTGGTACCCGCAGCTCCCATTCCGTACCCTGACCAGCGCTCGTGATCAGCTCGGCGCTGCCCCCCAGCTCACCGACCCGTCCCCTGATCGATTTGGCTACGCCCATCCGGCCCTCGCCCTCGGCCGCGTGCAGCCGGCCCGCCGGGATACCGGGGCCGTCGTCGCGCACGCTCAACACAACGGCGGTGCCGAGATCCTCGAGCAGGATCCAGGCTTTCGCCTGTTCACCGGCGTGTTTGTCCACATTGGCCAGTGCCTCGCGGACGACGCCGGACAGTTCGCTCGCGGTCGCCGCCGGCAGCATCACCCTGGTCGCCGGTACCGAAACGGCGACCCGCGCGGTGGTGAGGATCTGCAGGTGCGCGCGCAGATCCACCTCTCCGTCCACAGTGGAGTCCGGTGGTGCCGCCGACACGAGCGAGCGCAGCGCGACCTCCTGTTCGCCTGCGAGCCGGGCGAGTTCGGCCGCTTCCCCGCCGACTTCCGCGCCGCGCTGCTGAACCCTGGCCAACACCTGCAACACGCTGTCGTGGATGGATCGGGCCAGCCGTTCCCGTTCCGCGGTCGCGGCCTCCGAGCGCAGCGCCGACGCCAGCCGCGCCGCCGAGCGACGGGCGGTCCTGGTGGCCAGGCCGATCGCGAAACCGACCGAGATCAGCTCGACCGCGTCCCTGGCCAGGTCGACGTCGACGTAGCCATGGGTGCCGAAGTTGAACGCGGAGAGGACAACCCCGAAGACCACCCCGCCGATCGGGCCGCCGCCGATCGCGCCCGCCGCCAGCACGCTGGTCACCCAGACCGTGGTGAGCAACGGAGTCGGCGCCTGACTGGCCAGCTCGGCCGGGGTGAAGACGAACCGGGAGCTGGCCATGATCACGCACGCGACCACGAGGTCCAGGATGATCAGCCACTGCCACCTGCTGTTCTCCCGCAGGAACAGGTAGCAGGTCAGCACACTCCACGCGCCGAGCACCGCGATGGCCACCCAGCCCAGCGCGGGTCGCGCGTACTGCTTGTCGTAGAGGCCGGTCATGGCGACCGCGAACAGGTAGGTGGCGACCCGCAGCACCACCGCCGCGCGCCACCATGGGGTGATCGGATCGGAGGGCATCGCGACACCCCCTTCGCGATGAACTGAAGCCCGCTGCGCCAAGGTTCCGCTCCCTTCAGGGCACCATCCTGCCCGGTTCGGGCCGGCTGGTAACCCTTGTGGCGGATTACCGGGGCGAAAATCTCAGTTCTCGTCGGGTGTCCCGTCCGACCGGCCGGAATCGGGACGATCGGCTGGTTCGACGTCCGATTGGTCCGCCTTCGGCATCGCTTCGCTGCGGCGCAGCGCGTGCACGTCGGCCGGATCCATCGCCGGGTCGTGCAGCAGGGAACGCACCCCGGCGTTGAGCACGGCCAGCAGTGGCACGGCCAGCAGCCCGCCCGCGATGCCGCCGACGGCGAGGCCGGTGGCGATGGTCAGCACCACCGAGAGGGGGTGCAACCGCACCGCTCGGCCGAGCAGCCACGGTTGCAGGATGTGGCTCTCCAACTGCATCACCGCGATCACGATCAGCAGCACGATCAACGAGGCCAGCAGGCCCTTGGCCACCAAGGCGACCAGCACCGCGACCGCACCCGCGATGACCGCGCCGACGATCGGCACGAACGCGGCCAGGAACACCAGCGCGCCCAGCGGCGCGGCCAGCGGGACGCCGACGATCGCGATGCCGACACCGATGCCGACCGCGTCCACGACCGCCACCTCGGCCGTGGCCCGC
>DASYBO010000241.1:0-5480 GCA_036500685.1 Pseudonocardiaceae bacterium | reverse complement strand
GAGTTGCGCTCCGGCAGAATCGCGTGTTCACCTCGACAGAGTCCAGTGGCGCTTGCCTGCCGGAACGACATCTCTGGTTCGGTCGTCGGTCTGCCGGGTTACTCGTTCTCATCCGGTCGGGGAACGCCGTAGCGTGGTGTCCGGCTTGATCGCGTCGGTCACGACCGTGGGGTCGTCTGCGGATCGCCCCGGTCGCAGCGGCGCCGGATCTCTGTTCGACGCGGTTCGTCGAGGAAGAAGCGCTGGTCTTGCCGAGCTGCGCGGTGGGGATCCCTCGCCCGCACAGTGAGAGGCAAAGGAGGAGACGTGGCGGATATCAGCAGGCGAGGACTTGATTCGGAGGCAATTAGGAAATTCGTGGTTGTTGCCGAGGAACTGCATTTCGGGCGGGCCGCGCTGCGACTCGGGATCGCGCAGCCGCCGCTGTCCAGGGCGATCTCCCAACTCGAACGGCGGCTCGGCGCGGCGCTGCTGGAACGCAACAGCCGCGCGGTCACGCTGACCGAGGCCGGTTCGGTGCTGCTGCGCGAGGGACGGGCCGCACTCGACGCGATCGAAGCCGCCGACCGGCGTACTCGCCGCGCCGCGACCGGCAAGGCGAGCGTCGTCCTGGTCGCGAAGGCCGGTGCGTCCAGCGAAACCCTGGCGAAACTGCTCGACGCCTACGCCGCCGAACCCGACGCGGTCACCGTCGATGTGTTGCTGTGCGGGGTCGGCGAGCAGGAGCGGCTGCTGCGCGACGGGCGAGCCGATGTCGGGCTGCTGCACCGGCCGTTCGACTCGACGGTCGGATTCGACAGCGAGGACCTGCTCACCGAGGGCCAGGTTCTGGTCCTGCCGGCCGGACATCCGCTCACCACCCGGACCGATCTGCGGATGGCCGACGTCACCGGCCTGCCCGGCCTGCCGCGGCCCCGTTGGCCCGGACCCGACGGCACCTACCCGGATGGTCCCGGCCCGGAAGTTCGCGACACCAGCCAGCTGATGCAACTGATCGCGCTCGGCCGGGCCTCGGCCGTGCTACCCGAGTCGTGCCGCGCTCAGCTGCGCGATGATCTCGTCGCTGTTCCCGTGCTCGAGGCTCCCGCGGTGACGACGGTGATCGCGTGGCCGCCGCACAGCCGATCCAGGGCCGTCGCCGGACTCGTCCGCGCGGCGACGCGACTGTGACCGAACGCGATCTCAGGAGGTAGCTGGGCTCACGAAGGCTGAGACATCCCGTCCATCGGAGTCGTACCACTTGCCACCGGTGTTCTTGTAGGTGTGGACCATGACGGTCGACGTCTGGGCCCAGTGCGACTGAGTGCCGCTCTGCCCATTCCAGTCGCCATCGGCTACCTGCAGTGAGCCGTCGGGGTTGACAGCCGTGACGACCCCGACGTGTTCCGCCTTTCCCTGCGCGGGGTTGTATTGGACTACGGCGGCATCGCCGACTTGGGGACTGCCGGTGTGCAAGGTGTTGTGATCTTGCCCGTACTTGTAGAAGCTCACGGCTCCGGCATCAAGCCCTGAGACATTCGCGCCGGACTTCTGCCAGGTCCACTTGGCGAAATCGGAGCACCAGTACTCACCGGTGCCGCCGTCCTCGCCGTTCTTCAGGATGCAGCTCGTACCGAAAGAGCTGCCACCAAGGCTGTTCTTCGAGCTGTTGACCTGCGAGCAGGTTCCGGCGCCCTTGCCCTGGTTGGCGAGTGCGAGGCTGGCGATCCTGGACCCGATGCCGTTGGCGTTCTTGCCATTGTTCGGCTGCATGGGCGGGTCGTGCCGTGGCCCGAAGTTCGATTGCGCTGCCGAATTCCCGGTGAGGGACTTGGCGACTTCCTGGGCGTTCTGCTGGTGCTGTTGGCTGAGCTGCGTGGCTTGTTGCCGGATCTTGTCAAGGTCTTGCTGCGCAGTCTTCACCTTGCCGATCGCCGCCTGGTATTGCTGCTGGACGGCTTGCGCTGCTTCCTGGCTGGGAAAGGTTTGGCCGGCCAGCTTCAGGTCCGGATTGGCCTGCGCGGTTGTCAGCTGCTGCTGCGCCTGTGCGGCCTGCTGCTCGAGGTGGTCGGCCGTGGACTGCATCGTCCCGAGGTCGTCCGCCCACTGCCCGAGTACCTTGCTGGCCCCATCGATCGTGCTACTTGCCGCGCTGACGTTCGTGCCCAACGTGCTGACCTGATGTTGGAAGCCCTCCGCGGCCTGCCCGGTCCAGCTGTTCCCGGTGTGCACGCCGGAGACAGCGTCGTGCGCCTCGGTGATCTGCTTGCCCGAGGACCGCAGGGCTGCTACGGCGCTGTGCACGGCGTCCAGGTCTCCCGGTGCCGGGTCGAACCCCAACGCGGGGAAACTGCGGGTCGCGCCCACTGGAACTCTCCTGTCCGTTCCTTGGCCATCGGCCGGATTGTCATTGCCGCGCGACTGGCCGATCAGCCTGTCCCAGTGATGTTCTCGGCGCTGGATTGGTCGCTGCTGGCATAGGACTGGGCGGTACCGTGCAGAACGTCGGTCATCCCGCCCGCGGTCTTGCCGAGCGCGGCAAGAGACTGATTGACCTGGCTGGCAAACTGCTGGACGGCCTGGTTGAGATCGGAATGCCCGAAGTCCCCGTTGCCGATGCCGCCGACCGCGCCGGCCACGCTGGTCAGCGAGCCGCCGATGCCGGACACCCTGCCGGCGAGCACGCCGAGTTGGCCGATGTCGACCCCGAAGCCTGTCATGCTGGTGAAAGTCTCATGGATCGATGAAATCCCGATGAAACACCGGTGATCCAGGCCTCGGCGCGGCGGAAGCTGAGGGTTTCGCCGTTGCCGGGTTCGTCCGCGCCTCCGGTCCGAGCGCAGGGTCGGCCCTGTCGGTCCGGCCAGTAGGCTCGACGGCATGCGCGTACCGAGGGTGCGCGCGACCGGTCGTAGGGAGGATCTGTCCCGATGCGCGATATCCAGGTAAGCGCAGAGGTGGCGTCCTTGATCGGCACCGAGAATCTGGACCGACTGCGGCACAACCCCGAATACAGCACGTTCGAATGCTGGCACTGCGGTCTGCGCGCGGATGCGAACACCGAGCCCGCCACGGTGGTCGCCGAACAGCAGGAAGGCGCCGTCCGGGCCGCCCTCGCGCACGCCGAGTGCTCACCATCCCAGGTGGTCAACACCGGTGCCTCGGCACTGGCTGCACTGCCCGAGCTGAAGGCAGGTGTAACAGCCGCCGGGGTGGACGGCGCGGCGCACTGGCGAACCATGCGGGCGGACCTGCCTGTCCCGGACGGGTTCCTGCCACTGCTGATCCTCGACCTGCGGCCCGACATGGCCGTGCGCGGCGGCCCCGACGAGCGCGTGACCCGCTCTATCTCGGGCCTGCTGAACAGGGGCCTGAACCCGATTCCCACGATCAGCCAACAGCTCGCCGACGCCTTGGACAACCAGCCAGCTGACCCTGAACCCTGGGTCATTCCGCCAGCAACGGGATGGCGATTCGAGCTGTCCGGCAGTCGTATCGAACGACTGACGGCCCCGGACGGGTCGCTCATCTGGGGCCAGGACCACGGCCAGCCCGGTCGGTGGCGCATGCTGATCACCCATACCCGCCGATGCGTCGTGCTGATCGGCGCGATCGGCCTCTACCCCGAGTCCGATGAACGCCCCTTCACCTGGCTCACCACGCTGCTGAAGCAGGCCGCAGACGCCGGTGAACTGGTCGGCGGTCTGGTAGAGACCGGCTGGCGGACCCCCCCGGGGTGACGTCGTACAAGGGCGACAGACCGGGTGAAGCGCCGTCGCGGTACTAGTGCTGCTGGAGTTACTCCAGCAGCACTTGGTGACCTATGAGACGTCGAGTCGGATCACAGGGATGACGCGTTCGCCGGACGACTTCTGGAAACGCCGCCATCCGGGATTGAGCGCGAGCGCCCGCTCGAACCCACGCTCTCGCTCTGCTCCGGACAGCTCGCGGGCGTAGTACTTGCCCTCGACATCGTCCGCGACCACGGAAACCAGGGGGTGCGCCCGGAGGTTGTGATACCAGGCGGGATTGGCGCGCTGCCCGAAATTGGCCGCGACGATGATGAAACCGTCACCGTCGGGAATGCCGAGTACCCGTACAGTGCGTGGCTCGCCGGTCCGGGCACCCTTCGTGGTCAGCCGCAGGACGGGCAGGCCGGTGACCCAGGCGGAGAACGTGAGCCGTCCTCGGGTGATCCGGTAGATGACGCGGTCCAGACCGGGCAGCAGGCGTGCGGACAGCCCAGCCACCGGCCGGCTCGTCACCAGCAGTCGCATGGATCGCCGGAAGACACCGCTTGCCGCATAGTCATAAACCGATGCTGGCTGACTCATCCCTGCAAGGATGGCTGGCGCCTGGCACGTTAGCAAGGCCGACCGGGCAAGATCACCACGTGCGGCTGGAGTACTAGCCTTCGACGCGGCGGAAGCTGAGGGTTTCGCCTTCGACGCCGCGCAGCCACAGGTCCTGCGCGGCGGCGGCGATCTCGGGTAGGCCAGCGGTGATGGTGGCGAAGACGTTGCCGGGTACCCAGCCCTGGTCGCCGTTGATCAGCAGGTTGTTGCGGCCGTAGAACAGCGCGAGGTCGATCACGGTTTCGCCGCTCTGCGCCTGGCTGTCCTCGTTGTAGCCGTACGCGGCATTGCCGATCTGCCATGGCTGAAAGGTGAAGTAGCAGACGTCGCCCGGAATGGGAGTGATCGTCGGGTTTTCCGTGCCAGGCTCGGTTGGGGCGAAAGTGGGCAGCAGCGCGTAGATCTCGTTGCGCGCGTACTTGGCGTGGTAGGCGTCGCCGCTGCGGGGGAGTGCGTCCCAGACCGCCGCACACGTGCGTGGGGCGAGGTCGTCGAGGAGTAGGGCGGTGCAGCTCACGCCGCGCTTGTCCAGGGAGATCGTGATGTTGCGGGCCATTCCAGCAGCGTGCCTCCGGGTAACAGGATTGTCAACAATCGACTGAGGTGCGACAGCGCGTGCGGTGAAGGCGTGAATGGCCGCTCGCCGTTCGGCGGTTGACACCCGACCGTCGCCAGGTGATTCTTTGAATCGATTCAAGTCGTCTGCCTCGGGGAGACCGGCCATGACGAAGTCGTTACGCCTCGCCGCGCTCACCGTCGGCGCGTTGCTCGCCACCACGATGTCCGCCTCTGCCGCGCCACCATCCAACAACCGCGCACTGGCCCAGGCCGACAACTACGCGCCGGCGACAAGAACCCTGGCGCCGGTGGCGATTCAGGGCACCGCCGGCACGGTCGACTCGCCGCAAAACGTCCTTTCCGGACAGTCGACCCGGATCAGCGGCCCGAACTCCTACGTCGTGCTGGACTTCGGCAAGGAGGTCGGCGGCATCGTCACGCTCACCTTCGCCGGCGCGAGCGGGGCCGGCCAGCAGGTCGGGCTGGCCTTCTCCGAATCGTCGCAATACGTCGGCGAGATCAGCGACCTGAGCTCGGGCGCTGCCTTCTCCGCACCCGGCAGCGACGGCGCGCTCGCCACGACCGTCA
>DASYBO010000240.1:0-6908 GCA_036500685.1 Pseudonocardiaceae bacterium | reverse complement strand
CATGTCCTCTCCCCAGTTCTCCTGGAACGCCTGATAGGCGATGTCCCCGACCCCGACCGCAGTGCCGCCGACCGCCAGCGCCGTGCCCCATGCTGGTGCCGTCACGCACAGCGCCCCCACACCGACGGCGGCTCCCAGGCCGATCGCGGCTGCACCGAAATCCGCCCCCGCAGCACGCTTGGACGACCAACCCTTGTTGACGTCGTCATTGTACTGGAGTGCCGCCGCCACACCAGACGCGGCGATGTCCACGACCGGGATGTCCTTTAGAGTTCCACCAGGCCCTCAAGTTTGCTGAATTTACTCAACGGCAACTCACCGGAACCGGCCTTTGGCCGCCGACAACTCGGTCTTGAGATCATCAAGCTCGCTCAGCGCCTTGCTGTGGCCAACACTCGCATCGCTGGTACTGGGCAGCTTCAAACCCTTGGCCTGATAAGCAGCTTTGGCAACCTTGAGGTCCTTTCTCGCCTGCTGCGTCGCGTCCCCAGCGCCTTGTAGCTTGGACTCGTTGGCCTTGACGAACCTGCTGTTCTTCTCGTTAGGGACCGCATACAAGCCACGCAGGTAGTCGCCGATCGTGGTCCACTGATCGGGCGAGTTCACCACATTGCCGCTGTCCGGCCCGATCTGGTCATACAGGTTGGACAGGCTGGTCGCGGCGTCCAACCGGAAACCCTGGGCCATCTGCATAGCCGCGTTGTACTCCTGGCCGTAAGCTTCCGCAGCCTGAAGCTTCGTCGCGACCTGGGGCGAGGGCGGATTAGCGGTCATCATCGGTTGCAGTCTGCCGTCCGGCCCGACCGGCACACCTTGCCTTGTGGGCTCAGTCGCGGCGCCGTGTAGCGCGTTCTCCACCTGCTGCAACTTACTGGCGAGGTCACTGAGAATGGACCCGACCGAGGCGATGGAAGTACTGGGGCATCCGGCCACGTACTCCCACGACACCAGCCGGCTCTTCGCGGTCAAGCTCAGCCTCGCATCGCCGAACCGACCGGCGAGCTGCTGGAGGAGGTCCCGCGTGACCAGCTCGTTGCCGTGTGGCTGGGCGCGGCCAACCGCGACGAACGCGCCTTCCCTGACCCGCATACGTTCGCCCCGGAGCGGGATCGCAATCCGCACGTGACGTTCGGGCGCGGCGTGCATTTCCGCATCGGGGCGCCGCTGGCCCGCCTTGAGGGCCGGATCGCGCTGAACATCCTGTTCGACCGCTACCCGGCCCTGCGTATCGACCCAGAACGCCCACCGATCTGCCACCCTTCACCCGACATCACTGGTGTGCGGGAGCTTCCGCTCGTTCTCCGGTAGCTGATCGAGGCGCCGGGCCGGGTGCCGGCTGACAGTCGCCCCGGCCGCACTGCCGGCAGGCCAAGCGGCGGCGCAGGTAGTAGGCGTAGGTGGCGGCGCCGAGGGCGGCACCCCAGACGATCCACAACGTGGCGGGTACGTTTGCCGCCCACATGTCCGAGGACAACCGGATCCGGAAGTTCATCAGCCCGGCCGGAATCAGGACCACGGCGACCAGCGACGCCGGCACGACGGCCAGTGCGGGTGGTACCGGTTTGCCTGCCTTGAACCAGATCCAGCGTGGGTAGACCTCGCCCCACCGACTACTCAGGCCGTGGATCAGGATGCCGCCGGCGATGCCGGCCATCGCGAGGCCGAGGCCGGCCGACAGCATCCCGGGCGTATTCGCCATCATGCGGTGGAAATCGGTGGTGATACCGAGCGGATACCCGAAATACCAGGCGATCCGCGTGATCTCGTACGGCACGTTCGCCACACAGGCGACCAACACCGCCCGGCGTCCCCATCTTCTAGCGGCCTCGGGCGTCGTCCACCGCGCGCCCTGCGTATCGCGGCGACCGCAGTTGCCGCAGGCGCGGCGGGTGCGGCGCTGGTAGGCGAGGGTGGCCGCTGCCCACAGCAGACCGCCGAGGAACATCAGCACCAGGTTCATCCGATGCCAGTACAGGATCGCGCCGATGTCGTGCTGCGGACCGGGTACCCCGGTGAAGGCGAACACCAGCAGCACCGGCGACAGCGCGAGGATGCCGAGGATCGAATAGTCCGGAATTACCAGTGCGAGCGCGGCCGCCGACGCCCAGCCCAGTACCAGCAGGACGCGCCGAACCGGGCCGCTGCCTTGTCCGTGCGGCATGAGGATGCCGGCGATCCCGCCGAGCAGTCCGAGTGCCGCCATGGTCGGCGCGACCACGGTGACCGGCGCGTTTTCCAGAATCGACCCGGTGGCGCGATTGGCCGCGACGTGCGCGAACGGGAAACCGTTGCCCCCCAACGCCCAGTACAGCCCCAGCGCTCCGTACCCCAAGGACCAGCCGCCCGCCGCGTACGCGGACCAGACCGGCCAGTGTCCCCACCATCGCCACATCGCTCCGCTATCCTTTCCTTGTACAGCATCGGGGTCATGAGCTGATCGTGTAGCCGCCCTTGACCAGCACGGCCGTCGCGGCAGGCGCCATGCATCGCGACAGCGGCGGAGTTGGCGTGCCGGCGATGCCGATCCGGCTGTCCGCGCCGTCGACGTAAAAGCTCAGGCCGGTACGGACGCCGAGTTGCCACGGGCTACCGGGCGCGGCGCGGACGAGGGTTCCGGTGACGGTCGCCGTGGGACCGCCGATGGTGACGCAGTCGACGGCGAAATCGCCCCAGTTGACCAGAGCCTGACGGTTCTGCTCGATTCGGTGGTATATCCGGAAAGTGCCCCAGGATTTCGCTGGGAACTCACCGCCGGTGAAGGTGGCGTGCGCATCGACGGTGATTTCCACATCGTTGCCGGGCACGGGGAAATACATCTGCGCCGAGCCTCTGACGGTGGTGGAGTCAATCACGGACTGCGCAGGGACGGAGGTGGCGGATCGGGCCGGCGCCGCGATGGCGAGTGGGGCCAGAGCGAGAAGGGCGACGGTGGCGGCGCGTGTGATGGACTTGTGCACGGTTCCCCCTGGTATTGGTTGGGTTCCGTGCCATCGTCGTGCCGGGGCGGGCCGGCGGCCTCCCTCCCAAGTCGCATTTCCTTCCCCCGCAAGGGGGAGCTGCGATCAGTGGCTTTGCCGGCTCACGTTGAGTAGTTGGCGCCATTGGGTGAATGCGGTGACGAGGTCGGTCGGTGCTTCGGCCTGGTGCAGGCGCGGCGTTTGGTCGTCGACGTACCGCAGGTAGAGGGGGACCAAGCCGTCCGCGAGGAGGGGGGTGGCCTCCTCGGAGGTCAGCCGATGTCCCTGTCTGACCCGCGCGGCCAGCCGGACCAGGGGCGTCGCCACGGCTTGGGGTTGGGTCAGGTACCAGTCGATGGCCTCGTCGTTGGTGGCGGCGCGGCCGATGGTTCGCGCGGCGGTGTAGAGGAAGCGGACGGGGAACAGGACGGCCTTGGTGAACCACACGGGGTCCTCGAGCAAGCGGCGGGGCTGGTGGAACTCGGCGATCACCTCGTCGGTCGCCAGGACCTTGACGGCGAACTGGGCGCCGTCGAGGAGCAGTTCGCCGGCGGTGGGGATGGCCACGTGGCGGGCGACGTCGGTGCCGAGCAGGAGTTGGCCGTGATCATGGAGGTCAAGGCGGTCGATGGCGGGGAAGCGGCCGTCGTCCCGGCCGTCGCGCAGCGCGGTCTGGGAACTCCAGAAGACGGAGAGCTTGCGGTGCGCGGGGCTACGCGGATGTAGGGATTGGCGGGTGGTTTCGATCGTGGCAGCATCGCTGTCGCGGGTGTCGGTGAGGACGAGGGCCAGGTCGATGTCGCTGACGGCGGGGGCATAGCCGCCGTGGGCGAGGCTGCCGAGGGCGTAGGCGGCCACCAGGCGATCGGCCAGGACCGCCTGGTAGTCGTTGGCGCATTCGACGGCGACCGCGCGGGCTGCGGCCGTCGGGTCCAGGCTGTCGGTCACGCGGCGGCTGCGTCGTCGGTGTCGTCGGTGTCGCGCTGGGCGCACTCGGCGATGCGGTCGGAGACGACGGTCATGACCTGCCAGGCGCGGTCCAGCACGGTGATGAGGGCGTCCGCGGTCCAGTCGGTGCGCTGCCGGAGCAGTTGGTAGCCCATGTCCAGGTGCTCGGCGTCGGCCTCGTCGTGCAGCGTGAAGTACGGGTCGTCGGGGAACGCGCGGATGCCGGCCTTGCTGAGCGCGAGACTGCCGGCTTCGAGGGCGAGATGCGCGAGCACGGCGCGCTCGACGCCGGGCAGGGTAGCGAACTGGTCGACGAACCATGCCGCGCCCGCCTCGATCACGGGATCCCAGATCAGCCGGTGATCGCCAGCACGGCTGTCGGCCAGGATGGTGTCGTGACCGATCTCCTCCTTCTGGTGTTCCAGCGCGAGGGTGCGTAGGTCGGGATCGGTCTCGAAGGTCACTCGGGCACTGATCATCCGTTGGAAGGCGTTCGACCAGGGCTGGAGGTAGGCGAGGACGGCTTTCTTGGTCTCGTCCGGTGTCTGCTCGTCGACCAGCAGTTGGATCAGGTCGGAGGACTCGTATTCCAGCTGCCTGCGCTCGTTGTAGCGGGCGATCCGCTCCAGGTCGGGGTGATTCACCGTGGGCTCCTTCCTGCGGCTGTGCGCGGGATCGACGGGTGGGATCGGCAGCGATGCGGGTCGGTCGTAGACGGAGAAGCGGAAGTAGGTGGTGATGTCGCCGTGTCTGCGTCCGGTGCGGTGGCTGACCAGTTCCAGCAATCCCTGGCTGTCTTCCAGCCGACCGGGGGCCAGCGCGGTGGCGAGCGCTTCGAATGGTTGGGGGTCCACGTCTTCGCTGCGCAGCAGTGCGGCGGTGCGGTCGACCGCTTCCCGGTCGGAGGAGGCCAGGCTGGGCATGCGCAGGTAGGTCGTTGCCTCGACGGCTCGGTCGAGGCCGGCGTGGAATGCCAGGCAGGTCAACGCCTCTTCGCCGGCGTCTGCGTTGGTGCCGGCCAGGGTCCGGTAGGCGGCCAGCGCCTGCTCGCCGTCGTGGGTGAGCGCCACCGACGCCATCCGGTTCAATTCGTGGATGTCGGCGCGGTGGTTGCGGTAGTAGACCTTGGCCCTTGCGCCTTTCGTGCTGGCCAGGTCGAGGCCGAAGAACTCGATCTCCCGCCCGCCGCCTCGGCCGGCGTCCTGAGCCACCCGTCGACGGGCGTCGTCCCACGCCGCGCCCATGCCCAGCCGCTCCATGGCCTGGCCTACGGCGGCGTAACGCTCCGAGATCGGCCATGCGTAGAGTCCGAAGTAGGTCTTGTGGATCACTCGATCCGGTGGCCGCCAAGCCATCGAGTGCCACAGCGGTGCGCTCGAGGGCCGGCCCTCCTTCGGGGTGAAGATCTCGCTGACCCGACCGAAACGCGACGATGCGATCCGGACACCCGATCCGGCACCGCCCCAGCGGCGGAGCGTGTCTCGGCGATGTCCGTACTGGACACCGGACAAACAGTCGAACAGCACCCGTAACTCCGGGCGCCCTGCTGACCAGTTGACCGACATCTCGGCCGGGAACCCGTCTTCTGCGACATAGGACGGGTTGCGCGGCGCGGTACCGATCAGTTCGCCCGCCCACGCCGGAAGCATGCCGCGCAGCAGTTGGCTCATCCGGGCGGTCAGCTCGACGGGCATGGCCAGCGCCTCACCAGCGGTGCTCCACAGTCCACAAAGGAACTCGCCAAATCGCTGGCCCGATACGGGATATATCCCGTATCGTGAGACATTCACCACGGTAACAACGACCGTACGCGACTGATCATGGCAGCAAATGTTATCTGGACAATCGCCTCGCGATGCCCAGCCATACCCAACTGGTCCAACCAATTGCGCCATGTGGGTAGGTCCGACATCACATCATGACGCAGCGTCCACCTTGGCCGGTAGGCGGCTCATCGCGTGCTCGAGGAACTTGATCAGGATCAGCTTGCTCGACTCCCGCTGGCGCGCGTCGCAGTTCACGATCGGCACGGACGCGTCGATCGCCAGCGCCTGCCGGACCTCCTCCACCTCGTACGGTCGCTGGCCTTCGAAGCAGTTCAGCCCGATGATGAACGGGATGCCTCGACGCTCGAAGAAGTCGACCGAGGCGAAGCTGATCTCCAACCGGCGGGTGTCGATCAGCACGATCGCGCCGACCGCACCTCGGGCGAGTTCGTCCCACATGAACCAGAACCGGTCCTGGCCGGGCGTGCCGAACAGGTACAACACGATCCTCGGGCTGATCGTGATGCGTCCGAAGTCCAGTGCGACCGTTGTGGTCGTCTTGCCCTCAATGCCGGCCAAATCGTCAACGCCCTGACCGGCCTCGGTCAGGAGCTCCTCCGTGGTCAGCGGGGGGATCTCACTGACCGAGCCGACCATGGTGGTTTTGCCGACCCCGAAGCCGCCAGCGACGAGGATCTTTACCGACTGCGGGATCACAGTGCGTACCTTTCGGAGCTAGAGTGCGCGAATACCGTCGAGAACCGCTTGCAGCACGTGGCGATCGGGCGGTTCCGTCGCCAGCGCCTGCGAGCCGATCAGGACGTCACCGCGCTCGATGAGGTCGCCGAGCAGGACCTTGATCACCATCAGCGGCAGGTTGACATAGGCGGCCAGCTCCGCTACCGACTGGGGATACCGGCACAGGTCCAGGATCGCGATGTGCTCTGGTTCGAGGCCGATCCGGTCGGCGAGCGCGTGCGCCGCCATCACCTGGGTGGCGACATCGAGCGGAATCTGCGCGGCGCGGGTGCGTCCGCCGGTGACCGCGAACGGGCGAACAACCGGACCGGCAGCCTCGTCCCACCATTGGTCGTCCTGTGTGTCCGACACCGGCTACACCATGCGGCCGTTGTCGAGATCGGCCAGCTGGTTGTTGCGGGGCGCGGAGCTCAGATAGACGCCGACTCTTTTGACCAGCAGGTTCATTTCATAGGCGATCATGCCCATGTCCGCGAAC
>DASYBO010000239.1:0-3355 GCA_036500685.1 Pseudonocardiaceae bacterium | reverse complement strand
TGCTCACACCGATCTTACCTACCTGTGAGGTTGTCCGCGCAATGATCCCTTGCTCACAACCTACCAAGTAGGTAGCCTGGTTGAGACAACGAGGAATCAGGAGGCGAACCAACATGAAAATCGCACCGTATGACGAGAACGCCTACAAGATGGACCACCCGCGCGGCACGGTGGCCTTCAACTACCTGCTGATGGGCGGTGAACCCGACAAGCCGGAGAACTTCCGCTACATCCTGGGGCGCCAGGAAGGCGACTTCCACATGCCACGCCATCGGCACACCTTCGAGCAGATCCGGTTGCCCCTTGTCGGCGACATGAACCTGGGCGAGCAGGGCATCCTGCGCGAGGGCGAGATCGGCTACTTCCCGGAGGGCCAGACCTACGGGCCCCAGGACGACCCGCTGGGTAGCCCCAAGCAGTTGCAGCTGGTCTTGCAGTTCGGCGGCGCCTCCGGCCTCGGCATGAGCGGCGGGCGCGGGCGCGGCCCACAGGCGCGCAAGGAAGGCGTTGCCGCGCATGGGGAACGGCGTGAGATCAAGTTCCCCCGGCCGCGCTACCAGAGCGTGCTCATCATGAACCCCGAGCACTTCAACTACCTGCCAGTGGCCGGCTCCCCCGGTGTCTGGCGCAAGTACTTCGGCTCGTTCACCGAGCGCGCCTTCTGGATGGAGTACGTCAAGATCGAAGCCGGGGCCGGGTGGTACTCGACCGTCGACACCGGCAGGCGCCTGATCGTCTCGCTCTCCGGTCAGGCCACAGTGGACGGTACCGAGATCGGCCCCCTCGCAGCGCTGCAGGTCGAGCCGGGCGAGACGCTGCGCGTCGACGCGGCCGAGGAAACGGTGCTCTACACCGTCGGCCTGCCCCCGATCCAGGTGCCCGAAGTGCCGTCGGAGGCGTTCGACATCGTCGTGAGCGACGGGGCCATCGAGTTCGAGAACCGGAGGAAGAGGGCTGCGGTCGGATGAAGATCGCCGTCCGGCGCACCCATCTCGGCGACCGGCTGTGCTTCGCAGAACTGGTCGAGAACCGCCTCGTCGACGTGCAGGCCGTGCACGCGCACCAGTTGGAGCGCGGCGGGGCGAGCAGGGAAGACGCGATCGCCCGCTCGCGCCGCGCGATCGCGTCCGATCTCCCCGCACTGTTGCTGACCGATCCCGATCTGACGCTGGTACGCAAGGCCCACGAGCACGCCATGGCCGCCGCGCAAGCCGGTGACCTGCCGGCGGACTGCCTCTGGTCGGCCGAGGGAGCCGAGTGGGGTCCGCCGATCGGCAGGCCGCGCACGATCTGGGGAATGTCGGCCAACTATCCGCGCAGCCGCTCGGTCAGCGACCCGAGGACGGTGGGCGGGCCGCCGAACCTCACCGGCTTTCTGAAAGCAGCCAGTTCGCTGGCCGGTCCGTACGACGACCTGCGCTACCCGGCCGTCAGCAAACGGGTTCAGCCCGAACTCGAACTCGCGGCGGTGATCGGTCGTCGCGCCCAAAGCCTGACCGTGCACAACGCGATGGCGGCGGTGGCCGGTTACGTGGCCTTCGTCGACACGGGTGCCCGCGACATCGGCGAACTGGACAATCGACGGCTCGACCGGGCCAAGGGATTCGACACCTTCGGCATCGTCGGCCCGTGGTTCGTCACCGCCGACGAGATCCCCGACCCGCACCAGCTGCGCATCCGGTTCTGGGTCAACGACGAACTCCGGCAGGACGGCTCCACCGCCGAGATGTTCCACCCCATTCCCGAACAGCTGGCCTGGCTCACCACGGCGCTCACCCTGTCCCCCGGCGACGTGCTCTCCACAGGAACACCGCCGGGGGTCAGCGGCGTCGGCCCCGGCGACGAACTGCGCGGCGACATCGAAGGCCTGGGCACCACCGCCAACATCGTGACCATGAACTGAGGTGCACCGTGGGACAACCCCCGTTGCAGATCATCATCGGCAGTACCCGGCCCGGCCGGATGGGCGGCGCCGTCGGCGCGTGGTTCCACGAGCTGGCCGTCCGGCACGAGCGGTTCGACGTCGAGCTGATCGACCTGTTCGAGATCGACCTCCCGTTGCTGGACGAACCGCGTCCGGCCGGTCGAGGGCCTTACACCAAGGCCCATACCCGGCGGTGGAGTCAGCTCGTCGACGCGGCAGCGGCCTACGTGTTCGTGGTGCCCGAGTACAACCACAGCTACAACGCGGCGACCAAGAACTCGCTGGATTTCCTCAACGAGGAATGGCGGCACAAGCCGGTCGGCTTCGTCGGCTACGGCGGTTCGGCCGGCGGGGCGCGCGCCGTGCAGGCACTCACGCCGGTCGTGGTCGCGCTGGGCATGCGGCCGCTGGCCCGCTCGGTGCACATTCCACTGATCAACCGCGCGGTCACCGCCGACGGCACGCTGCGCACCGATGAACGACGTGACAACAGCGCGCGGCTGCTGTTGGACGAGATGTTCCATGAAACGAAGGGAAGCCAAGAAAATGCTGTCCTTGAACCAAGCGGCGGAGATCGTGGACGCCGCGCTGAGCAAGGCACGTGAGCTTGAACTGCGTCCGCTGACCATCACCGTGCTCGACCCCGGCGGCCACCCCATCGTCGTCAAGCGTGAGGACGGGGCCGGAATCCTGCGCCCGCAGATCGCGCACGCCAAGGCATGGGGCTGCCTCGGCACCGGCATGGGCGGAGCCGCCGGTGCCCGCCACGCCACCCGCGACCCTGCGTTCTTCGCCGCGCTCGCCGCGATTTCCGAGGGGCGGATCGCGTCGTCGCGGGGTGGCGTGCTGATCAGGGACGCGCAGGGCAGTCTGCTCGGCGCAGTCGGCGTCAGCGGTGACCGACCGGAGAACGACGAGACGGTGGCCGTCGCCGGAGTGGAAAAGGCCGGCCTCATCGCCGACGCGGGCGCGAACTGACCGATTCCCGGAAATGTGGTGTCCCATGACCGAAGTAGAGGGCCGACGCAGGCCAGCTCTGCTGATCTGCCTCGTCGCCAGCTTCATGACCCTCCTCGACGTCAGCGTGGTCACCATCGCGTTGCCGTCGATGGAACACAGCCTGCACCTGTCCCCCGCCGAGGTCACCTGGTCGGTCGCCGGGTACGCGCTGGCCTTCGGCCTGACCCTGGTGCCTGCCGGCAGGCTCGGCGACGAGCACGGCCGCCGCACCCTGTTCCTGATCGGTCTCGCGTTGTTCGCGCTGACCGGAATCCTCTGCGGCGCGGCACCGAACGCCGTCGTGCTCGTCGTCGGCAGGCTGCTGCGCGGGGTGGCGGCAGGCGTGCTCGCGCCGCAGGTGATCGGGCTGCTGCAACAGATGTACGCGAAGCCGGTTCGTGGCAGGGCATTTGGCTACTACGGGGCGGTGAC
>DASYBO010000238.1:0-10673 GCA_036500685.1 Pseudonocardiaceae bacterium | reverse complement strand
GGCCGGGTCGTGCGCGCCGAGCAGCAGTCCGCCCAGTGAGCCGGTCAAGCCACCCTTGCCGGGGCGAAAGGCGCAGATCAGTACGTCGGTCTTGGCGGTGAGCGGGTGCTTGAGCCAGGCATCCGAGCGCGCACCGGGCTGGTAGGTCGACGTGCGGACCTTGGCGACCAGGCCCTCGTAGCCGGCGGCAGCCGTGCGCTGCAGCAGGATCTCCGGGGTGAGCCGCTCGGTGCGCAAGTGCTCGTAGGTGACGGAGCGAACCAGTCCGACCCGGTACGGATCGGGCATCGCCAGCGCGGCCAACTGGCCTCGGCGTTCCTCGTACGGTCGTCCGAGCAGGTCGTTCCCGCCGAGCCGCAGCAGGTCGAAGGCCATGAACCGCACATCGACCGTCTCAACGGGCTCGCCGCCGCCTACGACCCGGCGGTGGCGCGGGTATCGGCCGCGGCGTTCCTGGAGCAATCCGAAATCAACCTGGCCGTGTGCGTTGTAGACGACGATCTCGCCGTCGAGCATGCCGGCCTGGCCGCCGAAGACCTGGGCGAGCGGCGTGACCAGGACAGCGAACTCGTCGGTGAAGTCGCGGCCGTTTCGGCTGGTCAGCACAACTGTGCCGTCAGCGGCGACCCGTGCGCAGCAGCGATACCCGTCGAGCTTGTCCTCGTAGGACAGGTGCGGCCCGGACGGCAATCGGCCGCCGTCCGGCTTGGCCAGCATGGGCTCCACCCAGGGCGGCACGCCGGAGGGCCCGCGTCGCGAGGTGGCGGCCATCCCAGCCTCCCGTCCGGGCACCGTCGGGGCGTCGGCATACCCGTGTCGACCGTGGACAGACGGTAACTCGTTCGGCCTAGCTCCGCCGAGTTTGGCCAGGTCACGGTTACGTCGGCTCCGATGCTGTTCCGGGCAACCAGCCGCGGATTCCGTTAGCACGCACCGGTTGATCCGCGACTCGCTGGTCGGTAACACCCGTCGTTGACCAGGCGAACTATCGGGCATGAGCGGTGATCAGGACTTACTCGTCGCACTGCTCGCGGCCTGGCGTCGTGACATCGACAGCGAACCGTTCCGGCACGCCGTCGCGCTGCGTGACCTCACCCGGCGCTGGGCCGCCGAGAGGCGTCGTAGGGCACGATTCGCGCGCAACGCCCGCTGACGTCGAGGCCCTTCGGGCGTCGCCGCGTCAATCCGGTGGATGCGGCGTGTGTGCGGTCGTACTCGTCGCGGATTGGGGCTCTGCCGGGACTTGGCCCAATCGAAACAACACCGGCTGGCGGTCGCGGCGGCGGTTTGCCATACTCACCTCCGAGTCGAACACGTGTTCGACCCGGAGTAGTGTTGCGTGCACTCGACGTGCCAGTCACCCGTGCCGGGTAGCTGGGTCTTCCCCTATGGAGGCGTACGCCCGTATCGGGAGGCAGGTCGGGTGTCCTTCAGCAACGGTCCAGGATCGTGGCGCGCACTGGAACGCGCGCTCTCCGGACGACCGCTCTCCGCTCAGTCAGGGCGAGATGAATCACCTACCTCCCGCAAACGCGAAGGCTACGCACCACCAGCGGACCTCATCGGTCGCCGGGTAGCGGGAGCGGAGCTCGACGAGCGAGTGCCCTATGCCGAGTTGCACTGTCACAGCAACTTCAGCTTCTTGGACGGTGCGTCTGAACCGGCGGCTCTGGTCGAGGAAGCGGCGCGGTTGCGGCTGGACGCGATCGCGATCACCGATCACGACGGCATGTACGGGGTCGTGCGCTTCGCAGAAGCTGCCAAGGATCTCGGCGTCGCGACCGTGTTCGGCGCCGAGCTGTCGGTCGGGCTCTCCGCGCCGCAGACCGGGCTGCCGGACCCGGAAGGTGAACACCTGCTCCTGCTGGCGCGTTCTCCGGAGGGATACCGGCGGCTGTGCCGGGTGATCACCGCCGCCCAACTGCGCGGCGGCGAGAAGGGCCTCCCCGTCTACGACTGGGAGGAGATCATCGAGGAGACCCGCGAACACTGCCTGCTGCTGACCGGGTGCCGAAAAGGCCGCGTCCCCCAGGCCCTCGACTCCGCACTGGCCAAACCCGGCGACAGCAGCAGTATTGGCGAGGCCGCCCGACATCTGCGGGGGCTGGTCGACGCATGGGGGCGGGAGCAGGTCGTGGTCGAGCTGACCGACCACGGCTACCCGCTGGACTCGCGCCGCAACGACCTGCTCGTCAGTATCGCCGCCGAGACCGGGGTGGGGACGGTCGCGACGAACGCGGTGCACTACGCCCGGCCACGAGACTCCCGGTTGGCCGCGGCACTCGCGGCGGTCCGGGCCCGGCGCTCGCTGCCGGAGATGGACGGCTGGCCGCCCCCGGCCGGCACGGCGCACCTGCGTTCGGGTGCGGAAGTGGCCGCCCGTCTGGACCGCTATCCCGGCGCGGTGCAACGTGCTGCGGTGCTCGGCCTGGAGTGCGCGTTTCCGCTGGACACGACGAGGCCAGTTTCCTGCGCCACCTGGTCGAGACCGGTGCGCATCAACGCTATGGCACCCGCCAGGACAACCCGGGCGCCTACGCGCAACTGGACCACGAACTGGAGATCATCACGAAGCTCGGGTTCCCAGGCTATTTCTTGGTGGTGTGGGACATTGTCCGGTTTTGCCGCGAGGCGAATATCTACTGCCAGGGGCGGGGTTCGGCGGCGCGAACTCAGCGGTCTGCTATGCGCTGGGCACCGTCAATGCCGACCCGGTCCGGTGGAGTTTGTTGTTCGAGCGCTTCCTGAGCCCGGAACGCGACGGTCCGCCGGACATCGGGACGACCACCGGCAGCAGCGGCTCGATGCGTGCCCACAGCTCGTCGGACACCATCCACGGCGGCTGCCGTCCCCTCTCCTCACCGCCTGATCAACAACACAAAATGATCAATCTATGCCAAGAACAACATTGGGCAGTTGTTAGTCGGGGCGGCGTCCCCACGCCGAGATCAGCGGTGCGAGGGTGAGATCCAGCTCGCCGGCGCCGACGGCTGCGATGTGCGCGTCGATCTCGGCGTCATCGGCCAGCCGGGCGGCGACCAGATCGGCGCGGACCTGGCGCATCGTCGCGATCTCCAGGCGGGCGCAGACCGCCCCGCCGACCGGGAAACTGCCCGACGCCGCGACATCGACCAGACCGGCCTCGCGCAATGTCCTGGGCAGCGTACGGCCGTAGCGCAGATCGGCGCCGCGGCGTGCCATCAACTCCCGGAAGGCGCGGCGCAGCCGGTTGGCGCGTCGCTGCGCCGGGCCGCTTTCGTCCAGGCACACCAACGGCTGCAGCTCGGTGTCCGCGTCCTCGACCAGAAGCCAGCCGCCGGGCCGCAGCGCCGCCGCCATCGCGGCCAGCGCTGCGGTGCGGTCGGGCACATGGACCAGGACGAGCCGGGCGTGCACCAGGTCGAACGTCCCCGGCGGCGGATCCGCGGCGATGTCGTGCCGGCGCACCTCATAGCTCCCATGCGGGTCCAGCCATGCAGGATTGATGTCGGTCGCCAGGACGTACCCGGTCGGCCCGACGGCCGCGGCGAGCGCCTCGGGGATGCTGCGACCGCCGGCCCCCACCTCCCAGCAGCGCCATCCTGGCCCCACCCCCAGGCGGTCGAAGTGCCCGCGCGTCACGCCGTCGAACAGCTCGGCCAGCGCGACGAACCGCTCGCCCGCCCCGGCCTGCGCGTTGTCGAGGAGGTAGCGGTGATCAGGGGCAGACCCCGGCACGCCCGGTGGGCCGGGGTCGGGGTCAGAGTTGCGCGCCCGCTGCGAGGGCTTCATGGCCACAGCTTCACCTCCTGTCGAGCCGCAGGTACCGCGACGCGAGCTGAATCATTGCAACGGCGAATCAGTACCGTTGCGCCGTTGAACAGCCTCGAAATCCTGGCGGCGACGCTACGCCGCCCCGGCGACGGCGACGAGTGGACACGGCCTTCGCCGACCGTGCCGATGATCACGGCAGGCGCCGTGATCGGGTCCAGGCCGCGGGCATTGACCCACACCGTGGGCTATTGTCCGGGCATGTCGCGATTCACCCTGCCCCCCGAAGAAGTGCTGCGCGCCAGGGAAAAGCTGGTGCTCGACCACTTCCACGACGAAGTGCGCCAGGACTGGGACGCAACCCTGTCGACGTTCTCGCACCCGCACTACGAACTGATCGGGTCGATGACCGTGCACGACGGCGACGGCGAGGTGCGCGGCTACTACCACGACACCCGGGTCGCCTTCCCCGACCAGGACCACGAGATCATCGCGCTGCGGCACAGCCACGACGCGGTGATCGTGGAGTTCTGGCTGCTCGGCACCCATCGCGGGCCGCTGGGCAAGATTCCGCCGACCGGCTCGACGCACCGCACGCGGATGACCGCCTACTTCCTGTTCGACGAGAACGAGAACCTGGTCACCGAGCGGATCTACTTCGACCGGTTGACTGTGCTCGGACAGCTCGTCGGCGGCCTGGACAAGCGCGATCCGCGCGATCTGGTCACGCTTGCCCGCGTCGCGCTCGGCGTGCTCGGGGAGGCGGGCGACGACCCCGATCCGCGCCTGCTCGCCACGACCGCGCCGACTCTCGACGACTGACAGTGCGCGTGCACCACCTCAACTGGGGCAGACCAGGCCGCGGTGGACGCCGGAAAGCTCACCAGGAACCAGAAGCAGATCGACGGCATGCGCGCGGTGAACTTCCCGGTCGAACGCATCGGCTGGCTCGCAACGGCGGAACTGGCCGCCGCCGCCGGGTTGCTGGTCGGCTTCGTGTGGCGGCCGCCGGCCATCGCGGCCCTCGCCGGGCTGATCGCGTATTTGGTCGGCGCATTCGTGTTCCTTTTCCGTGCCCGGCTGACCCGGTTCGCCGCGTTGTTCCCGGCGACGGCCTTCCTGGTCGCCGCCCTGGCGCTGTCAGCCTGCTACCTGGCCTGACTGAACCCGGGGCAGCCGGCCCCGGATGCTGTCGATCGTCTCGGTGTGGTCAAAGCCCGGGAACACGCCGGGCACCACGATGGTGTGTGCCTCGAAGAACTCCAGGATGAACTCGATCTCCCGTGCCGTGTAGTCCGGGGGGAACTGACACCACACCGCGCCCAGGCGACCATCGCAGGGCGCTGAACAACGCGCGGTTGTGCAGTCGGCCGAGTCGTCGAGGCACGACGACCTCATCTTCAGCGAGTCAGACCGACCAGTTTCAGGAAGACGGACGGTAGGAAGGCTCGGTAGGAAGGCTCGGCAGCCCGGGAGGACGGCGTCGCTCCTGGTCGTCGAATACGTCCAGCAACAGGGCAGGCGTGATCCGCTCGTATCCGACATGATCTTTGCGCCGTGTGCGCTCAGTGATATCCAAACGTCGAATGGTCACCTGGTGAGGTGGTGTCGTCGAGCCGGTGGAAGGTGACCGCCCCGGCCTGGTCCGGTCCGTTGGTGCTGCGCCACGCCACCCGCTCGTCCGGCCGCTGTACGGTGATCAGCGCATCGAACCCGCGGTGCACCCCGGCGATCGAGGTCACCCGGTGGGTGTGGGAGTCGTCGATCTGGGTGATCGGAGTCAACGCCCGACATGAACTGCGGGAACAGCTCGAACTGGGTCCACTGGTCGTAGGCCGTCCGGACCGGAACGGTCACGTCGATGGACTTCGCGTAGCTGGGCATCGGTTGGTACGCCTCCTTTGTGCCGGTTGGCTTATGCTCATCGCAACTACACACGTGTAGGAGTCGATGAGCGTGGATCGTTGGGGTAAGCAGCTCAGCAGGCGTCGCGCGCTCGGCATGGGCGCCGCGACCGCCGCCTTCGTCGTCGCGGGCTGTTCGACCGACGAACCAGCCAGCGCCCCGGCGCCGGTTCGTCCCACCTCGACCCACGCGACGTCGTCGACCGGCACGTCGACCGGCACGCCGCTGCCCGCACCGGGCGCGCCTGCCGTGCAGCTGGCCCGCGCCGGCAACGGCCGGCCGCACGTCGCGCTCACCTTCCACGGTGCTGGCGATCTGGCCATCGCCCGACAGATCCACGACACGCTCGGCGCGGCGGGCGCCAAGGCCACGATCATGGCGGTCGGCACCTGGCTGGCCAGCAGTCCGGACGGCATCAAGATGTTCTTCGACTCCGGCCACGACGTCGGTAATCACACCTGGAGCCACGGTGTGCTGGCCGACATGTCCACCAGCACCATGCTCGGCGAGATCGAGCGCTGCCGGGACAAACTGGCCGAACTCCTCGGCACGCCCGGTTCGTTCTTCCGGCAGTCCTCCGCGCAAACGGCCACCCAGCAGGAACTGGTGGAGGCGGGCATCGCCGGATACCGCCGCGTGCTGTCCTACGACATCGACGGGCTGGACTGGAAGGATCCTGGTCCGGACGTCATCCGCTCGGCCGTGGCGACCGCGACCGCGGGCAGCGTCGTCAGCCTGCACCTCGGTCACCAGGGCACGGTGGCCGCGCTGCCCGGCATCCTCAGCGATCTGGCCGCCCGTGGCCTGACTCCCGTGACAGCGACAGAACTGTTGGGGTGAAGCGCATGTCGACCGGCCGCTTCTGGTTCGTCGCCGCGGTCGCGGTGGTGGCCGCGGTGACCGGATGCGCGTCGGCGCCCGCGCCGACACCCACCCGTCCGGCCACGTCCAGTGCGCCTGCCGTGCGTCCAGCGGACCTGACCGTGCTGCCCGGCATGCCATCGGTGCCGAATCCGCACGACGTGTACGCCGATGCTGGCGCCAACGCGTTGTCGGCAACGGCCAAACTCGCGAAACCCCTCGTGTACGTGCCGCACAACGCCTCCGGCCAGGTGTGGGTGATCGACCCGGCCACCTTCCAGGTCGTCGCGAAGTACCCGGCGGGTGTAGAGCTGCAACACGTGGTGCCGGCCTATGACATGGAGACGCTGTACGCCACCGACGACCTCGGCAACAAGCTGATCCCGTTCGATCCGGTGACCGGACTGCCGAGCGCGCCGATCCCGGTGATCGACCCGTACAACCTCTACTTCACACCCGACGGCAAGTATGGGGTCTCCGTCGCCGAGGCCCACCAGGAACTCGTCTGGTACGACCCGCACACCTGGCAACAGAAGGACATCACGCCAACGCCGGACTGTGCGGGCATCGACCACGCCGACTTCTCCGTCGACGGCCGCACCGCCGTCTTCACCTGCGAGTTCGCCGGCCGGGTCGCGGTCGTCGACGTGGCATCGCACAAGGTGCTGCGCATGATCGACATGCCTGTCCGGCACGTGCACATGGGGCCCCAGGACATCAAACTCGCGCCGGACGGTTCGGTGTACTACATCGCCGACAGCGACGCGGGTGGCGTGTGGGTGCTCGACGGCCGGGCCACCAAGGTGCTCCAGTTCATCGCCACCGGCATGGGCGCGCACGGCCTGTACCTGTCCAGGGACGCCACCAAGCTTTACGTCACCAATCGCATGGAAGGCAGCGTCAGCGTGCTCGACGCCTACACCGGCGCGATCCAGACGAAATGGCAGATCGCCGGCGGCGGCAGCCCCGACATGGGCAACGTGTCCGCCGACGGCAGTCAACTGTGGCTGTCCGGCCGATACAACGGTGTGGTCTACGTGCTGTCCACGAAGGACGGTTCACTGCTGGCGAAGATCCCTGTCGGCGACGGCCCGCACGGCCTGTGCGTGTGGCCCCAGCCCGGCCGCTACTCGTTGGGGCACACCGGCATCACTCGGTGACTCGGCCGGCGTCATCGGTCGAGTGCTGACTGGAGGGTGGGGTGGATGTCGAGGTCGTTGGTGAGGCCAGTCAGCTCCAACGGTCGCAGGAGGACCCGGGCGCTGGCGACGACGCGCAGGGCGACGTCGCTGACGTGGTGTGCCAGCAGCAGAACCGCGACGCCCGCCGAGGACAAGAACCGGGCACCGGCATTCATCTCGCATGGACCACTCACGTGCGCCGGTGCTGGCGGCGATCGAGGCCCATCGCAGCGGCGATGCAGCTGCCGATGCACAGGACGATGATGGTGCGCATCGGGCTGGTTCCCGCCGAGGACGTGCCACGCGAATCCGCCGCGATGGGCGACTGGATGGACCGTAATTGGTCTACTGTGGACGATTAGGTCGCCGAACGGTCCCATGACCAGGTGTTGTCGCAGCTAGGTGTTGTCGCGCAACCACACGAGCGCGCGTTTGCGCGCGGTGCGCAGGCCGGCGCGCTCACCGAGATAGTCGCCGAGCGCCCCGATGACGGGCAGCAACCCGATCAGCCGGTGATACCAACGACCGCGCGGACGCTTGCCGATTTCGTCCGCGATGCTCCATAGCGAGCGCGCCAGCCGCCAGAGCGTGCCACCCACCGCGCGCAACGACAGCACGGCACGTCGTCGTGAAGGATGATCGAGGTAGCCGGTCAGCCGATCGACCTCGGCGTCTTCCTCGGCCCGTTCCGTCCCGGTCGCCCGGCCTGCGGCAAGCTCGGCGTCGACCTCTCGCTTGAACAGCACCGACGCGAGCAGCCGTACCCGGGTCCCGCTGTCGGTGACCCCGTACTCTCCGGCGATCGCGCACAGCACCAGCCCCTGCGCGGTCACGCCGAGGAGATCCTGCACGGGCACCCGGTCGGCGAGCGCACCGCCGAGCCCCGGGATCGCGGTGACCAGAGAGGTGAGCCTGCCGAACCGATCCACCCACCAGCGCACCCGCCGGTCGGGCCGCATCGCATCCCAGGCAGAGGTGCCGGGCACGCGCAGGGAAGTCGGAAAACGAAGGCCCCGCCACCGCACCTGGCGCCTGGCCCCTTGTTCGCGGGCGCACAGCGCGTCCAGTGCGGGACCACAGGCTCGCACGAACGGGCGTAGCAACGCGACCAGTTGCCGATCCGACACCGCCTCGGGCACCGCCCGAGCCTATAGCGCCGAGGATCGGCCACCGGCCGCAACCGCCTGTCGACTACTTCGGGTCGCTCGACGGGTCCTGGGTGTCCGCCTGCGATGGGGCACGGCGGAGAAAGCGGACCCGAATACGTTCCTGTTCAGCGTGTTGCTCGGTGGTGGCGTAGGCGGTGTATGCGCGATGATCAGCCGCGGTCAGGCGTGCGGATGTGGTGAACGGTGTGAGCAGGCTGCGCGGCCACAATCGCAGCACCAGTACGGTGTTGATCTCCGCACACAGGATGATCGCGGTCATCGCCAGGTACAGCCACGTCAACAGGCCCAGCACGATGCCGAACAAGCCATAGGTCGCACTCGCACCCCGCAGTTCGTGGTCCACGAGGTAGGCGCCGATCTCCTGCAACCCCTGCCAGGTCAGGGCCGCGGCGACGACCCCGGCACGCAGCTGCCGCAGAGTGAACTCGCGGGCCGTCAGCACGCGGAAACCCAGCAGGAACAGCAGCATGTTCACCGCAGCCGCCAATATGGTCGCACCGATCCGGACCAGCGGTGCGCGATCCCCGCCGATGTCGGCTTCGAGGGTGGTCAGCGCGGTCAAGCCGGTCGTGAGCAGTACGCCAATGCCGAGCACGACCAGCAGCAGCAGGCTGCGTGCGTAGAAGGCGCCGATGTTCGGTCGCCGCACGCGGGGGATGGCCCACAGTTTGTTCATCACCGTCTGCGCGGCGCCGGCGACACTCAGACCGCCCCACAGCGCGCCGACGGCACCGATCGCCACGCCCGCCACGGTGCCGTGCAGGGAATGGACGTTCGTGGCGAGTTGCTGCCCGATCACCGGGACGTCGATCACGGCCGAATGCAGCACCTGCTGTTGCAGGCCGGGATTGTGCTGCAGGGCGAATCCGAGCCCGGTCACCAGGAGCAGCAACAGTGGAAACAGCGACACGGCCGCGTAGTAGGTCAGCAGCGCTGCCAGGTAGTAGCCCTGGTCGTCGATGAACTTGTAGAGCACCGCGACCGGCACCGCCAATCCCCGGTGTCGCTGCTGTACAGCGTCAAACCGATGCGCCATCGCTACCACCCGATCCCGTGTCCTGGCGTCGGCCCAAGAGCGAGCGTGCTCGCAGTCGACGCGGTGCGACAGTGTCGGTCTACCCCGAACAAGACGCCGGGCTACCTGAAATGAGGTGGTGGTTTCGCCGCCGGCGGTATTGGTCTAGCAGTGCTCGGCGTCGACCGCCGAAGGTCCTCGCCGGCCGAGCGAGCGCCGGAGGGCACGCACCACGGGCACCGCTGTGAGCAGGTCACCGAGATGGAGTGCACGCAGGGCGAAGGCTGTCGGCTCCTGGCTCGTGGCGCTCGGCATGCGCCGTCAGTCGATGCTGCGCACGATGTGTCGTTCGGCGACCCCGTCACCGACAGGTGCTGGCGGGTCCGTCCACATCCGCAGCAGAACACGGAGCTCGTCGCTGCTCGCCTCCGAGGCGGTGCTGATCGAGCTCGAACACGGGAGCCAGATCGACGAGGTCCGCGACGCCGTCCGCGCGATGCTGCGAGGCACCTGAACGACAGCCGAGACGGCGTGCTCAGGCGTGCGCGACGGCGTCGAGCACTGAGCCTTTCAGCGCCTTTCAGCCTGTATCACGGTCGGCTTCGACTCGGGCCGGCGTGGATGGCCTGCTGGACAAACAAACCGCCCGGACCGCCAGAGCGCGACGAGACGTGCGCCGGGGAAACGAGCTATGCACCGTCGTTGCCATCCCGTAGGGAATGGATCATGCTCTGCAGGATCCGGAACGCGCCTGACTGCTCGGTCTCGGTCATGCCGGCCAGCATTCTGACC
>DASYBO010000237.1:0-5695 GCA_036500685.1 Pseudonocardiaceae bacterium | reverse complement strand
GTCCGATGTCTGGTCGTGTTGGCTGTTGTTGACTGACGCTAGCGCCGGTCCTCGGGTCGCACCGGCCTGCGGTGTCGCCAGGAGCGCAGGATGTGGCTGCGCATGGCGTCGGCCGCACCGACGCCGTCCTTGGCCGCCAGCATCTCGAAGATCAGTCGATGCTCCACATTGGAGTCGACGCAGTCCTGGTGGGTGGTCTCGCCGATGTAGCGCAGACTGCGGAACGCCTCGGTGTTGATGGTGTGGATCACCGCGCGGGCCAGCCGGTTGCCAGACGCGGCCATGATCGCGTCGTGGAAGTCCAGGTCGGCGCGCAGGAACCGGGCCGGATCCTCCTCCTCGGCGAACAGGTGGTTGAACGCGCTCTCGATCCGGTCGAGCTGCTTGGCGTCCGCGCGCTCGGCCGCCTCCGCCGCCATCTGGCCCTCCAGGGCCTGGCGGACGTCGATCAGGTCCTCCAGGATGGCCAGTTCGGCGTCGTGCCGGATGCTGGCCGCGAGCACGACCGGGTTGAGCAGGTCCCACTCCTCGGTGCCGCAGACCGTCGTCCCATGACCCTGCTGCACCTTCACCAGCCGCATGGCCTCCAGCGACTTGACCGCCTCGCGGATGACGGTGCGGCTGACCGCGAACATCTCGCACAGCACCGGCTCGATGGGCAGGGTGCTGCCGTCGGTCAGCTCGCCGCCGACGATCCGGTCAACCAGATCCTCCACGACCGCGGTGGCCAGCCTGCGAGGTCGCCTCGGCCAGGACGGGAGCGACGCTCCGCTGTCTTCTCCCTGCTCAGAGGGTCGCTGCGCTGCGCTCATGTCGTCCGTTCGTCGGGTTTGGGGGCAGTTGGCAAAGCATAGTGGACACGCTCTTGACGGCATTCGTATGACGAATTATGTTACCTGCACTCAGCTCGTCGGCGCTTGGCGAAAGGCCACAAGTGCGTATCACTCATGTCGAGACCTTCCGCATCCCGCTCCCTGGCGCCAAGCCGCCGTTCGTCTGGCGCAGGGGACTGCTCGGGTCCACTCCGGACGGTGAAGCCGCCGTCCTGCGGATCGGCACCGACGACGGCGCCAGCGGCGTCGCGCTGGCCACCCGGCCCGGCATGGCCGCGGCGGTCGAGGACATCGTCAACCGGGTGCTGCGCGCGGAACTGCTCGGCAAGGACCCGTTGCAGCGCGAACTGCTCTGGCACCGGGTCTGGGAGATCGACCGCACCGAGGAACTGCCGCTGCCCGCGCTCGGTCTTGTCGACATCGCGCTGTGGGACCTGGCCGGCCGGGCCAACGACCTGCCCACCTGGCAGGTGCTCGGAGGGTTCCGGACCAAGATCCCGGCCTACGCCTCCACCGTGACCTTCCGCGACATCCCGGAGTTCCTCGACGTGGCCAGCCGCTGCCTTGAACTGGGTTATCAGGCGGTCAAGGTGCATGCCTGGGGTGACGCCCAAGTCGACGCGCGGCTCGGCGCTGCCCTGCGCGAGCACGTTGGCGACGACATTCCACTGATGTACGACGGCTCGGCGGGTTTCGACCTGCCCGACGCGATCTACCTCGGCCACGCGCTGCACGACGCCGGGTTCCTCTGGTACGAAGAGCCGATGCGCGAGTTCAGCGTGAACGCCTACGCCCAACTCGCCCGAGCGGTGCGCATTCCGCTGCTGGTCGCGGAGACCTCGGACGGCGCGCACATGAACACCGCCGACTTCATCGCGGCCGGTGCGGCCACCTTCGGCGTGCGCGCCAGCGCGTCCACCCGTGGCGGCATCACCGGCGCCATGCGCACCGCGCATCTGGCCGACTCGTTCCGGGTGCGCGCCGAGGTGCTCGGCGACGAGATCCCGAGCCAGCACCTGGCCATGGCGATCTCCAACACGACCTACTACGAATCGCTGATCACCAGCAGCGAGGTGCGCCGCAGGCCCGAGGTGGACAGCTCGGGTTTCGTGCACGCGCCGACCGGTCCGGGCATCGGCCTGCCCGCAGGTCTCGACTACCCGGCCGCCCTCCAGCCCTACGTCGACAAACCCCGAGAAGTCGCGCTTACAGAGAGGTAAGCCATGCGTTCGTCCCACACGTCACCCTGGCGCGCCGTCCTTCCCGTCGCCGTGCTGGCCGTCGCGCTGGTCGCGGCGGGCTGTGCCAAGAGCAGTACCGCCGCCGGTTCGTCGCATGGCGTCTCCGCGGGCCAGGTCAAGGTCGCGCTGGTGCCCGGCGGCCCGCACCCCTACTTCCAGCCCTGGAAAACAGCGGCGCAGCAAGCGAAATCCGACTTCTCGCTGGGCGGCATCACCTTCAACGAGACCTCCGGCTGGGACCAGACCACCCAGAACTCGGTGCTGACCTCACTGGAAGCCCAGGGCTACAACGCCTTCGGCGTGTTCGGCGTATCGCCCGACAACATCAACTCCACGTTCAGCAAGCTCAAGCACGACGGCTTTCCCGCCGCCTCACTGGGTTCCTGTCCGGCCGGCAGCACCGACGACGCCGACTTCTGCCTGGCCACCGACGTGCAGCAGGCCGCGTACAAGGCGGCCAAGATCGCGATCCAGGCCATGGGCGGGCAGGGCAACCTGGTCCACCTGACCGGCAACAAGACCGACTCGAACACCGCGCGGCGGACGGCGGGCGTGCAACAGGCGGTGGACGAGGCAGGCGGCAAGGTCAAGCTGATCCAGACCATCACCGACATCGACACCAACCTGCAGACCGCGCAAAAGGCCGTCGCCGACCTGTTGGCGGCCAAGGGCACCCAGATCAACGCGATCGTGAGCACGGCCGACAACCCGGCGATCGCCTCGGCCGCCGCGGTCAAACAGGCGGGGCTGCCGATCAAGGTGGTCGCGATCGACGACGACCCGACGGTCATCGCGGACATCAAGGCCGGCACGGTGACCGCGACCATCGCGCAGAACCCCGTCGCTCAGGCCTATGTCGGCTCGTACGCGCTGATGAAGCTGGCAGGCGGCTGCACCATGAAGACGCCTGGCCAGGTCGTAGACTCCGGCTCGTTCGAGGTGACCCAATCCAATGTGGACACCTACGATACGCAGCGGCAGGCCACGACCAAGCAGCTCAAGACCGACTTCGACACGAAGTACCTGTCCTGCACGTGACCGAGAGCCCAGGAATGACAACCATCACCCGAGCCGATGCCTACATCGTCGATCTGCCGGTCGAGGCGGTGCGCACCGACGCCACCCAGGCCTTCCTCAAGCAGGAGACCATCTTCGTCAAGATCCAGACGGCCGACGGTGGCATCGGCACCGGCTACTCCTACACCATCGGCACCGGCGGCACCGCGGTCCTCGCCCTGCTCAGCGACTATCTGCTGCCCAGGCTGATCGGCGTTGACGCGGACCGCGTCGAGTCGATCTGGCAGGACCTGTTCGCCTGGACGCATGCCACCACGGTCGGCGCGATAACCTCGCTCGCGCTGGCCGCGGTGGACACCGCGTTGTGGGACCTGCGTTGCCTGCGCGCCGGGCTGCCGCTGTGGAAGTTCGCGGGTGGGGCGCGCGATCGGGTGCCACTCTACGACACCGAGGTCGGGTGGCTGCACCTGTCTCCGGACGAATTGATCGCCGGCGCCAAGGCCGCGGTCGACCGGGGACTGGGCGGGGTGAAGGTCAAGATCGGCAAGCCGGACCCGAGTGAGGACGTCGCTCGGCTCGGCGCGGTGCGCGAGGCGCTCGGCCCCGAGATCGACCTGATGGTCGACGCCAACCAGTCGCTGCGCGCCCCGGACGCGATCCGCCGCGCCCGGCTCCTCGAACCCCTGGACCTGTTCTGGCTGGAGGAACCGCTGCCCGCCGACGATGTCGCGGGCCATGCGCGACTGGCCGCGGCGACCAGCATCCCGATCGCGGTCGGCGAATCCCTGTACTCGATCGGCCAGTTCGCCGACTACCTCGGCCGGGGAGCGGCCGGCATCGTGCAGGCCGACGTGTCCAGGATCGGCGGCATCACGCCGTGGCTGAAGGTCGCGCACCTTGCCGAGGCGCACAACATCGCGATCTGCCCGCACTTCCTGATGGAACTGCATGTCAGCCTGTGTGCGGCCGTGCCGAACGCCCGCTACCTTGAGTACATCCCGCAGCTGACCGCGATCACCACGACGCCGCTGCGGGTGATCGACGGCCACGCGCACGCCCCGGACGCTCCCGGTCTCGGCATCGACTGGGACCCTGACGCACTCGACAACCTGCGGAAGTAGGCCCGCATTGACCCAGAACGTGCCAACGTTGTCACCACCCGAGGCCGAACCCGACCAGCCGCGCGGGCGCACTCCGCGAACCCTGCCGTTCTGGGCCAATCCTCGGCTCGGTCTGCTGGTCGTCATCGTCATCCTTGTCGTGGTCTTCTCCCTGCTGCGCCCGGCTTTCCTCAACGTCAACCTGACCATCGTGCCGATGCAGTCGGACCTGAGCGTGTTCCTCATCGTCGGTCTGGCCCAGTTGGCCGCCCTCTCGCTGGGCCACATGAACCTCGCGGTCGGTCCGATGGCCGCGTTCTCCGCGTTCGCCATGGGCTGGGCCTGCGACGCGCTCAACGCACCACTGGTCGTCGGCCTGCTGTTCGGCCTTGTCGTGGGTGGGTTGGTCGGCGCGGCGGCCGGGTGGACGATCGCCGTCACCGGGGTGAACTCCTTCGTCGTCACCTTGGCCCTGAACTTCGCGCTGCTGGGGCTGGTTTCGCTGCTCTACAGCGGGTTCGGTGACGGGGTCGCGTTCAACGTGCACCCGGCCGGCATGGACGCGTTGCGCAACAACACCTTCAGCGACTACTGCCTCGGCAACGTATGCGGGCCACCGGTTCCGCTGGTCGCGCCGATCGCCATCGTGGCCGCGCTGCTCGTCGCCCTGCTGTACCGGCGCTCGCGTCTGGGCCGCGAGATCCTGATGACCGGCTCCAACCTGCGCGCCGCCGAACTGTCCGGTATCCCGACGAAGCGTCGAGTCGTCCAGGCGCACCTGTTCTCCGGACTGCTCGCCGCGCTCGCCGGGTTCCTGCTGGCCGTCAACAACGGCGCGTTCTCCGCCGACATCGGCAGTCAGTTCCTGCTGCCCTCGTTCCTCGGCCCGGTCCTGGGTGGCACGTTGCTCGCCGGCGGTGCGGTCAGTGTGCTCGGCACGGTGTTCGGCGCCGCGCTCACCGAGATCATCCAAACCGGACTCAACCTGCTCCAGTTCCAGGTGGAGAAGTCCAAGATCTACATCGGCATCGTGCTGCTGCTCGCGCTGTCCCTTGACCGCGTGCGACATGGCATCGCCCAACGGAGGGGGAGCCGGGCATGACCACCCCAACCATGACCAGGTCGCGTTTCTCCCTGCGCGGCACCGAGTTCACTCTCGCCGGCATCGCGATCGTGTTCTACGTGATCCTGGCCGCGACCACGCACGGCAGCGTGCTCAGCGGCGGCACCATCTCCACGATCCTCCAATTCCTCGCCGTGCCGATGATGGTCGGCCTGTCCCAGATGGCGGTGCTCGCCGTCGGCCAGATGAACCTGTCCGTCGGCGTGCTGACCGGGTTCAGCGCGATGATCTGCGCCTGGCTGATGGTCCAGATCGGACTGCCCGCCTGGCTCGCCGTAGTCTGCGGCATTCTGGTCGGCGCGGGCATCGGCCTGATCAACGGCCTGCTGGTCGTGTTGACCAGGATCAACGGCTTCATCGTCACCCTGGCCACGATGAGAT
>DASYBO010000236.1:0-3197 GCA_036500685.1 Pseudonocardiaceae bacterium | reverse complement strand
AGCAGCCCGGATTCGCGCCGCGCGCGTCGCCGCAGCCAGTCGGCCTGCTCGGGTGGCAGGTCGGCGTAGAGCACCACAGGGTCCTCGACCAGCCGCCTGCGCACCGCGTGCTCGATCCCGCGCGGGCCCGGCCGCGCCGCGAGTTCCAGCAACTCGGTCCCGTCGCGGGCTTCGGCCAGCGGCCCGACCAGCAGCTGGCCGAGCAGGTCGGTGTCGATGGTGATCAGAGCCTCGGACGTGGTCTCGCCGAGCAGCCCGGCGACCGAACCCTCGGTCTCGTGCAGCACGCCCAACGTGAGCAGGTGCCGCAGCGCGGCCGCGATCGCCCGCCGGTCGCCGAGATCGTCGCTGATCGCGATGCCGGCCTCGACACCGGCCGCGCGCACGTCCGCGACCAGCCGCGACAGCAGCACCTGCCGGCCGACCCCGGTCAGCGCGGCGATGGTCAGCGCGAGATAGGTGTAGCCGCGCGGCGAAAGGCCGGACTCGCCTCGGCGCAACGCGCTTTCCGGCATCGACTTGTACAGCCGAGCGAACTGCCGCTGCACGACGAGCCGATAGCCAAGCGTTTGCGCGAACAGGTCCGCCAGCGCCATCCGATGGCGGTAGACCAGCGGCAACAGGTCCCCGTCCGGTCCGGCGGCGCGCAACAACGGCCGTCGCAGCAGCACTCGGGCGCAGCGCACCACGTTCGCCGCATCGATCTCGGAGAGGCCGTCCAGGACCTCGGACCTCGGGCTCACGCGCCGTCCCCGTCGGTCGGCACGACGGCAAGCCGGGTGTTCGCGAGGGTGAGCGTGCCGGCCGCGCTGCGCACCCTGGTCGTGTGGCCGTCCTGCGGGGTCAGCGTCAGCCGCAGCCCGCGCACGGGATCCGCCGCCTCGCCCTTGTCCGTCGGGTGGGTGCGCTGCGCCATGGCCAACGTCAACAGTTCGCACAATGCGCCGAGCGCGCCCGCCGACAAGGTGACCTGATCCAGTTTCGGCGCGGCCGTGATCAACTCCTCAGCCGCGGCCCGTCGCTTCCCCTCCGCGACCCTGGCCTGCGCCAGCAACGACTCGCGGCCGATCGGGTCGTCCAGGATCCGCGAGGTTCGCCCGCGCGCACCGCGATCGCCCCTGCTGCGCACGCTCACCAGCACGTCGACAACAGGCCCGTCGCGCCACGGCGTGTGTTCGTCGTCGCCGTCGTGCTCGGGTGAGGGGAGGAGGTTGCGGGCGGAGTGCAGGCCGAACGCGGCCGTGTAGAGCGCGTCGGCCTGTTTCTGGTCGGCGGCGTCGAACCAGCGGGCAAGGCCCAGCAACTCCCCGCGCCTGCTGGGCAGCAACCCACCGCCGGAAGTCGCCCGCTTCACCGTTGCCAGCAACGCGCCGATGGCCCGCGCTGTCGCATCGCGCAGCGCGGTGACCTGGCTCGGGCTCCCCGGACTGTCCACAAACCAACCAGTTAGTTGAACCCAGTCCGCGGTGGTCCGGCCCCGTGCCCGCTCCACCGCGAGGTCGGCCTCACCCGGTCGCGGCGGCGCGAAGGACACGCTGGCCGTGAGCAGCCGCAACATCTCCGAGCGCGGTCCGGCCAGCCGGGCAAGACCCTCCGCGATCGTCGGCGTATGCCGCAGCACGTCCTCGACCACCAGCTGGATGTACTCGACCAGCAGGTCGCGAAAGCCGGTGATCTCCTCGGCCGCGAGATGGTTGCGGGTCAGCACCTGGCCCAGGTAGGCGTAGAAGTCGCGAACGGTCACCGCCAGCTCGGCGTGCTGCAGGAACAGGGTGGTGACCTGCTCGGCCAGCATCTCCCTGGCCCGCCGCGCGCCGCGCGAACCCGGATCGTTCGTCTCGGCCGCGACCGCGTTGGCCAGGGTCAGCCCCAGTTGCGTCACACCGCGCTCGATCGCCGGCAGCAGCTCGCGCGACACCTCGCGGGCGCCCTCCGGCACCCGCAGCAGTTCGTCGGCGTCGCGTTGCACACGCACGGCCAACTTGCTGACCTGGTAGCGAACACTGCCCTGCTGGAACTCGGCGATGCTGGTCGCGACCGCCTCGCGCCGGCCGAGGACCAGGTTCCCCCAGTCGAGTAGCTGACGCAGCCGGGGGAGCACGACCTCGATCTGCGACTCGCCAGGATCGAGCTGCCCCTCGCGCTCCGCCTTGGCCAGTGCCGAGGCCACCTCACCGGCCGAGAGGTCGGCCAGCAGGGTCGACGTGAACAGGCGCATGATCGCCAGGTAGGTGCGGTGATTGCGGCCGGGCTGCAGGTACGCGAACAGCTGCAACCGGCGTTCGATGCCTTGGTCCTGTTGCTGCTGTGTCGGCGCGGAGTCGCCGGCCCCAACGGCTGTTTCTTGCTCCGGGTCCACGGCCGGCCAGCTTACGTGGCTCGGCCCGAGCACGCAGACCACACCCGGTCAGGTCGGGTCGGTGACCCGGCGTACGGTCGGTCCCGCTTGGGTCGGCTTGTTGTGGGGAGATCTTGCGTTGAGTGCTGCGCGCGCCATCGGACTGTTGCTGGGCATCGCCGCTGACGGCCTGTTCGGCGACCCACGCCGCGGCCATCCCGTCGCCGCGTTCGGCCGGGCGGCGACGGCGGTCGAGAATCGGCTCTACCGCGACCACAAGGTCCCCGGCGTTGTGCACTCCGCGCTGCTCAGCGGCGGCGCGGTCGCCCTCGGCCTTGCCGTCGAGCACGTCGGCAAGCGACGCCCGGTCGTGCAGATGCTCTCCACCGCCGCCGCCACCTGGGTCGTCCTCGGCGGCGCGTCGCTGGCCGAACAGGGCACCGCGATCGGCGGTGAACTCGACGCGGGCGACATCGACGCCGCCCGCGACCGGCTGCCCAGCCTGTGCGGGCGCGACCCGCAGGCCCTCGACCAGACCGGCCTTGCCCGCGCCGCCGTCGAATCCGTTGCCGAGAACACCTCCGACGCGGTCGTCGCTCCGCTGTTCTGGGGCGCCGTCGCCGGGGTGCCCGGCCTGCTCGGCTACCGCGCGGTCAACACGCTCGACGCGATGCTCGGCCACCGCTCCCCGCGCTACGGCCGGTTTGGCTGGACCGCCGCGCGCGTCGACGACGTCATGAACCTCGTCCCCGCCCGGCTCGCCGCGCTGCTGGCCACCGTCGGCGCCCCGGTCGTCGGTGGCTCGGCCTCGGCCGCGTGGCGCACCTGGCGCCGCGACGCCTCCGCTCATCCCAGCCCG
>DASYBO010000235.1:0-3089 GCA_036500685.1 Pseudonocardiaceae bacterium | reverse complement strand
GACCGCCAGCAACGCCTCGTTGGCCGAGGTGGGCGGGAGCCAGGTGTAGTCGACGATGTCGAACCACTTGCCCGCGCTGTTCTGGTATTCCGAGCGGACCGGCAGGTAGGTCGTGTCGTCCACCCAGAATCGTTGCGGCAGAGCCTGCGCGTTCTTGGTGCCCTCTGCGAACTTGGGCACGAGGTCGCCGGTCAGCTCGATCGTCGAGCGGCCGTCGACCTGCTGATTCCGTGCGGCGATCGACAACTTGCCGCTGGCCATGGCTGCCCGGATCTCGTCCGGGGTGAACGTGCCGTGCGGCAAGGGCTGTTGCGGGTCGGCGGGCCAGGTGTAGTAGACGTGCCTGGGGTACATGATGCTGGTGAATTCCCCTGGCGCGGACAGGCCCGCTTCGTAGTTGGGTTGGCCGTCGACGTCGTCGACCGTGCGAATCTGGCCGGTGCGCATCGACTGCCAGCTGGTGTTGGTGCCGTGCTGGCCGCTCGCAAGGCGTTGGCCGGACCCGGTTGCGGTGATAGCTCTGGTTTCCTTCAACACGTCGGAGTTCACGTCGGTCAACGCCTTGCTGACCTGCGCGGTTACATACGCCGCGTCGTGCACCACCGGGGTCGACGTCGGTTTCGCCTGCTGTGCCGGTGAGTTGTGGGGAATGGCGAGCGCGCCGACGGTGACGACCAGCGCGACCGGCACGGCCGCGTAGCCGGCCCGGCGCAACGCGGTCCGCCGGGCGTAGCGGCGGCGCAGGTCGGGCAGCAGGGACGGCGGCGGGGCCAGTTCCCGCACGCTCGCGCGCAGCCCGACGACCAGATCGGCGAAGGGCTCCTCGCCGGGTTGGGGTTCAGTTGACATGGGATGCCTCCGTGTTCTCGTCGGTCGCGCGGCCACCGAGGAATTGGCGGAGTTGTTGCAGCGCCCTGCTGGTGTAGGACTTCACGGTGCCCTCCGAGGTGCCCATGATCGCGGCGGTGTCCGCCACCGAGAGGTCCTCGAAATAGCGCAGTGCCAACACTTCGCGCTGTCGCTGGGACAGCGCGGCAAGGCCGGCGGCCAACAACTGCTTGTCGACGACGGTGTCCGCGTGGTCGTGATGGAGCGTCAGTGCCGGAGGCAGGTCGTCCATCGAATGCTCAGCCGGACGGCGTTTCAGTCGTCGCCAGCGGTCTCTGGCCAGGTTGACCAGCACCTGCCGGGTGTAAGCCTCCGGTGCGACCCGCACGCCCCGCCATTTCAGCGCGGTGCGCAGCAACGCGGTCTGCAACAGGTCCTCTGCCTCGGCTCGGTCGCCGATCAGCATGAACGCCGTGCGCAGCAGCGATGCCGACCGTTCGAGAACGAACTGCTCGAAGGCCGCGTCCAGGTGCTTGGCGCCGTTTCGGTTGAACACAACTGGCTAGACGACGCCGACTCGCGTCGCGTTGCCATCGACCTCCGATTTGTTCAGCAGACCGTCGAGCGCGGCCCGCGCGATGGCCGTCGCGTTGCGGTCGGACAGTTCGTCGTGCCCGGTCATCAGGCGGAAGATCAGCGGGCCGAACAGGATGTCGGTGGCGACCTCGGCGTCAACACCGGGCCTGGTCAGGCCGGCGGCGTTCGCGCGCGCCCACAGTTCGGCGATCTCCTTGCGGCGGGGGGCAAGGAAGTACTCGCGGAAGTACTCGGCGCCCTCGGGGTCGGTCACGCACGCGGCAAGTAGTTGGGCGAACACCCGACCGGGCGGGCTCGCGTAGAACCGGTTCACCCTCCGCAGCTGTTCGACCAGATCGGCGCGCGGGTCGTCGGTGTGCGGGGTGCGCACCGCAGTGGCCATCTGACCGCCGAACGCCTCGGCCGCGACCGCGGTCCGACTCGGCCAGTGCTTGTAGATGGTCGCCTTGCTGACTCCCGAACGCCGGCTGATCGCGTCGACCGTGGTAGCCGGATAGCCGCCCTCGGCGAGCAGTTCGGCGGTGGCGGCCAGCACCGCGTTGTGCGCCCTGACACTGCGCGGTCGGCCCAGCCGCGGATCTGTGGGAGCGTGGGGTTCCGGCATGTCCACCAGGATATGCTGAACTGAACGTACAGTCTTGATGTCAAAGGGGCCAGGTGGAGCACTTCGAGCCCACGCCCACTGTGCGGGCGCTCGCCGAGGAGGTGATGCGCCTGCACCGCGCGTTGGGCCGCTTCGCGATGCGCAACGCGCAGACCTCGTTGTCCGTGCTCGGTACGCTGCAGATGCTGGCCAGCTACGGCGAGATGCGAGTCGCCGACATCGCGGCCAAGGTCGGGCTCACCCAGTCCGCGATCAGCCGCCAGGTGTCCGAGATGATCAGGTTGGGGCTGGTCGAGCGGCGCATCGACGACGCGGACGGTCGCGCGGTCCTGATCAGCATCACCGCCATCGGGCAGGCGCGACTGGCGTCGGAGAGCGAGAACCGGGCCGAACAGCTCTGCGAGATGGTGACCGACTGGGAGGGTCCGCAGGTCGACCACGTACTGGACGCGGTGCGGCTGCTCGCGGACACACTTGAACCGAGGAGCGAGCGATGACAGTCGTTTTCGTGCACGGCAACCCGGAGAGCGAAGCGATCTGGGGGCCGCTGCTGGCCGAACTCGGCCGCGAGGACGTGCTGCGGCTGTCCCCGCCCGGCTTCGGCGCGCCGGTCCCGGATGGTTTCGGCGCGACCGTGACCGAGTACCGCGACTGGCTGATCGAGGCGTTGACCGCGCTCGGCGAACCCGTGCACCTGATCGGGCACGACTGGGGCGGCGGGCATGTGGTGAATGTGGCGATGCACCGGCCGGACCTGCTGCTCAGCTGGGCGTCGGACGTGCTCGGGCTGTTCGACCCGGACTACGTCTGGCACGACCTCGCGCAGGTCTGGCAGACGCCGGGCGCGGGCGAGGAGAGCCTGGCCAGGATGACCGGCGGAACCGAGCAGGATCGCGCCACCGGGCTGGCCGGCCTCGGTTTCCCGCCGGACGCCGCCGCCGAGGTCGCGAAGGCGCAGGGGCCGGACATGGCACGTTGCATCCTGGCCCTGTACCGGTCGGCCGCGCAGCCCGCGATGGCCGAACTCGGGCGCGACCTTGAGCGGGCCGCGGCAAAGCCG
>DASYBO010000234.1:0-33475 GCA_036500685.1 Pseudonocardiaceae bacterium | reverse complement strand
AACCCGTCGACAACACCGTAGAGCGGTTCGGCCGACTCCGGGGCGAGGAGTACGTCACCGACCTCGGTCGGCTCGATGTGCCGGTCGAGCACGAACCAGCCCTGCACGATGTGGTGCGCGCCGAGCGAGGAGAGCACGGGGCGCAGCGCGTAGTCCAGCGCGAGCACGTGCGCCGGACTGCCGCCGGTGACCACCGGCAGGACGATCTTGTCGGCCAGCGCGAACTGCGGCAGCAGATCGAGCAGGGTCTTGAGCACGCCGCTGTAGGCGGCCTTGTAGACCGGCGACGCGACCACGATGCCATCGGCCGCTGCGATCGCGTCGACGACCTCGGCGATCCTCGGGTCGCTGGCATTCGCGGAGAGCAGCGCGTCCGCTGGCAGGTCGCGCACGCGGACGGTGCGCACCTGGTGCCCGTGTTCACGCAGCCGGTGCGCGAGGTGCTCGGTGAGCGCGGCGGTGCGGGAGTTCACCGACGGACTGCCGGCCAACACCACGATGGTGGACATCAGGTGTACCAGGTCGGCTCGGGCAGCTCGCCCAGCAGCGCGTAGCGACCGACCTCGGCCCGTTTGTACGCGATCGGGTCGTGCAAGCTGTGCGTGCGGATGTTGCGCCAGAACAGATCCAGCCCGACCGAGTTGGCCGACGCCCGCGCGCCGGTCACCTCGAAGATGCGGGTGCCGATCTCCAGACCCACGTCGATCGCACGTTGCTTGGCCGCCGCGATGAGCACCGCCGCCTCGCCACGTTCCTGCGGGGTCACCGTGTCGGCGTGCGCGTTGATCGCCTCGATGGCGTCGGCCGCGCGTTCGGCGAGGGCCTCGGCCGCCCACAGTTTCGACTGGAGGTCGCCGTAGGTTTCCAGGATGTAGAACTCCTGGCCCGCGGATTCCTTGACGTCGACGCTGTAGGGCCATGGCCGGGTGCGGTCACGGGTGTAGGTGGTCGCGGTCTTCAGTGCGCCCTGTGCGATACCGAGGTAGAAGTTGGTGAACACCAACTGGATCAGCGGCACGTTGAGCGTGTTGTACACGCGCGGCACGAACTCCCGGTCAACGTAGCCCGCGGCCTGCTCCCATGGCACCCGGACCTCGTTGACGACCACGCTGCCGCTCTCGGTGAGCCGCTGACCGAGGTTGTCCCAGTCGCTGTTGAACACGATCCCGTCCTGCTGGGACGGGACGATGGCGAAAATGTGCTTTTCGGTGCCGTCGAGCACGCCCTCCAGCACGGTCACGTCCGAGACCCTGCTACCGGTGGAGAACGACTTGCGGCCGGTGAAGACGAGTTCGTCGCCGTCCTCGCTGATGGTCAGGTCGTTGTCGCGCGGGTTGACCGCGCCACCGAAGAACCACTTGTTGACGGTGGCCTGCTCCTCGACGAACGCGATCTGCTCCGGCGTTGCGACCAGCCGCGCGGCCCAGGCCCACAGGTAGTGGTAGCCGATGAGTTGGCCGATCGAGCCGTCGCCGGTGGCGATCTCGCGGATCACCCGGTACGCGGTGGTCCAGTTCTGGCCGCCGCCACCGAACTCGGCAGGGCCGAGCAACGTGACCAGGCCGGAATCCTTGAGCAGTCGCACTTCGGCGTAGGGCGTCTTGCCATCGCGGTCGCGGGCCACCGCGTCGGTGGCCAGAATCGCGGCCACCTCGGTGGCCCGCTCCAGCCACTGTCGCGGGGTCTGCGGCGGCCGGGCGGCCCAGTCGGTGACGCGGGAACCCGTGTCGATCGAAGTCATGGCTACGATTGCCCCTTTTCAGACGGTGGTCAGCAGGTCGGTTTCGAGTTCGCGCACGATCGGCAGGATGTTCCTGCCGAAGTACTCGACCTCCTCCAGGTAGTGCAGGAAGCCGAGCAGCAGCAGGTTGACCCCGCGCTTCTTGTACTCGACGATGCGGTACGCGATCTGTTCCGGCGTGCCGATGAGTTTGCTGCGGAAGCCGTCGTTGTACTGGACCAGGTCGTCGAACGACGAGTCGGCCCACATGCCCTTGCTGTCCCCGGTCGAGCTACCGGCCTGCTGGACGGCGTCGCGGAAACCGTGCACCGCCTCGACATTGGCCTTGGCGATGATCTCGCGCAGCGTGTCGTGCGCTTCCTTTTCGGTGTCCCGGCCGATGAGGAACCCGTTGAGGCCGAAGCGAACGGTGCGGTTGTGCTCTATCGCGGACTTGTTGACTTCGTTGATCTGTTCGGTGACGCCGTCGAAATCCTTGCCGTTGCTGAAGTACCAGTCCGACACCCGACCGGCCATGGCGCGCGCGGCCGTCGAGTTGCCGCCCTGGAAGATCTCCGGGTGGACGCGATCAGGCAGGTCGAGCGGCTTGGGTTTGAGGTCGTAGCCATGCAACCGGTAGAAGTCGCCCTGGAACTCGGCGTTGTCCTGGGTCCAACTCGCGCGCAGGACCCTGATGAACTCCTCGGAGCGGCGGTACCGCTCGTCGTGCTCCAGCCACGGCTCGCCCAACGCGGTGAACTCGCCCTTGAACCAGCCGCTGACCACGTTCACCGCCGCCCGGCCCTGGGAAAGATGGTCGGCAGTGGTGATGAGTTTGGCCAGCACCGCCGGATGCCACAGCCCGGGGTGCACCGCCGCGATCACCTTCAGGCGCTGGGTGGCCAGCAGCAGGGCCAAGCTGAAGCTGGTGGACTCCTGCTGATAGGCGGCCCCATAGCTGGCCATGTAGCGGACCTGGGACAACGCGTATTCGAAGCCGTTGTTCTCGGCCAGCACGGCGAGGTCGCGGTTGTACTCGTAGCTCCAGTCGGTGCGCTGCTCGATGTCGCTGGTGACAAGGCCACCGCTGACATTGGGCACCCAGTAGGCGAACTTCAGCGGCTCCGCGCTGACCGGCGGAGCGGATTCGGTTGACACGACAAAGGCTCCCTGCGCCGTCGGTGAGGGGTTCAGTCCTAAATGGATTGTCTGGGCTGTGCCTGGTACGACATCCACGGAACCGCGCGGCGCGGGAGAAGTCAATGCGACGGAACCGGCGTCCCATGGACAGGGAACGGCTCGGATGCCGAACACATCGAGCCATGCGTATACTCGCCGGTATACACTGGTCGAGAGAGCGCGTGATCGGGCCGATCCCGATGATTCACGCGGCGACAGCCTCCTCCTCCCGCTGAGCAGGGGCCGAACCGGCGAGCCGTTCGATCAGCGCGCCGACCGCGACCACCACGATGTTCACGCCGAGCCCGACGATGCCCACGTCGAAGGTGCCGAACAGGGTCGGGAACGCGAAGGTCAACAGGATCACCACGACGATGCCGAGCACCATGCCGAGGATCACCGGCACCTTGCCGACGAGTTTCTTGTTCAGCATCCCGAGAATGTTCGCCGGGGCGAGTTGGACCAGGCCGGTATAGGTGAGCAACAGCAGGTTGGCAAGCGCGTTGGGCAGGAAGATGCCCAGCAGCAGGGAAAGGCCGACGGCGGCGATCACCGTGCCGTGGTTGATCCAGAACTGCCCGCGCTCGTTGCGCACCCTGGCGATGTTGCGCGCGACCAGCGAGGAGATCGCGATGATGATGCCGGCCGCCGGCACCATCGCGGTCGCCGTGCCGGCCACCACCACCAGTCCGGTCACCCAGGTCGGCAGCGTGTGCTGGCTCAGCGTGAGCAGGATGCCGTTGGAGTTGGTCTTGGGCGAGAGCACCAGGATGGCCGCGAACCCGATGACCATCGGGATCAACACGGTCAGTTCGTAGAGCGGGAGGAAGATGTAGTTGCGGCGCAACGCCTTCGGGTTGCGCGCGGCGAAGATGCCCGGCCAGCTGTGCGGAAGGCAGACGAACGCCACCCCGATCGCGCTGACGAACATGTTGGTGATGAACCAGGTCGTGTCGTGCGAGCCCGCGTGCACGGTCAGCATCGACGGGTGTAGTTGCTGGATGCGGTGGAAGATCCCGGAAATGCCGCCAGCGAAGTGCAGCGGAATCGCGATCAACAGTGCCACCAGCACGATCAGCATGATCGCGTCCTTGAAGTAGGACGTGACCGCGACGCCGCGCAACCCGGTCCAGAGCACGAACGCGATCAGGAACACGCAGCCGATGATCATGCTCAACGTGCCCGACGCGGCATCACCGGTGAGCAGCCTGACGATCAGGCCGAGGCCGGTGATCTGCAGTTGCAGGTAGGGCAGCACGAACACGACACCGATGATCGCGGACAGCGTGCCGAGCAGCTTGCTGTCGAAGCGGTCGGTGAGGAAGTCGCCCTGGGTCAGGTAACCGCGCGCCTTGCCCAGTGTCCACACGCGACGGGCGAGGAAGAACAGTACCGCGTAGGCGATCGGGATGTAGGGCAGCGAGTAGAAGACCGCGACGCCGTTGGAGAAGGCGAGACCGGCAAGACCGAGGAAGGTGAAGGTGGTGAAGACCTCGCCTGCCTGGAGGAACCACATGGTGTAGGCGCCGTAGCGCCGGCCGCCGACCGTCCATTCGGACAGGTCGCGCACGGGCTTGCGCCTGCTGACGAATCCGAGGACCCCGATGATCACGATGCCGACAATGGCGAAGGTCAGGACGGTGTTCATGCTTCGTCATCACCGCCTCGACTCCTGAGCATCGCACGCTCGGTGAGGTAGAGCGCTGGGGTCAGCAGGGCACAGGAGATCCCGCCCCAGACCAGCATCCTGGGCAGGCCGAACCAGAGCTCGCTGGTGTTCACGAACGGCAGGAACGGCATGACGATCAGCGCCAACGCCGGTAACACCGGTATGAGGTGGTAGGGACGCATCGACCCTCCTGGTCTCCGTTTTTCGGTTGTGGTCAGCGGGCGAGCCTGCGCAGGGCGAGTTCGGCCAGCAGCGCGGCGCCCGCCGGCACGACCGAGTCGTCGAACACCGCCTGCGGGGAATGGTTGCTCGGCGCGGCATCCGGGTCCTGCGCGTCGCAGGCGCCGAGGAACAGGTACGCGCCGGGCACGCTGTTCAGCACGAAGGAGAAGTCCTCGGAGGGTGATTCCGGGGTGGTTTCGTGCTGGTAGCGCTCGTCTCCGAACACGTCGCGCACGGTCCGCTCCACGAACGCGGCCTCGGTCTCGTCGTTGACGGTCACCGGGTACTCCGGGTCGTGCTCGACCTCGACCCGAACGCCGTGCGCGGCGGCGATGCCGCTGAGCACCTCGACGCACAGCTGCTTGACGAGCGCGCGGTTCTCCGGCGAGTAGGTGCGGATGGTCGCCTCGAACCGGACCCGGTCCGGGATGATGTTGCGCTTGGTGCCGCCGTTGATCAGGCCGACGGTGATCAGTACCGGGTCGAAGATGTTGAACCGCCGGGTCACCATCGTCTGCAGCGCGAGCACCATCTCGCAGGCGGCGGGCATCGGGTCGCGGGTGAGGTAGGGCTTGGCGCCGTGCCCGCCCTTGCCGATCACGTCGACGAACAGACCGTCCGAAGCGGACATCAGCGGCCCCGGCCTGCAGGCGAAGCGGCCGGAGGGCAGTCGGTAGGACACCACGTGCAGGCCGTAGGCGGCATCGGCCTTGCGGCCCGCCGCGGTGAGGATGCCCTCCTCGATCATCTTCTCCGCGCCGTGCGCGCCCTCCTCGCCCGGCTGGAACATGAACACCACGTCGCCGGGCAGTTCGGCGCGCCGTTCGGAGAGCAGCCGGGCCGCACCGACCAGACCGGCGGTGTGCAGGTCATGCCCGCAGGCGTGCATGGCGCCCTCGTGCCGCGATGCGTAGGGCAGGCCGGTCTTTTCGACGATCGGCAGCGCGTCCATGTCGCCGCGCAGCAGCACCACCGGACCGTCCGATGTGGTCCCACGAAGTATCGCGGTGATCGAGCTGAGGGACTTGCCGGTGCTGATCTCCAGCGGCAGGCCGTCCAGGGCGGCGAGCACGGTTTCCTGGGTGCGCGGCAGGTCCAGGCCGATTTCTGGGATCTGGTGCAGTTCCCTGCGCAGATGCCTGAGTTCCTCGCCCATGGCAAGCGCTTGCGTGCGCAGGTCCGAACTCATCAGGCCGCCCCCTTCTCACGTGCGGTAGTGAGAAGCATGCAAGCAGCGATCGCCGATGCATGCAAGGGCATACGAGGACAGTCTTTGTGAAGATCCCATTGCTTGAGCGGCTGTTGCCGTGAGCCTATTTCTCGTCGAGGTCGGGCAGCACGACCGGGGCGGGGAAACCCATCGGCGGGGTCTCCGGCTCCTCCCGTTCGGCCTGTGCCACCTGCGGCGCCGACGCGAGCGGTCGGCTCAGCAACACGGCGGCAAGGCCGGCGACGGCGAGCAGCACCGCGAACACCAGCAGCCAGAAACTCGCCCCGATCGCCAACGCGACCGCACCGCCGATCCGCGCGGGATCGAACGCGGCGTTCAGGAACACGCCCAGCATGGCGAAGCACGCCACCAACAACGCGGTCGCGCCAAGGGCCGCGCCGGAGGCGTAGCGCGCGGTCGGCCGCCACAACGCGATCCCGCCGGCCGCCGCGAGCAGCAGGGCGACGAACACCAGCGGAATCCCCCACATCGGCGTGTCACCGATGATCAGGTTGATCACCTGGTGGAGTTGCAGGACGGTGTCCGGCAAGCCCGAGTCGTTCGGCAGGGTCGCGCCCCAGAGGGTGACCACGAAGCCGCTGCCGAGTTCCTGAGCGCCGAGACCGGCGGTCACGTTGACGGTGTAGAGCGGCATGATCAGCGCGACAACCAGGCCGAGCGCGGCGAACAGCAGCAGGATCCCGCCGACCATGCGCAGTCGAGGCGGTTCCTGGAGCACCGGTTCGGGCAGGGCGTCGGGATTCTCTTCGGCGGACAGGTCGCGCATAGGCACGATGGGCTGCTCGTCATCGTCGTCCGGCAGGAGCCGCTCTTCGGTCACATCACCCATCGTGACATAGCCTGCCGGCATGCCAATCGACGCGAACCATCTCGGGGTCATGTTCGACCGCGACCGGCCGACCACCGAACTGCCGGGCTTCGCCCGCGAACTCGACGCGACCAGCGTCGAGGACCTGTGGGTCGTCGAGGATCTGAGCTGGGCCGGCTCGATAGCCACCGCCGCGACCGCGCTTGCCGTCACCGAGCGGCTGCGGGTCGGTATCGGCGTCGCACCCGCGCCGTTCCGCAACCCTGCGCTGCTGGCGATGGAGTTGGCCGCGCTGGCCGAACTGCACCCGAACCGGCTGATCGCCGGCATCGGGCACGGCGGGCAGGGCTGGATGGCCAGGGTCGGCGCCAAGGTCGAGTCGCCGTTGACGCTGCTGGAGGAGACCGTTGTCGCGGCCCGCCGGCTGCTGGCCGGCGAGACCGTGACCACCGAGGGCCGCTACGTGCGGATCTCCAACGTGACGCTGGTGCACAAGCCTGCGGTGGCGCCGCCGGTGGTGACCGGGGTGGTCCGGCCGAAGTCGCTGCGACTGTCCGGCCGGGTCGCGGACGGCACGGTGCTCGCCGAGGGCATCGGACCCGATGGCATCCGTGCCGCGCTGGCGCACATCGCGGAAGGCCGCGCCGAGCGGGCCGATGGCGCCGGGCACGAGCTGATCGTGTTCGTCGACCTGGTGGTGAACGGGTCGGCCGAGTTCGTGGCGGAGATCCGCGCGGACAGGTCGGATCTTTACCGGGCCGAACCCGCGCGGATGACGGTCGCGGCCGGGTCACCGGACGAGGTGGCCGCGACGCTGGCGGAGTTGTGGGCGGCGGGCACGGACACCGTGGTCCTGCGGCCACGCGGCACGGATCCCGGCGGCGACGTGCGCGCGGTGCTCAGCGCGCTCGGCCGGAACTGAGCGGGTTCAGGATTTGACGAGGCGGGCGATGGCTTCGCTGGCCTCACGCAGCTTGGTCTCGGCGATCTCGCCGCCCTCGGCCGCCGCTTCGCTCACGCAGTGGTTGAGGTGCTGGTCGATCAGGCCGAGCGAGACCGCCTGTAGCGCCTTGGTCGCCGCGGCGATCTGGGTGAGGATGTCGATGCAGTACTCGTCGTTCTCGATCATGCGCTGCAACCCGCGCACCTGGCCCTCGATGCGCCGCAGTCGCCGCAGGTACCCCGGTTTGTCCTCGCTGTAGCCCCACATTGGTCCTCCACGCGTCCTGCCGCACCAAACCGCACCAGCATACCGGAGGGGGGTACTACTCGGCGGCACGTAGCCGCAGGGCCAGCGTCGGACAGGCCACGACGGCGGTTCGGCCGTCCGCGAGCAACCGTGCGGGCACGCGGTCGCCGTGCAGGATCGGGTAGCCCCATTCGTCCAGATCGACCAGTTCGGGCAGGAGTTCCGCGCACAGTCCGTGCGCGCGGCAGGCGATCGGGTCGACGCTGAGTCGCTGTTCGGTCACGGCCGCCGCCCGAATCGAGGCCGGTCGGCCGCGAAGACGCACGGCCGGCCCATCGCGTGCGTATGCACGTCACGCTCGAACACGTGTAACGCGCTCGCGGCAAGTCGCACGGCGCCGTCCGGATGCGCGCACGCGCCACGGCCGGAGATCACGCCGAGCCTGCCGCGCAACCGGCGCACGGTGGACTTGTCCGCGCGTCCCCTTGCCAGCAAAGCGAGATCATCCGCGATCGCGGGCAGGCCGAACATGCACGGCCCGCACTGGCGCGCGGACTCGTCAGCCAGATAGCCGAGGATGGCCGCGGTCTCCGCGATGCCGCAGGCGCGCGCCGGCAACGCCAACAGCAGGCCGACGCCACGGAAGTCTTTGTGCGTCAACGGTAGATCCGCCGCTGCGGGATACGGCAACCAGCTGCCGCCATAGCCACCGGCGAGGACCGCCTGCAGTGGCTCGGTTTCCCCGCCCGCCGTCGCCAACACCGCGCGGAGCTTGGTAGCCACCGCGACCTCATGCACCCCGGCGCCGCGCACCGCGCCGCCGACGGTGACCAGCTTGCTGTTCGCGGCTTCGCCGTCGCGGGCGATCAGCGCCAGGTTGGCCAAGGTTTCGACGTTGTCGACCAGCGTCGGCCTGCCGCGCACGCCCCGTTCGTAGGGGCGCGGTGGCTTGGTGGTCGGTTTGGCCAGGCCGGTGTTGATGAAGTTGACCAGCGCGGACTCCTCGCTGGCCACGAACCGCGCTGGTACCTCGACGATCTGGGTCGGCACCGGGTCACCACGCCGTTGGGCCAATGCGGTCGCGACGGTCGCGGCGAGCGGATCGTCCTGGTGCACGCAGAGCAGCACCGATGTGGCGCCGACCGCTCGCGCGGCGAGCTGGGCGCCGTCGAAAACCAGGTGCGGGGCGACGGAGAGCAGCACGTTGTCCTTGCGGCTGGCCGGTTCGCTCTCGCAGCCGTTCGCCACCACGACGCCGTTGCGCCGTCCTGCCGCGACCGCGCGCAGCTTCACCGCGGTCGGGAAACCCGCGCCGCCCCTGCCAACCAGGCGGGCCGCGGCGACCCGGTCGATCAGCGGCTCGCTCAGCGGCAGCGGGCCGTACCGGTCGAGGTGTTCGGCGAAGTCGGCGGGTCGGCCGGTCGCTCGCCAGCCTGCCAGCAGCCGGACGGTCGCGGGTGCCACGCGGGTCATCGGGCCCTCGCCTCGGTGTCCGCGTGCGTGGCGCCGAGCCGCCACCACAGCGCGACCAGCACAGCCAGCGCGCAGCCGACGTCGCAGACCAGCACCCACACCACGTGGTCGTCGGTCGTGCCGGTGCCGATGCCGTGGATCAGCGCGATCGGCCACACCACATAGCTGAGCCAGTGCACCGCGCGCCACACCCGGTAGCCGATCCTCGGCCTGAGCAGGCTGGTGACCAGCACGGCGAGCATCAGGTCACCGGAGAGCGCGCCGAGCCCGAGCCAGAACGACCGATAGGACGACACGAACGGCATGACCGCGTCGAGCCAACGGATGCCCGCGTACGGGTCGACGATCGAGCTGACGATGTGGATCACCAGGAAGACCAGGGACAGCAGGCTGACGTTGCGGTGAATGGCACCTACGGCGAACCTGGGCCAGCGTTCGGTCGCCAACCGGCCGCTGTTCAGCATGCCCAGCACGACGGCTCCGGTGAGCAGCAGCAGCGCCACGATGCCGGTGCCGCGACTCAGATACCAGAGGGCCTGCGTGTTCACGCCGCACCGGCCAGGTCGTCCGATGGCCAGCCCGCGACCGTGCGCACCGCGCCGTCGAGGTCGACGAGGCGGGCCGGAAGGCCGCGCGCGATCAGCCAGGCCGGGGCGTCCTCGCCAAGGACGATGGCGGCGGTGCTCGCGGTGTTCGCGTCGACGCAGTTGGCCGCGGCCACGCTGACCGTGCGCCAGCGGGTCAGCGGCAGGTCGCCGGTGCGCGGGTCGACGATGTGGTGCAGCTCCCGGTTCGCGCGGCGCCAGCGTCGGCAAGTGGTGCTGGAGGTGGCGAGGCCGCCACCGGCGATGGTGATCATGGTGTCCGGTTCGGTGACGGCGGCACGGTGGTCGTCGCCGATACCCAGCCGCCAACCGCCCTCGGGCGCGGTGCCGTGCGTTGCCACGTCGCCACCCAGGCTGACCAGCACCCCGCAGTGCAGCGCTACGCCGATCCGGGCAGCGGCGCGGTCCGCGGCGAGGGCCTTGGCGGTCGCGCCGAGGTCGATGTGCACGCCGCGCGGCACCAGCACCGTACGCGCTGCGAAGTCCAGCATGATCCGCCACCAACCGGGCGCGGGCGCGGTGGTGATCGGCCCGTCGACGAGTTCGGCGAAGTCGCGGTCGTAGCCGAGGCCGCACACCGCGTCGGCCACGGTCGGATCGACGATGCCGCCGGTGAGCCGGGCCGCGCGCAACGCGACCGCGAGCGCCTCGGCCAGCAGCGGACTGATCGGGGTGGCGCGACCCTCGGGCAGCTGGGAAAGCTCGGAATCAGCGCGAAACCGGCTCGCGGCCGCGTCGATCGCGGCCAGTTCCTCGGTCAACAGCCGGGTGCCCTCGTCGAGGGCGTCGGCCTCGGTGAGCACGAGCAGGGCGGTGGTGCCCAGCGCCGTGCTCGTGCTCGACGCGGTCATGAGCCACCCGACGAACCGTGACCCCCGCCGATGTCGGTCTGCGCCGGCGTCGTGGTCGGCGCCTGGAGCTGGTCGGAATTACTCTGGGTGTTCTGGGTCGCGGTGTCGCCGGAGGTGTTCGACGTCGACGTGTTGGTGGTCGCGGCGGTCGCGGCGGTGCCGGTCAGCAGCAGGCTGAGTACGGTGGCCAGTACCCCGGAGCCGATGGCGGCGATCGCGGTCACCACTCGCACCCGGTGCCGTCCTCGGGTACGGTCCTCGATCCGGCGGCGTTGCATGCTGTCCATGGGTATCAGTGTCATCGCTGAACCTTGGGGCATCCTGAGAGAAACTGTGCGCACGCTGTGGCTTCGAGACGAGGGATCAGGCAATGACCGAGAGCACGATGATGGCGATCGCGCGGGTGCTGCTCGTCGAGGACGACATCGCGCTCGCGGACATGCTGACCCGGCTGCTCACCGACGAGGGGTACGAGGTTGAGTCTGCTGTGGACGGTCAGCGTGGGCTGCACCTCGGCCTGACCCAGAACTACGACGTCGTCGTGCTGGACCGCGGCCTGCCCGCGATCGACGGGCTCGACCTGCTGGCCCGGTTGCGCGGCAAGGGAATCACCACGCCGGTACTGGTGCTCTCGGCGCTCGGCAACCCGGCCGACCGGGTGCAGGGCCTCGATGCCGGCGCCGAGGACTACCTGAGCAAGCCATTCGACGTGGACGAACTCTGCGCCCGGCTGCGCGCCCTGCGGCGCCGGCACCTGGACACCGCGCGGGTGCTGCCGCTGCCCGGCTGGGAGCTCAACACCGAGACCAGAGAGATCACCCCGGTCGACGCCCCGCCCGGCGCGACCGCGCCGGTGCGTCTTTCCGAACGCGAGTGTGCGCTGCTCACCGTGTTCGCCAGCCGTCCTTCCCAGGTGTTCAGCCGACGCGACCTGCTGAGCCTGGTGTTCGCGGAGGCGGAGAGCGAGATCGTGGTGGATACCTACGTGCACTATCTGCGCCGCAAGCTGGGTCGAGGGGTGGTCGCCACCGTGCGCGGGCTCGGCTACCAGTTGGGACGGCGATGATGATGCTCCTGCGTCGCAATGCCGCGGCCGGCGCGGACGCCGGCGTGCTCCAGCGGACCGCGTTGCAGCTGGCCGCGCAGGTCGCGGCGACCGTGGGCGTGATCGTGCTGGCCATGTGCGGGGTCGCGGTGCTGGTGGTGGTCGACTGCCAGTACTTCAACGCCGACACCCTGCTGCACACCGCGATCAGCCGCGAGATCGACGTGGTCGACCCGCCCGCCGGCGTGTGGCTGATCGTGCGCAACGCCACCAGCACCCACCTGACCCCGGACACCCCGCGCGGCCTGCCCGACGAGGCGGCCATGCGACAGGTCACGGCGACCGGGGTCGAGCAGACCACCGAGGTGCGGCTGGGCCAACGCGACTACCGGGTGCTGACCGAACGGCGCGGCGCCGCGACCGTGCAGGCCGCGCTCGACCTGAGCTCCGACCACGTCCAGCGCGACGTGCTGATCCAGGCACTGCTGATCACCGGCGGGGTCGGGCTGTTGATCGCGGCGGTGGCCGGCGCGCTGCTCGGCAGGCGCGCGGTGCGCCCGCTGTCCACGGCGCTCGCGTTGCAGCGCCGGTTCATCTCCGACGCGGGCCACGAGCTGCGCACCCCGTTGACGCTGCTCAGCACCAGGGCGCAGCTGCTGCGCCGCCAACTCAAGGCGCCCCTCGATCCGGCCGCACTCAAGTCCGATGTGGACGGACTGGTGGCGGACGCGCGCAACCTGGGCGCCATCCTGGAGGATCTGCTGCTCGTCGCCGACCCCAGGGCCGAGGCGCCGAACGAGCAGGTCGAACTGGTCGCGCTGGCCGGCGAGGTGACCGCGGCAGGCGCGGGCACCGCGGTACGCATCCGCTGCGAGCCGAGGGTGCCGACGCTGACCGTGCTGGGCAGCGCGGCCGGCCTGCGGCGCGGTCTGATGGCCCTTGTCGACAACGCGACCCGGCACGCCCGCGAGACGGTCACCATCACGGTCGACCGGGAGGGCAACAAGGCCGTCGTCGACGTGCACGACGACGGCGCGGGCATCGACCCCGAGATGCTGCCCCGCCTGTTCGAGCGGTTCGCCTCGTCGGCCGAGCCGACCGGACAGCGCCGCCGCTACGGCCTTGGCCTCGCCCTGGTCAGCGAGATCGCCGACCGGCACGGCGGCACGGTGTCGGCCCAGAACAGCGAGACCGGCGGCGCGACGCTGCGCGTGACGCTGCCGGTGAAGACCACTTAGACCGCCAGGTGGGCGATGCCCTCCTCGATGGCCAGTCTGGTCAGTTCGGGCCTGCGGCGCCGGCCCGTCTTGTCCCTGATCCGGTCCAGGTACGAGCGGACCGTGCGAATGCTGATCGACATGGACTCGGCGATGTCCGCATCCCGCTCACCGGCCGCGACCAGCGAGAGCACCTGCCGTTCCCGGTCGGAGAGCACGATGCGCGGGCCGATCGGGTTGTGGTGCTCGGAATCCAGTACCAGCGCGGCCAACATCGGGGAAACATAAGAATTACCGCCGGCGATTTCCCGCACGCCGCGAAGAATTTCGACCCCGTCCGCATCCTTGGACAGGTAACCACGCGCGCCCGCCGCGATCGCGCCGAGGACTTCGTCCTGACCGGCATGGGCCGACACCACCAGCACCCGGTGCCCCATGCCGACAATTTCCAGTACCGCGGCGGCGTCCCGCACACCCCGCAGCTTCAGATCGAGAATGACCACCCCGCCGGGCGGCTGAATCCCGGCCGCGAACCGAGCGACGGAATCCGCAACCACCCCGAGGCGGATATCCACTGCTGACTCAAGAACCTGGACAAGCGCGTTCCGGTAAAGCGGATGATCCTCAATGACCCCGACCAGTGGCCCGGCTGCCCCAACTCCGCCCAACTCGATCACGTTGCGCTCCTCTTCGACCCCGATGCGCTACATACTCGGCCTACGGCCGGTTATCTAGAATACGGAGAAGAGTGCGACTTGGCTTGCCCCTAGTCGATTGTTTTCGACTAATCTTCAGCCTTTTATCACTGTGAACGAGTGCCTTCCGGCATTAGCTGTCAACGGTTGGAATCGACATGTAGGGGAAAGTTCGGGGGTTTATCGTCGCTCGCCGACGGACGTCGCGAACGGCTCCTGCGGACGGTGGCGAGGACCGCGAGGACGACCGCGACCAGACCGACGGCGAGCAGCAGCAACAGTCCGACCCGGCGCGGCGACCACCACCCGCTCTGGCCGTGCGGGGCCGCGGTCGCGGCAGGACTGGTGGTGGTGCCCGGCGTGCCGCCGATGGTCGGCGCGATCGCGTCCGGCGGCAGGTTCGCGGTCATCGCCTTGTCCGGGTCGACGACGCCCCAGCCCAGTTGCGGGCTGTACCCGACGCCGCCGTTGTGGCTGGCGGTGAGAATGAGGCGGGTGGTGATCTGCTCGGGGTCCAACCCCGGCTTGGAGGAACGCAGCAGGGCGACGGAGCCCGCCACGTAGGCGGCCGCGTACGCGGGTCCGGTGACCGGCCAGTGCTGGCCGAGTTGGCCTCGGGCACCCGGCGCGGTACCAACCAGGTTCGCGGCCGGCGCGGCGAGCGCGATGTAGGTGCCGGACTCGGCCTGCACGGCGAAGCCGGTCTGGCCGAGCGCGCCGACGCCGATCACGCCGGGGGTCGCGGTCGGGTAGCTGGTCGCGTTGGGCGATCCGCCGACGGCGGGCGAGATCACCACGTCGCCCATTGCGGTCGCGTTCTGCACGGCCAGTTGCAGGGTGTTGCTGTCGGTGGCGGCCGGCACCATGATCAGGATGACCCCGGCCCCCGCCTTGACCGCCCGGTCGATCGCGGTGGCCAGCAGGTTCGGGTCGGCGCCGCCCGCCGGGGCGGCGGTCGCGGTGTAGCGGACCGGCAGGATGCGCGCGCCAGGGGCGAGGCCTGCGAAGCTGGTGCCCGGATTGGCCTGGGCGGCGACGATGCCGGCCGCGAACGTGCCCTGCCCGTCGCAGTCGGGCGCGGCGGGCGCCCCGCCGAGCAAATCGATCTCGGGCAGCACCTGGCCCGCCGCGAACTGGGCGTTGCCGGGGTCGACCCCGGTGCCCAGCACCGCGACCTGCACGCCGGAGCCGTTGGACAGCGACCACACCTTGGCCGGGGTGAGCAGCATCTGCGCCCACGGCACCGGGCCGGTGTACACGCCGGTCGGCGCCGCGCACTGGGGATCGGCCGCGGCCGGCACGATCGGCAGACCGAACACGAGCAGCACAAGGACGAGCAGGATCCGTTTCACAGGGGCACCCACATCGTGACCCTGGTGCCCTTGCCGGGCGCGGACTCGATCTTGGCGCTGCCGCCGACCTCGACGAGGCGCGCGGTGATCGAGTTGGTGATGCCGAAGCCGGCCGGCACGGTGGCCGCGTCGAAGCCGGTGCCGTGATCGCGGGCGATCACCGCGATGCCGTCATCGCGCTGTTCGACCCGCAGCACGACCTCGCGGATGCCGGCGTGCTTCATGGTGTTGCGTAACGCCTCGCGCACGGCGTCACGGACCGCGACCCGGCGGGCCTCGGACAGTTCGCCGTCGTCGATGTCGGCGAACACCAACTGCGCGCGCAGGCCTTCCCTGGTCATCTCGGCGGCGAGACCGGCGAGGTCCTCACTGAGCACTTTCGTCCCGGCCTCAGCAGGCCGGTCCAGGGCCTTGCGCAGGTCCATGGCCTGAGCCCGCGCGATCGACCGGAACTCCACCAGCCGCTGCGCGGCGGATTCGCCGTCGGCCGGTATCGGCAGTGCCATCGCCTCCAGCACCTGGAGCACGCCGTCGTGCAGATCGCGGTTGATCCGCGCGTTCTCGGCGGCGCGACCGCGCCGGATGCCGACGCCGAGGGCGAGCCGGGTGCCGATGCCGACCAGCATCAGCGCGACCAGCGCGGTGGCGATGACCGCCAGCCCTTCCAGGGCCCTGCCGATGTCGCCGACCAGCAGCGAGGTGGTCGGCCGGTCGAAGCCGGAGAGGTAGGCCATGCCGACCTGGAGCGGAAAGCTGACCAGCCAGAGTCCGAGCGCGGCCGGCACACCCCAGACCAGGGTCCACAGCGCGATCGAGCCGAGCAGGTAGTCCCAGGACATGCCGATGGCCGGGAAGTAGTCGGAGCGGGTGGACACCGCGCTGGCCACCATGTTCGCGGCGATGGCCAGGGTGGCGTCGGTGAACATGAACCAACCCGCGATGGTGCGGCGGAAACCGGACACCCGCAACACCCAGATCACGCCGGCCAGGTTGGCCAGCACCAGCAGGATGGTGGCCACCGCGACGGTGTCGATACCGGCCCCGCCCGCCGCGATCAGCGCGAGCAGCGCGACCGGCATGCCCAGGATCCGGTAGACCAGCGGCACCAGGACCACGTAGCGACACGCACGAACCAGCAGCGAGTCCTTGTCCGCGCCCTGACCGTTGGCGGCGATCACCGAGATGCGCTGCCAGCCGGGCACCGGGTCCGGGTCGGTCGCCTCGTCGGGGAGGTCGGTCGGAATGTCCGCGATGACCGGTGCGCCGCGTCGCAGTAGGGCGACCAGGAAGTTCGCCGGTGGTCCAGCCGATGACATCCGGGTCCTTCCTCAACTCGGGGCCGCGCAAGGCTGCGAACGTTCGCGTGGCTGTGATGCTCCCAGTAGGTCGGTGGTGATGGGACGCACCGTGTCCAGATGGTGACGTTGGGACCAACGGGCGATATCGCTTCATATTCGGGGAATTTCTCACCAACAACCAGGGCCGACGCGGCGCCCGTTGACGGGCGCACAGGTGCACGGCGGCCTTGACGTCTCGTTGACACCCCGCCGTCCCAAGTGGATCTCTCGGATCGCGATACAACAGCCGTCAACCAGCGCGGGTGCCCGAATCCGAGGCGTAAATATTTCGCTAATACCGGTCCACTTCCGGGCTCGACCCGGCGAGTCGCCCGAATCGCTTGGCAAGGTTGTCGCAGTACAGGGCATCTGGCCGCGAAGGGGACATCAAGTGGTAGCGCAGGGAAGCGGCGCCAAGTCGGCGGGCTTGCAGGAGTCCGTCGGCTACGTGCTCAAACGGCTGCTTCTCGGCCGGCCCATGATCAACGAGCAGCTCAAGTCCGAGCGGCTGAGCAACCCGATCGCGCTAGGCGTGCTGTCCTCGGACGCGATGTCCTCCACCGCGTACGGCAGCGAGGAGATCCTGGTCCAACTCCTCCCCTACGCCGGACTTGCCGCGTTCAGCCTGCTGCTGCCGATCACCGCCGCCGTGCTGGTGATCCTGGTCCTGGTCGCGGCCTCCTACCGCCAGGTGGTGATGGTCTACACCAAGGCGGGCGGCTCCTACGTGGTCGCACGGGACAACTTCGGACCGAGAGTCGCCCAGATCGCGGCGGCGGCACTGTTGATCGACTACATCGTCACGGTGGCCGTACAGTGCGCGGCCGGCACCGTGGCGGTGGTCTCGGCGATACCCGCGCTCGGGCCCTACACCAACGGGATCACCATCGGCGTCGTCCTGATCATCGCCTACCTCAACCTGCGCGGCCTGCGCGAAGCGGGCAAACCGTTCGCCATGCCGGCGTTCCTCTTCGTCGCACTGGTCCTGCTGATGATCATCGTCGGCGTGGTCAAGTCGATCATCGGCGACCTGCCGGTGCTCGACTCCATCCACCACACCGGCGCCGTACCCGCGGTGCAGGGCAACGGCTTCGTCATGGGCGCCACCGTGTTCGTGCTGCTGCGGGCCTTCGCCAACGGCGGTTCCTCGCTGACCGGCGTCGAGGCGATCTCCAACACGGTCAGCGCGTTCCGCAAGCCCGAGGGCCTCAACGCGCGCAAGGTGCTCACCGTGATGGCCACCCTGCTCGGTCTCATGGTCGGCGGCGTCTCCTACCTCGCGTACAAGACGCATGCCGCGCCGTTCTCGGCCGGCTACCCGTCCGTGCTGTCCCAGGAGGCCACCGCGGTCTATGGCAGCGGCTTGTTCGGCACGATCATGTTCTGGGCCGTGCAGTTGGCCACCGCGCTGATCCTCTACACGGGCGGCAACACCAGCTTCAACGGTTTCCCGTTCCTGGCCAGCTTCGTGGCCGAGGACCGGTTCCTGCCGCGACAACTGACCAAGCGCGGGCACCGGTTGGTGTTCTCCAACGGCATCATCGTGCTCACCGTGCTCTCGATCGTGCTGCTGCTGGTGGTCGGGGCCAACGTGAACAGCCTGGTGCCCTTCTACGCCATCGGCGTGTTCACCGGCTTCTCCATGGCCGGCTACGGCATGACCAAACACCATCTGACGCACCGGACGCGCGGTTGGCGGCGCAAGCTGGCCATCAACCTCTCGGCGGGCATCGTGTCCACCGTCGTCGTGCTGATCTTCGCGATCACCAAGTTCACCGAGGGCGCCTGGCTGATCGTGATCGTGTTCCCGCTGCTGGTGTTCACCCTGATCCGACTCAACCGCGAGTACCGCACCGAGTCGGCCATCCTGGACCGGGTACGCGCCCGGCAGGCCAAGACCCCGAACTTCGCGCACCACAAGGTCTTCGTCTTCGTCAGCAACCTCGACCTCGCCGTGCTGGAGGCGCTGCGCTACGGGCGCGGGCTGCGCGGGTCGGAGATGAAGGCGGTGCACTTCATGGTGGACGAGGCGCACGCCGACCGGCTCCGCCGCCGCTGGGCCGACCTGGACATCAACGTCACGCTGAAGGTGATCGACTGCCCGGACCGGCGGATCACCAGGGCCGCGCAGGAACTGGTGTTCGAGGCCGTGCAGGACCAGTCGACCGGCGTGACCGTGCTGCTCCCCCGCCGCAGCTACGCCCCGCTGCTGGGCCGACTGCTGCACGACCGCACCGCCGACCGGATCGCCCGCGTGATCAGCCGCATCCCGCAGGCCGCGGCGACGATCGTGCCCTACGACGTCCAGTCCAGGATCAGGGCCGCGTTCCCGGACCTGCCGGAGGAACGGTTCACCGAGGCGTTCGAGCGGCTGGTCAACCGACTGGCCGGCGACGCGCCGAGCGATTTGGTCGAGCACAACCAGCCCAAGCCGGTCCCCGGCACGACCCCGATCGGCGCACTGTTCCCCGGCCAGAACGCCGTCGTCGAGGGCCGGTTGCACGAGATCAACCTGGAGCACCGGCGCGGCCGGACCGTGTTGACCGGCGAGTTGCAGGAGGAGACCGGCAGCCTGTTGGTCGAACTGACCGGCGACCATCCGGACATCGAGGCCGGCGTGTGCCTGCGGTTGCACGGCCGGGTCCGGCTCCAGCGCGACACCGACGACCTGATGATGGCCAACCCGAGCTACGAGATCACGCAAACGGCCGAACCGGACAGCGAGACCTCGACAAAACCTGAACCCGCGACCGAACCGGGCACCAGCTGAAACGAATTATCTTTCCCAGGGATCGATAACGTTCCAAGGTCGCTACTCGGGGACGCCTCAGTTCTGTTAGCGTGCCGATTCGGCATGGTGTCGGGGGACACAGGGCCTGTCTGCCGCAGCCGTGGTGCGTTGCGCCACGGCTGCCGGCCTGCATGGGTGTCAGTCCATGATGCGGCCGAGGACCCGGCTGTATCACCAGGAGGAAAGCAATGCAACGCAAGAACACGCTAGCCCTCGCGGCGGCCACGGCCGCCGTCGCGGTCTTAGCGGTGGTGCAGCCGTTCAGCGCCACCGCGGCGCCCACCGCGAATCCCGGCCAGACGCCGTTGACCGCGCAGCAGGCCAACGACCTCGCGCAGAACGTGAACACCCCGGTCATCGTGCTGCTGAAGAACCAGCCCGCGGCGCAGGCAGTCAACACCCAGGCCGCGACCACCCGGAACAACGCCATCACCGGCAGCCAGACCCCGCTGGTGAACGAACTGTCCCAAGTGCACGCCAAGAACGTGCGCAGCTATCACGTCGCGGACGCCATCTCGGCCACCGTGTCCTCGGGCGAGGCGAGCAGGCTCGCCGCCAACCCGAACGTGTCGGCCGTGCTGCCCGACTCGGTGATCAAGGAGTCGCCGGCGACCCAGCCCGGCGCGAGTTCCTCCGGCGCCGACACCACCGCGCCGGCCGGCACCTGCCCGGCCCCCGGCAAAACCATGCTGGAGCCCGAGGCCCTTCCCGACACCCACACCGCCTCCGACGACCCGAACGCCAAGACCGCGCGTTCGCTCGGGTTCACCGGTTCCGGCGTGAAGGTCGCCTACATCGCCGAGGGCATCGACATCAACAACCCGGACTTCATCCGGGCCGACGGCAGCCACGTCTTCGCCGACTACAAGGACTTCACCGGCGACGGTCCGAACGCGCCGACCGCGGCCGGCGAGGCGTTCCTCGACGCGAGCGCGATCGCTGCGCAGGGCCGGCAGGTCTACAACGTGCAGAACTTCGGTGCCCACCCGCTGCCCACCCCGTGCGACATCCGCATCGAGGGCGTCGCTCCTGGCTCGTCGCTCTACGGGTTCAAGGTGTTCGGCAACGCCAACACCTCGACAACGTCGGCGATTCTGCAGTCGATCGACTACGCGGTGAACACCGACCACGTCAACGTCATCAACCAGTCCTTCGGCTACAACCCCTTCGGTGACAGCAATGCCGCCGACGCGGTGAAGCTGTTCGACGACATGGCGGTCGCCGAGGGCGTCACGGTCGTCGCGTCCAGTGGCGACGCGGGCACCACCGGTACCCAGGGCAGCCCGTCCACCGACCCGGCCGTGATCTCGGCAGGCGCGTCCACCACGTTCCGCTGGTACGCGCAGACGGACTATGGCGCAGCCGACAACTTCCCGATCAACGGCTGGCTCAACGACAACGTCAGCTCGCTGTCCTCGTCGGGCGTGACCCAGAACGGCACCACGCTGAACCTGTTGGCGCCCGGCGACAGCAGCTTCGCGCTGTGCACCCCGACCGCCGTCTACATCGACTGCACCAACTTCAACGGCAAACCGTCCGATGTGGAACGCAGCGGTGGCACCAGTGAGTCCTCGCCGCTCACCGCGGGCGCTGCCGCCCTGGTCATCCAGGCCTACCGCCAGGCCCACAACGGTGCGACCCCCTCGCCAGCCACGGTCAAGCAGATCCTGACCAGCACCGCGGACGACCTGACCGAGCCCGGTGCCGAGCAGGGCTCCGGCCTGCTCGACTCGTACAAGGCGGTCGAGGCCGCGCTGTCCATTCACGACAACAACGGCGCGCCCAAGGCGGTCGGCTCGACCCTGCTGGTCAGCCAGAGCCAGCTGGACGCGTCCGGTCCGGCCGGCTCGACCAAGCAGTTCAAGCTGAACGTGACCAACACCGGGGCGGCGGCCCAGACGGTCAACCTCTCCGGTCGCGGCTTCGGTGCGCAGGGCAACAAGCAGACCGGCAGCGTGACACTGTCCGATACGGCCAGTCCGCACTTCGCCGACTGGTCCGGGGTAGCCAACAACTACGGCACGCTCACCTTCAACGTGCCTGCCGGCACCGACCGGCTTTCCGCGTCGATCGCCTACCCGGGCAACCCGAGCGCCAGCCTCAACGCGCGCGTCCGGCTGATCCTGATCGACCCGACCGGCAAGTTCGCGGCGCACTCGCTGCCGCAGGGCGTCGGCAACTACGGCAACGTGGATGTCCGCTTCCCGGCCGCGGGCAAGTGGACCGCGGAGATCTACAGCCGCGGCACCGCGAGTGGTGGCACCACCGGCACGGTCAAGTTCGAGGCCGACACCCAGAACACCACGGCCTCCGGTTCGGTCAGCCCGTCCGTGCTGCACCTGGCTCCCGGCCAGACCAGCCAGGTGACGGTCACCGAGCAGACCCCGGCCACCCCTGGCGACGCCTCCGCCTCGGTGGTGCTCGACGCGGGCGCGGGCGGCCAGACCTCGGTGCCGGTCGTCCTGCGCGGCCTGGTCTCCGCATCGGGTAGCGGTGCCTTCGCCGGCACCCTCACCGGTGGCAACGGTCGCCAGTCCGACCTCGGCCAGGAGAGCTTCTACCAGATCGACGTCCCGGCCGGTAAGAAGGACCTTGACGCCAATGTGGACCTGACCAACGACCTCGGCGACAACGTGATCGCGTTCCTGATCAACCCGCGCGGCAACGTCGTCGCGACCGGCTCCGACGTGGTCACCACCGCCTACGACCCGGCCGCCCGCAACGCGACCCAGCACAACGTCCTGCAGACCGACCTCTACGCGCGCAACCCGCAGCCCGGTCGGTGGACGCTGGCGATCAACTTCGTCGGGGCGATCGTCGGTGACGAGCTGTCCCAGCCCTACACCGGCGCGCTCACCTTCAACAAGGTGAACGTCACCGCGCAGGGCCTGCCCAACAGCGCGGCCACCACACTGCCGGCCGGCAAGCCGGTGACCGTGCCGGTCGCGGTGCACAACACGGGCACTGAGCCGCAGGACATCTTCGTCGACGCCCGCACCTCGGGCCTGACCAACCTGACGCTGGCCGGGATCTCGCCGACCAGCAACGTCGCGCTGCCCTTCCCCGGCGGGAACCCGACGCCGGCCTGGCTGGTCCCGTCCGAGACCGTCGGTGCGGCCGTCGTCGCCAACGCGACCGTGCCGGTCTCGTTCGACTACGGCCCCTTCGCCGGTGACCCGGACCTGCCGCCGCTGGTCAGCGGCAAGACCGCGTTCGGCGCGACCTTCGGCAACCCGCTGCCCTCCGGCGGCTGGGCCGCCGACCCGGCCGAGGTCGGTCCGTCCGGCCCGAACGGTTGGCCCGCCGGTACCGCGAACTTCTCCTTCTACGCGCTGACCAAGGGCTTCGACCCCGCCGTCAGCTCGACCGCGACCGACCTCTGGGCGACCTCGGTCACCCCGGCGACGAGCTTCACCATCGTCACGGTCAATCCCGGTCAGACGGTGAACATCCCGGTCACCATCACCCCAACCGGCCAGCCCGGCACCGTGGTGAGCGGCACCGCCTACGTGGATCAGTTCCTTGCCACGAGCACGGCGGAAACCAATGCGATCAACTTCACCGACAACGCCAACTCCGAGCCCAACGCGAACGAGTTGGTTGCGCTGCCCTACAGCTACCGGATCGGCTGATCCGCTAGCCAACGAACCGGGCCCGGTCACCGCGAGGTGACCGGGCCTGCTTCATGCGCTCAGGTGGAAACGGAGTAGTCCCGCCCGACGGCCTGGTAGTTGAACATCGAGTACGGGTAGCCGTGGTCGAAGTCGCTGAGTTCGGTCAGCCGCGCGGTCTGCTCCGTCGACAGGTCGAAGTCCAGCGCGGTCAGGTTGTCCTCGAGTTGCTCGACGGTCCGCGCGCCGACCAGGGTGGCGGCCACGCCCGGTCGGTTGGTCACCCAGTTCAGCGCGACCTGCGCGAGGCTGCGGTCGGTTTCCTTGGCGATGTCGCGCACCGCGTCCAGCACCGCCCAGTCCCCGTCGTCCGGGGCTCGGTAGAACCCGAGATCACGCAGCGCGCCGATCCGGCCCTCCCCGCTGGGGCCGGCGTCGTCGCGGGTGTACTTGCCGGTGAGGAACCCGTGCGCCAGCGGCGACCACGGCACGATGTTCATGCCGAGTTCGACCGCGGCCGGGAGGTGTTCGCGTTCGATCGCCCGCTGGGCCAGCGAATACTCCAGCTGTAGTGCGGCAATGCGTTCCCAGCCACGGTGTTCGGCGATCAGCTGCGCCTTGGTGAGGTACCAGGCCGGCGTGTTGGACAGGCCGACGGCGCGCACCTTGCCGCTGCGCACCAAAGTGTCGAAAGTGGACATCACCTCCTCGACCGGAGTCAACTGGTCCCACATGTGCAGCCAGTACAGGTCGACGTAGTCGGTGCCGAGCCTGCGCAGCGACGCGTCCAGCGAGGCCATGATGTTCTTGCGCCCGTTGCCGGCCAGGTTCGGGTTGGCGCGGCCGATGGGCATGGTGAACTTGGTGGCCAGCACGAGCCGATCGCGGGAGCCGGTCTCGGCGATGAACCGGCCGAGCAGTTCCTCGCTGCGCCCGCCGGTGTAGGTGTTCGCGGTGTCGACGAAGTTGCCGCCCCAGTCCAGGTAGCGGTCGAACACGGCGCGCGCGGTGGCCTCGTCCGAACCCCAGTCGTGCGAACCGACTCGCTGCTCGCCGAAGGTCATGGTGCCCAGCGCCAGCCGGGACACCCGCAGCCCGGTGCGGCCGAGCAGGCGGTACTCGTGGGTCACGACGGTGATCCTTCCCTGTGCTGCCAGTGGTTTCGGTGCGCCCGGGCGAACTCGCGGAAGGAGCGGGCCGGGCGGCCGGTGAGGTCGGCGACGGTGCTGCTGACCCGATCCTCAAGGCCGGCCGCGATCCGCTGGTCGAGGTCGACGGCGTAGCTCGCGACCTCGGGCGGCATGCCCGCCGCCTCCCACCGGGCCCGGCCCTCGTCCGGGCCGAGCGGCACGAACCGCACCGGATAGCCAGCGACCTCATCGACGAGCTTGGCGATGTCGCGGTAGCTCAGCGCTTCCGGGCCGGTGATCAGATAGTCGCGGTTCGGCGGCTGTTCGGCGAGCAGGGCTTCGACCGCGACGGCGGCGATGTCGTCGGTGTGCACGAAGCCCAGCCGTCCCTCCCCGGTCGAGCTGACGATCTCGCCGCGTTCGCGGATGCCGCGCGCGCTCGGGTGCGCGCCGATGAAGTTCTGCATGAACCAGGACGGCCGCAGGATCGCGTACTCCGGCGCGGCGTCGAGCACGGCCTGGTGGAACTCGGCCTGACCGGGCACGTCCTCGACGGACGTGCTGAGCGGCACCAGCCGACGCACCCCGGCCTCCCTGGCGGCCGCGAGGAACGGGGCAAGCAACGGCAGCCGACCGCGAACCCCTGGCGGCGGCAACAGGTACACCGCGCGTACACCGTCCAATGCGGACTCGAATGTGCCGGGTTCGGTCCAGTCGAACCCGGTGGTCCGGCTCGCCGCTCGGAAGGGCACGTCTCGGTCGCCGAGCAACCGCACGATCTCGCGTCCGGTGTAGCCGGTCGCCCCGGTGACCAGTATCGTCACGCCGCACCGTTTTCGGCCTGGTAGGCGGCGACGACCTCGGGCAGTCGGCCCAGCGCGGCGGCGGAGGCCAGCGGGTTGGCGTAGTCGCGGCTGTGCACGATCCGCCCGTCGCGCACGGTGATCACCATGGCGTAGCTCAGGGCCAGCGGCGCGCCGGTCGCGGCGATCGTGCCGCGCAGGGTGTACTCGGCGACGATCACCTCGGGGTCGGTCGTCTCGTGCACGACCACGTTGTCGGCGGCGTCGAAATCGTAGGGCCGGCCTCGCGTCATCATGCCGATGATCCGCTCGCGCAGGGACGCGCCGTCGGACACCGCCGGCACACCGGGCGGCGCGAACGGCATCTCGATGACCGCGTCGTCGGGGTAGAGGGCGACGAAGGCCTCCCAGTCGCCGCTGGTGGTGGAGCGGATCAGTTCGTCGAACGCCTGGCGCGGTGTGCGCACCGTCTCGGTTGTCATCGGAGTTCCCCTAGCTCTGCTGCCTGCACCGACGGTAGAATCGGAACCGTGGTTCCGATTGACCACGATACGGAGGCATGGTTCCGTTTGTCAACGAACACCCGACGACCAGCTACGATCGATCCGCCAGCGGAGGACCCCGGACAAGGAGGCAGCGTGCCGAGCAACTCCACCCGGGAGCCGACCGAGGACAAGCCACTGCGCGCGGACGCGCGGCGCAACCGGGCCCGCGTGCTCGACGTGGCGAACGAGATGTTCCTGGCCGAGGGCATGTCCGTACCGATCGACGCGATCGCCGAACGCGCAGGCGTCGGGGTCGGCACCGTGTACCGGCACTTCCCCACCAAGGAAGCGCTGTTCGAGGCGATCATGCGGCAGCGCATCCAGGACATGATCGACAAGGCGCGGAGCATGGCCGACGCGGCCGATCCGGGTGCGGCGTTCTTCGAGTACTTCGTGGACATCGTCGATCAGGCCGAGACCAGCAAGGGCGTGCACGAGGCGATGATCTCGGCCGGCTTCCGGTTCGACGAGCGGGTCGGCGACCTCGCGGCCCAGATGCGCGATTCACTTGGCGTGCTGCTCAAGCGCGCCCAGGAGGTCGGCGCGGTGCGCGCGGGCCTCACCGCGTCGGACGCGAAGGCGCTGATGGCGGGCATCACCGAGATGCGCAGAATGGGCGGCGATCGCGACCTCACTCTGGCCGTGGTATTGGCAGGACTGCGGCCGTAAATGTAATTCCCATCACCTGGCGTGTCTGGGTCAATTCGGCGTCTACAACCTCGTAAAACCAATGACGCTGGGCTAGAATCGCTTACCCACAGCGAGAAAAAGGCCCAAAAATGCCCGGGGTCCCCCATTAACAGGAATGGCGTAATAGTCGGGTAAAGGTGATAGTCCTCTAATGTTCCGGCCGTGCGATGCCCTGCCGAGAATTATGACCGCCGTACGTTCATGGGGATGTTGACCGTCGGCCTTGCCGTCACCGTTGCCGGTTGCGGCAGCTCAAGCGATGCCAGCAACCCCGCTGCCGATCCGCCGACCTCGAACAGCGGGTCGGCCAGTTCGGACTCGCCCCCGCCCCCGCTGCCACCGATCCCTCCACCACACCCCGGCCCCAGCCAGAAGATCGATCACGGGATCCCGAACAGCAACAAGATCGTGCTCACCGTCGACGACGGCTACAACGCCGACTGCGTCGCCGGTTACGTCGAGTTCGCCAAGCGGTCCGGCATCCACCTGACCTTCAGCCCGAACGGCACGTACGGCAAGGAGTGGGCACCGCACGCGGACCTGATCAAGCCGCTGCTGGAACGCGAGCAGGTCCAGATCATCAATCACACGTTCAGCCACCACGATCTGACCAAGATGACCGACGCGCAGATCACCACCGAGCTCGAACACAACGAAGAGTGGGTGCAGCAGAACTTCGGCATCACCACCCGGCCGTACTACCGCCCGCCGTTCGGCTTCCACAACGCGCACGTTGACGGTCTCGCGGCCGGCCTCGGCTACACCCGCACGGTGCTGTGGAACGGGTCCTATTCGGACTCGGAGGTGATCACGCCGGAGTTCCTGATGCAGATGGCGCAGCAGTACCTCAAGCCGGGCGTGATCATGCTCGGCCACGCCAACCACCCCACGGTGCTCGGCCTGTTCCCGCAGATCCTGGACCTGATCAAGCAGCGCCGGCTGACCCCGGTCACCCTGGACGAGATGTTCGGCACCAGCCGCGCCACCGGCTGAGACGACGCGGTGTGGGCCCGGGAACACCGGGCCCACAGCCGTTTCAGCTCATCAGGTCGTCGAGCGCGGCCTCGATGGCGCGGTGGAAGGTCGGGTAGGCGAAGATCATCTCGCGGAACTTGGCCACCGGCACGGCCGCGTGCACGGCCAGCACCAGTGCGGAGAGCACCTCGCCGCCGTTCGGGCCGACCGATGTCGCGCCGACCAGCACGCCCCGGTCCTCGTCCGCGACCAGCTTGATGATGCCGGAGTTGCCCAGCTTGTGGATCCAGCCGCGACTCGACGCCGGGATGTCCTGACAGCCGACCCGCACCGCGATCCCCTGCGCCCGAGCCTGCGCCTCGGTCAACCCGACCGAACCGACCTCGGGATCGGTGAACGTCACGTGCGGCACCGCGTGATAGCGGGCGGGCGGCCCCTCCTGGCCGAGGATGTCCCGAATGGCGACTCCGGCCTGGTACATGGACATGTGGGTGAACCCGCCCTTGCCGACGATGTCGCCGACGGCCCACACGCCCTCAGCGACGCGCATGTGCTCGTCCGCGTCGAGGAAACGCACGTTGTCGTCGAGCCCGACCGCCGCCAGTCCGATCCCGGTGAGGTTGGTGCGCCGGCCGGACGCGACCAGCAGCCGCTCGGCCCGCACCTGGACCCCGTTGTCCAGAGTCACGGCGAACCCGCCCGCGTCATGGCTGACCGCGGTGGCCATGGCGCCGGTGTGCACGGCGATGCCCTCCTCGCGGAAGGCCGCCTCGATCAGCTCGCTGGACTCCGGTTCCTCCAGGTGCAGCAGCCGAGGCGCGCCCTCGATGACGGTGACCTTGACACCGAAGCGGGCGAACATCTGGCTCAGCTCGGCGCCGATCGCGCCGCCGCCGAGGACCGCGACCGAGGCGGGCAGCGTCTCCAGTCGCATCGCGTCCCGGTTGGTCCAGTAGGGCGTGTCGGCAAGGCCGGCGATCGGCGGGATGCTCGGCTCGGTGCCGGTGTTGAGCACGATGCCGCGCCGCGCGATGTAGTCGTCCCCGTTGACGGTGACCGTGTTCGGCCCGGTGATGACGCCGTGGCCGCGGACGAACACCCCGCCCTTGCTCTGGAACCGTTCGACGGCGACGGTGTCGTCCCAGTCGTCGGTGGCCTCCTGCCGGATCCGCTTGGCGACCGGGGTGAAGTCCGGGGTGAGGGTGCTGCCGCCTGCGAGGCCGTTGACGCGACGGCCCTCGGCGAGCGCGTCGGCCGCCCTGATCATCATCTTGCTCGGCACACAGCCGAAGTAGGGGCACTCACCGCCGAGCAGCCGCTGGTCGACGCCGACCACGCTGAGCCCGGCAACGGCCAGTTTGCTGGCGACGTCCTCGCCGCCCGGTCCCATCCCGACCACGACCACATCGACCGACTGCGCTACCACGAGGCCACTCCACTCCGCCCGACATCAGGGAACTCCTGGCGGCCACGGTAGCCCGCCCCGCAACGTTCAGCCCGCCACGCGGCTCGCCCTGCCTCAACGGTCATCGCGCCGTAAGGTCGGGGACATGGTGCGCGTGCTGGAGGTGACGCCGATCGGGATGGTCACCGGCGAGGAATCGGTGAACCGCACCGGCAGCGGTTTCGGCGTCTACGGCACGGATCTGGGCATCATCTGGGAGAACAGGCCGGGTGAGGTGCTGCTCGCGTTCGGCGACAGCTACGGCCGGGACTGGGGCGGCAACGGCGCGGGACCCGCGTACGCGGACTGGCGCTGCAACTTCGTGGCCCGCTCCACCAGCACCCATCTCGACCAGGGCATCCTGCTCGAACCGTTGGCCCGGCGCAGGGATGGCGCCGCTGCCCAGGCGATCGAGCGGGCGCCCGATCGCGACCACGAGAACACCGTCATCCCGACTTCGGGCATCGCGGTCGACGGGGTGAACTACCTGTCCTACATGTCGGTGCAGAGCTGGGGCGACCCCGGCCACTGGCACACCAACCACGCCGGCATCGCGGTGTCCGAGGACAACGGGCGGACCTGGCGCAAGCCCGACACCGCGCGCTGGCCCAACGAGCGCCGGCAGCTCGGCCGGTTCGACCGGCCGCGCGAGCATCCCTTCCAGCTCGGCGCTTTCACCCGCGACGAGGAGTACGTGTACCTCTTCGGCACGCCGTCGGGCCGGTTCGGTTCGGCCTCGCTGGCCCGAGTCACCGCTGACCAGGTGCTCAGTACCGGCCGTTACCAGTACTGGACCGGGTCCGACTGGGCCGCGGACGAGCCGTTCGGCGCGGTGCCGGTCATCCCCGGCCCGGTGGGCGAGCTGTCGGTGCGGTTCAACGAGTTCACCGGCAGCTGGCTGGCCATGCACCTGGACGAACGCCGCGCCGCGATCGTCCTGCACGAGGCGCCGAACGTCACGGGACCGTGGAGCGAGGGCACCACGGTCGTGGACAGCAGCCGGTATCCCGGCCTGTACGGCGGCTACCTGCATCCGTGGACGACGGCCGACCCGGTCGTGTACTTCACCATGTCGCAGTGGGGCCCGTACAACGTGTCGCTCTTTCGAGCAGTCTTAGCTACTGGCTGGTAAGTTTGGCGCCATGGCGAATGCGCACGCGGTCCGACGAGTGGATGTCGCCCTTCCGGTGGTCTGGGCGACCATCGCCGACCACCAGGACATGGCCAACTGGGGCCCCGGCGTCACGGTGACCATGGAACGCCTCGGCGAGGACGACCCGAACGGCGTCGGCGCCATCCGCGACATCAACCTGCCTGGCCCCGCGCCGCACATCCGCGAGGAGGTCACCGCGTTCGAGCCTGGCCACCGTCTGGCCTACCGGGCGCTGTCCGGCACTCCGTTCAAGGACTGGCGCGGCGAGGTCGAGATCGCCGAACACCACGGCGGCACCGCGATCAAGTGGAGCCTGTCCTGCCGCTCGCCGCTGCCCGGCACCGACCTGATCCTGCGCGCCGCCGCGACGGCCATGCTCTCGGCCCTGGCCCGCTCGGCCAAGAAGCGCGCATAGCCGCGACCCTGATCGCGATGCCGCCCGCCGGGGACTGACCGCAAGGCTCGCGGACGCGGGCGATGTGTGCTACACGTAAAACCTGTTCGCCCTTAGCCACAAGATCACCGTGCGCCCGCGGCGCGATCGTCGCGGGAACAGTCGTGTCGGAATGAGGTAGGGCTATGAGTATTCCTGTGCGCCAGGCACTCAAGATCGGCGCCTATCTGATGAAACAAAAGATCAAGGGCCGCAAGAAATTCCCCATCACCCTTGAACTTGAACCCCTGTTCGCGTGCAACCTGGCCTGTGAGGGGTGCGGCAAGATCCAACACCCGGCCAGCGTGCTCAAACAGCGGATGCCGGTCGAGCAGGCACTGGCCGCCGCCGACGAATGCGGCGCGCCAGTCGTGTGCCTCGCAGGCGGCGAGCCGCTGATGCATCCACAGGTCGAAGAGATCGTCGAAGGCTTGATCAAACGCAAGAAATTCATCTACCTGTGCACCAACGCGCTGCTGCTGCCACGCAAGATCGACAAACTCCGCCCGTCGCCCTATCTCGCGCTCGCCGTGCACATCGACGGTCTTGAGGAGCGCCACGACGAGTCGGTGGCCAAGAAGGGCGTGTTCGCCCAGGCCGTCGACAACATCAAGGACGCCCAGCGACGCGGATTCCGGGTCACCACCAACACCACGTTCTTCAACACCGACACACCCCAGACGATCATCGAGGTGCTCGATTTCCTCAACAACGACCTGAAGGTCGACGGGATGATGCTCTCCCCCGCCTACGCCTACGAAAAAGCTCCCGACCAGGACCATTTCCTCGGCGTGACGGAAACCCGAGAGCTGTTCCGCAAGGCCTTCGCCGATGGCAGGCGCAACCGGTGGCGGATCAACCACTCCCCGTTGTTCCTGGACTTCCTCGAAGGAAAGATCGATTTCCCGTGCACCGCATGGGGAATCCCGTCCTATTCCCTCTACGGCTGGCAGAAGCCCTGCTACCTGATGGGCGATGGCTACGCCCAGTCCTACCAGGAGCTGCTGGACACCACCGACTGGGACTCCTACGGTCGCGGCCGAGACCCCCGCTGCGCCAACTGCATGGCCCACTGCGGCTATGAACCCACCGCGATCATGGCGACCATGCGCTCATTGCGCGAATCCATCCGCGCCGTGCGCTGACCCCCTCGCCGGCCACGCAATGGTGTGTGGCCGGCGAGGTTGCGCGCTAAGTCAGTTCCTCCAGTTCGTGTTCGACCGCCGCCAGTTCCTCGGCGCTGCCCTGCACGCGCGGGCCGGTGAACCACTTGCGGGCGGAGACCACCCACCAGATCGCGGCGCCGCCGAGCACCACCAGGAACGCGATCGGCGTGTAGTTGAAGTTGCCGAACTGGATCGGTGACGTGGTGGGCAGCATGAACAGCACGAAGATGATCACTACCCAGGCGCTGGCCACGATGCCGATCGGCCTGCCCCACCGCCCCAGGTTCCACGGCCCCTTCTCGAAGGAGTCGCCGCGCAGCACCCGCAGGAACACCGGGATCACGTAGGCGACGTACAGGCCGACCGTGGCGATCGAGGTGACCGCCGCGTACGCGGTCCCGTTCCACAGGTCCGGCAGCGAGAGGATGAAGGCGCCGATGGCCGCGAACCAGACCGAGTTCGTCGGCGTCCTGGTGCGCTTGTTGATCCGGTGCCAGAGCTTGGAGCCGGGGATGGCGCCGTCGCGGGCGAACGCGTAGATCATCCGCGAGTTCGCGGTGACCGAGGCCATGCCGCAGAACAGCTGAGCGCCGATGGCGATCAGCAGCAGGAACTCGCCGGTCTTCTGGCCTGCCGCGTCGATGAAGATCTGCGCGGGCGGCACGCCGGTGGCCGAGGTGGCCTCGGCGGAGTAGTTCTGGATGGCGAAGGTCAGGCCGATCAGCAGCACCCACCCCGCGACCAGCGAAACCAGGATCGAGTTGACGATGCCGCGCGGGCCGGCCGTGGCCGCGTTCTTGGTCTCCTCGGTCATGTGCGCGGACGCGTCGTACCCGGTCAACGTGTACTGCGACATCAAAAGGCCCAACGCGAACACGTACACGACCGAACCCCAGCCGGTGGTGTTCACGAAGTGCCCGAACACGAACGACGCGGGCTCGTGGTGCGTCGGGATGATGATCAGCACGCCGACGATGACCAGCACGCCGATCAGGTGCCACCAGACGCTGATGTTGTTGAGCACCGCGACGATCCGCACGCCGAAGGTGTTGAGCAGGCCGTGCACGATCAGGATGATCGCCAGCAGCAGGATGGTGTGCGGCGGCGTCGCCGCGAAGCCTGCGACCAGATCGAGGAAGGCGTTGAGGAAGGTGGCCGCGCCGAAGTCGATGCCTGCGGTGACCGCGACCTGGCCGACCAGGTTGAACCAGCCGGTGAACCAGGACCAGGCCGCGCCGTTGCGCGGAGCGAGCTTGGCGGCCCAGTAGTAGAGGCCGCCCGCGGTCGGGTAGCTGGAGCAGACCTCGGCCATGCCGAGTCCGACGAGGATCACGAAGAAGCCGACCAGCGGCCAGCCCCAGATCATCGCGACCGGCCCGCCGGTGTTCATGCCGTACCCGTAGAGGGTCAGGCAGCCGGAGAGGATCGAGATGATCGTGAAGGACACCGCGAAGTTGGAGAACGCCGAGAGCGACCGGCGTAGTTCCTGGGCGTAGCCGAGTTGGTGTAGTCGGGCGTCGTCGTCATCTAAGGTTTGGGACACGGGCGACTCCTCCGCCAATGGACCGGTGGCAGTCCTTTGTGAGCGCACAGAGTGGCAAGCATCACCGGCCAATGTCAAGGTTGATTACTCACCCGTAACCGAGTACCAATAGCCAAAGGTACGGACCTGACCCATTGAGTCGAGTCGCGCGCGGAAGGACTCCATGCTGCCCACCGAAGGCCTGCTGAACCTCGAACGCCTGCGCGTGCTGGTGGCCGAGGGCGTGATCGACACCGTGCTGGTTGCCATGACCGACATGCAGGGCCGGTTGCAGGGCAAACGGTGCGGTGCGCGGTACTTCCTCGAGGAGGTCGTACCGCACGCGACCGAGGCGTGCAACTACCTGCTCGCGGTCGACGTGGAGATGAACACCGTCGGCGGCTACGAGATGTCGTCCTGGGAGCGCGGCTACGGCGACTTCGTGCTGCGCCCGGACCTGGCCACGCTGCGCCACGTGCCCTGGCATCCGGGCACCGCGCTGGTGCTCTGCGACGTCGAACGGGTCGAGGACCACTCCCCCGTCCCGGTTTCCCCGCGCCAGGTGCTGCGCCGCCAGCTCGATCGGCTGGCCGAGCGCGGCCTGCGGGCCTTCGTCGGC
>DASYBO010000233.1:0-7364 GCA_036500685.1 Pseudonocardiaceae bacterium | reverse complement strand
GGAACGTTCCTCCGTCGTCGAGGATCTGTCCGTTGATCTTCACCGTCCGTAACACGACACACCGATGGACGTCCCCGATCTCGAGGCGGCCGGACGTCTGTTCACGATGTTCGGCCCGTCCATGTCGCCGAAGTGACGGTTAGATCGCCGGCGGCTGCACCCCGGCCGCCGCCGCGACCGCGCGGATGGTGACGGCTTCGCGGCCCGCGTACGCGAGCGGGGCAGCCGCGGCCTCGACCACACGCCGGCGGATGAAGCTCTCGCCCGTCGGTTGCGGCCTCCGACGTAGCAGCAGTGACGTCGTCCCTTGTCCCAGCAGGCAGTATCACCGATACCACTACCTCTGTACCGTTGGAAATATCAGTGGTACCGTACTTGTGTTTCCAATGGAACTGACGAGGAGTACGAGATGCCCAAGGAATTGCGAATCATCGGGCTCGAGGAGCACGTGGCTTTGCCGGCATTGCTCGACGCCTGGGCGCGGGCCGGGGTGCCGCAGATCCCACAGCTCGGCTACGGCGACGAGCCCTTCGCGCGGCGGCTGCGCGACGTCGGCGACCTGCGCCTGGCCGATATGGACGACCAGGGCCTGGACGTCGCGGTGCTCTCACTGGCCTCACCCGGCGTGCAGAACCTGGCCGCGGCCGACGCCGTGACTGTCGCCCGCGAGGCCAACGACGCGCTCGCCGACGTCGTCAACGCCAACCCCGACCGGTTTCAGGCTTTCGCCGCCATCCCGACGCCAGCGCCAGAAGCCGCCGCCGAGGAACTGGAGCGCGCGGTCACGCAGCTCGGCTTCCGCGGCGCGATGCTCTACGGCCGCACCGGCGACAAGCTGGCCGACGCGCCAGAGTTCGACGACCTCTACGGTGCCGCCGAGCGTCTGCGGGTGCCCCTCCACTTCCACCCGCAGACCCCCGTGAGCGCGGTCCAGGAGGCGTACTACTCGGGCCTGCCCAACGGAGTCGGCCGCGCGCTCGCGACCGCGGGCCTGGGCTGGTACTACGACCTGGGCGTGCAGTACCTGCGGATGATCTTCTCCGGCGTGTTCGACCGCCACCCCGGGCTGCAGGTGATCGCGGGGCACTGGGGCGAGGTCGTCCTGTTCTACCTTGACCACATCGGGGTCCTGCGGGATATGGCAAAGCTGGAGCGACCCGTCGCCGACTACTTCCGTCAGAACTTCTGGGTGGCCGGCAGCGGCACGGTCAGCGAGCGCTACCTGCGGTGGACGGCCGAGGTCGTCGGGACCGACCGCATGCTGTACTCGACCGACTACCCCTACACCTTCGGCACGCGGCCCGGCGGCTTCCCCTTCCTCGACACCAGCCGCGGGGTCGCTCGGTCGTTCCTTGAGCGAGCACCGTTCACCGACGACGAGAAGGCCGCCATCGGATCCGGCAACTGGGAGCTACTGACCGGGCACCTCGCGGCCGGCCGCGAACACCCAGCGGCCAACTTGACGCGCCCGTAGCGTGCCGGTCCCCCGGCGCGACCGCGATCGAACAGCTCGTGGCCTCTTGCTTGGACGCGCCGCGCCGTGACCAGCTCAGTGGCCCGTTTTGACGGACACCTTGCCCGTCAAAACGGGTCAACCTCATGGTCAAGATCGTCAGCTCGGCAGGGGACTTTCACGGACTGAGCTCGCGGTCCGCATGTGCCCCGTACTGCTGGCCGAGCGGCTTGAGGCTCTCGATTCGCGAATGGACTTGCCAAACTCGCGGTACTTTCGTTGAGACAAGGCACAACCGCTCACACCGGTCGATATCGAGTTCGTCCGGGGACCCTGCCAGAACAGACAGTCACTCGCGAGCAGCCATCAGCATGTCGAGAATCCGGTCGAGACTGAACTGGAAGAGGTTATCGTCGGTCCACGCTCGCTCGGTGAAGCCGGACGTGCTGAGCGTCGGATACTGCTCGCGCATCCCGATGATGTGCGCTTGCGCCTTGGCCAGAATGTCGGGGTCGTCCGACCGCTGCCAGGTCGCGTCGGACATTGCGGTACCGATGACGAAATCAGCCAGAATGCGCGTTGACGAGGCCAGTTCGAAACCGGACACGCCTGCACGGGTCAGCATCGACTGCAGGAATTCGGTCCGCGCCAACACGCCTGGGCCGAGCATCGGCCTGCCCAGCAGGGCAGGCGACCACGGGTGCGCGAGCATCGCGGCGCGCCAGCCGACCAGCATCGCGCGCAGCGCGGAGCGGGGGTCGGTGACCGGCTCGGGCAGTGGGACCTCACCGACGATGTGATCGACAGCGAGGTCGAGCAGGTCCTCCTTGGTCTTCACATGCCAGTAGAGCGCGGTCGACGTCACCTTGAGACGTTGGGCGAGCCGCCGCATCGTGAGCCGCTCCGCCCCGTACTCGTCGAGTTCGTCGACGGCCGCGGCGACGATTCGCTCCTGGGTCAGCGGTGCCGCCCGGCGCGGTGCGCGCTGGGCGGCACCGCGCAGCCATAGGACGTCGCCGTGGCCGGCGTCGGCTGACGCGGGTCGGTTGTCGCCGGAATGAGGCGCTCCTTCGGTCACGAACAGCCACCTTACCCGGCCAGGACCACTGACTCTACTGTCGATACATTGACTTACCCTTGATAAGTTGAGATACCAGTGATAAGTTTGGGTCATCGCGAGCAAGGGCGACGAGGTCGCACGGCACGCGGTTACCAGGCTCGACACCGAGGCGCGGTCGCCGCCGACAGGAAAGGAGACGCTGCCCAGGATCGACAACATGATCATCACGAGGACCGTCGATCTGTCCTGGCGGGCGATCCGTGGTCTGCGGGCAACTCCGCACCGACACTCCAGCGGCCGGCTACCCGGTCCGCCCGCACCGGGCTTCATCGGCTCGCGAGAAACCTGCGCTGCCAGCCCTGAGCGGCTCGCCCCACGTCCCCTGTTCGTACGACATCGCCGTATCCGACGACCGGCCCGGGTCGGACCACTGGCCTCAGGCTGGTAGCACCGCTGCGCGCTGGACGCGCGACGAGTCACGTCCTGCCCGTCGTCGACGACACCTCACGCGCATCGAAGGTCGACATGACATCTGATACTTCTTCCGGAAAAGTCGATCGGCAGCCTGGTTTCCCCGCGCCTCACGATTCCGACGTAGCTGGACGCGGACCTCGTATCGCGAACCGGTGGCTCGCCCTTGTCGTCCTGGGTCTCGCGCAGCTGATGGTCATCCTGGACTCCACCATCGTGAACATCGCGCTGCCCAGCGCTCAACACGACCTGGGGTTCTCGGCCGATGACCGGCAGTGGGTGGTGACCGGATACGCCCTGGCGTTCGGCAGTCTGCTGCTGCTGGGCGGACGGCTCTCCGACTTCGTCGAACGCAAGACGTTGCTCATCATCGGGCTGGTCGGCTTCGCCGCCGCATCGGCGGTCGGCGGTGCGGCGAACGGTTTCGAGATGCTGCTGCTCTCCCGGATCGCCCAGGGCGCGTTCGGTGCGGTGCTCGCACCGGCGGCGCTGTCGATGTTGTCGGTGACGTTCGCGGACAATGTGAAGGAGCGTGGCCGTGCGTTCGGGATCTTCGGCGCCATCTCGGGTGCCGGTGGCGCGTTGGGTCTGTTGCTGGGCGGTGTCCTCACCCAGGATCTGTCCTGGCGGTGGTGTCTGTATGTGAACCTGATCATCGCCGCGTTCGCCATCGTCGGTGCGCTGGTCTTCCTCCCGCCCGGCGGCCGGCCGGTGCGTCATCGGTTCGACGTGGCGGGCACGATCACCGCAGTGCTCGGCCTGGTCGGTATCGCCTACGGTCTCGGCAACGCCGCGTCGAAGGGCTGGAGCGACGCGTGGACGCTGGGGCCCGCGATCACCGGTGTCGTGGTGTTGATCGTCTTCGTGCTGATCGAGCGGCGAGTCGGCAACCCGCTGCTGCCGTTGTCCGTCGTGCTGGACCGTGGGCGCGGTGCGGCCTATCTCTCCATCGGGATCTCGGGAACCGGTGGCTTCGCCGTGTTTCTGTTCCTCACCTACTATCTTCAAGACACCCTGAACTTCACCCCCATCCAGTCCGGCTTGGCGTTCTTGCCTCTGGTGGGCGCGGTGATGGTCGGTGCGATTCTCTCGGGGTCGGCGCTCATGCCGCGGGTCGGGCCGCGCCCGCTCGTCCCGGCGGGCAGCATTCTCGCCGCCGTCGGTATGGCGCTGCTCACCGGTATCGGCACGACCTCGAGCTACCCCGGCGACATTCTGCCTGCCCTACTCCTCATTGGCCTGGGGTTGGGACTGATCTTCGGCCCGGGACAGAACGCGGCCACCAATGGGGTGCGGCCACAAGAGTCCGGCGTGGCATCCGCCATGGTCAACATCGCGCAGCAAGTCGGCGGCGCCATCGGGCTTGCCGTGTTCAGTTCGCTGGGCGCGACGGTGGTCAGCAACTACCTCGCCGTCCACGCCGCGGCGGCGTCGACACCGGCCACGATCCTTGCCGCCACCCTTGCCAGCTACCACTTCGTTTTCTCGGTCGCGGCGGCGTTGTTCCTCACCGGCGGCATCCTGACCAGACTGCTGTTCCGCCGCGGCCCCTTGCCGGTCGACCCGACCGCACCACCACTCATCGCGCACTGAGAACTGGCGCACCCACGACCCGTCGCCGTTCCGAGATCGAAAATCCGACAACACTGGCGCGCCACCGCGCCGAAACGTAAGGATCATGATGAAAGCAGCGCAGTTCAGCCAGTTCGGCGGTCCCGAAGTCCTCGAAATCGTGGATCTTCCCGACCCGCACCCCCGCCAAGGCCAGGTCCGGCTCGTAGTGCATGCGGTTGGCATCAGCGCGAGCGATTCGAAGATTCGGTCGGGTGCGTTGAGCTTCGGCGCAGGCCTGCCACAGACAACCGGTCGTGACATTGCCGGTGTGGTCGACGAGATTGGCGAGGGCGTGACCGATGTGGCAGTCGGTGATCGCGTGTACGGCGTTTCCGACGATGGAGCCGGCGCGGCCGAATACGCGCTGGTGACGATTCGCGAACTCATTCCGCCCGCACTCGGTTTCGCCGATGCCGCCGCGCTGCCTGCCGCAGTCGAAACGGCGACGCGCACGCTGGACCAGCTCGCCGTCGCAGACGGAATCACGCTGCTGCTCAACGGCGCCACCGGCGGTATCGGTAGCACGGCCGTGCAACTCGCGGTGGCTCGCGGGGCACGCGTGATCGGCATCGCCAGTGCGGCCAACCACAACTACCTGCTGATGCTGGGCGCCGAGCCCGTGACCTACGGCGCCACCATGGTCGAGCAGGTTCGAGCGCTCGCCCCGAACGGCGTCGACGTCGCGCTCGATGTCGCCGGCAGCGGTGTGTTGCCCGAGTTGATCGAACTCGCCGGCGATGCGCAGAACGTGATGACGATCGCGGACTTCGAGGGCCCCGACAAGTACGGTGTGCGGTTCAGCAACGGCTTCACCGACGGTCACGGCTATCGCGGACTCGCGACAGTGGCCAAACTGATCGAGGCCGGGAAATTCTGGCTACCGGTCGACCGGACTTTCCCTCTCGCCGAGATCGCCCAAGCACACCGCGTCAGCGAGGTCGGTCACGTTCGAGGCAGGCTGGTCGTGATCGTCTGAGACGCAAGGCCCCCTCAACGATAGCTGAAGGCTCTCGAGGACCTGGGCCAACAGTTGGTAGCGCGTGATTCGATCGGCAGGATCGTGGGCCAGGGTGTTGACCACCAGTTCCTCGACCCGATGGGCCCGGCGAGATCGCACAGGGCGCTGCGGATCTGTTCGGGAGTTCCGTAGACGACCGCCTGCCGATGCTGGCGCGCACGGGCCAGTTCGGCATCGGTCCAGCTGTGGTGGCGAACGGTTTCTGGCGCCGGGATGGGCAGATCGTGACCGAGATCCTTACGACTGCGCCAGAGCAGAAACCCATCAGCGAGTTCCTCGGCCTTTGTCGAGGTTTCGGCGGTGAACACCCGAACGGCCAGGGCAGGTCGATCTCCGCCGGAACGGTAGGTGTCCAGCGTCTGGACGTGACGATCTTGCGAACACCGGCACTGCGGCTGGAAATCGCCCGACCGGTCAGCGCTCCTGCTCGGTGGGCGCTTTCACCCGGTTCAGGCACCGGCCTCGAGCACAGCGAGGTCGCGTACCGCGTAACGGTGATGCTCGACCTCTTCCTTGAGCACCACCTTGACGCAGTGGCGCACGACGTAATCCCGGTCCGGATATGAGTCCGTCGGCTTGCGACCACACACCCGATCGAGCTCGGCCACGGTGAGCCCGTCGACGACCCGCCGCATCGTGGCCATGCGAGCGCGCCGTTGCGCGAGCACCTCGTCGAGCGTCGGGTCGGCGTCGAGACTGAGCCCGAGCTTCGCCACCGCCTCTGGCGGCATGCCGCCGTAAGGAAGGCCCAGCGGGTGGTACGGCGCATCCTCCTCGAGCACGGCGTTGCCAAGCCAGGAATCGCCGCCCATCAGCAGGTGCCGTTGGGTCTCGACGAACGACCACTCGCCGTCGACCTGCTCGTGCAGCTTGGCCTCGGGCAGGAGCCTGGCGCGGTCGAGCGTCGCCTCCCAGTGCGTCTCGATGGCATCCCAGGTCACCCGATAGTCATCGGGAGACTCGGCATCACGCGCCATCGGCCGCGTGGGATTCTGCCGGTCGAGCTCGGCCTCGACGTAGGCAGTGACGTCGATGTCGTTGACAACGAGACGCTCGAAGGCGCCGCCGAGATAGACGTTGGCCCCGTAGCAATCCACGATCTTCAGACCACTGACGTCGCAATCGCGAATCTCCAGTCCGCCAAGATCGCACAGATGGATGCGGGCACCACGGAATTGGTCAGTCTGGGCGTACTCAGCAGGCATCGGCACAGCGTCCCGGATCCGTCCCGCCTGCGTCAACGGGTAGCACACGTCGGCGTACGGCGCCGGGTTGTGAGAGGACGAGCGCGGATGGCTGGCGTACGGCGGGTGCGGCGCCGACGCGTTGCAGGGCAAGGGCCTGGGGCGCTGGCTGATTTCCAGCGCTGTGACCCCGACGATCACCAGCGTTGCCCTGGCGGTCCGCTCGGCGCGACATCTGGCGCAGGAGGATTGATCACCTCCACGGAACGGGCGGAGGTGCGGGGGCCAAGGGCCGCGACGTCCAGCGCGACCACCAGCATCGCGACAGCCACCACGGCGAATACGGTGACTGAACCGCGATTGTGCAGCAGCGGCAGCAAGATGAACGGCATGGCGCCCGTCGCGAGGCGCGAGAGCGAGTACGTCCAGCCGGTCGCGGTCGCCCGCAGTTCGGTGGGGAAAATCTCGGCCTGATAGACATGGTAGGCATTCGAGAACACGTTGCTGACCAACGTGAAGGTGAATCCGGCGAGCACGATCAGGACGGGCGCGGACGCCGAGGCG
>DASYBO010000232.1:0-2535 GCA_036500685.1 Pseudonocardiaceae bacterium | reverse complement strand
TGGCGCTGCTTGTGGCGTGGATCGGAGCAGATCACCATGACCCGCCCATGCCGACGGATCACCCTGCACTTGTCGCAGATTGGCTTGACGCTCGGGTTCACCTTCACGGCCGGCTCGATCCTGTTCTGTCTACTCGTCGTTGATTCGGGCTTGTTGTCACTTGTACCGGTACACGATGCGGCCCCGGGACAGGTCGTAGGGAGACAACTCCACCACCACCCGGTCCTCGGGCAGGATGCGGATGTAGTGCTGCCGCATCTTGCCGCTGATGTGGGCGAGTACCTTGTGTCCGTTCTCCAGCTCAATGCGGAACATCGCATTGGGCAGGGGCTCGACCACACGGCCCTCGACCTCGATGGCACCGTCCTTCTTGGCCATGACCTTCAGAAATCCTCGTCGTTAGTTTCGTATCTATCTGCGCCCATATCGGCGCAACATTCACACCGACTTGAAACGTGAGCCGGTGACAGGAAATTTCCTAGGGACTGGGCACGCAAAAGCCGGCGCGATGACGCACCGTTGGTCCACGATACCTGGTCGTTCGGCCTTCGAGCAAAACCAGCCAAAATCCCGGACCGTCGCCGACAAGGGCATACTTAAGGCCGATGACTAACCCTGTCTCGGGCCCCCTGACCGAACCCGCACAGTCCCGCAAGCCAGTGATCCTGACCGTCGACGACGATCCCGCGGTATCCCGCGCGGTGGCCCGGGACCTGCGGCGCAAATACGGCGAAAGGCATCGGATCGTGCGCGCCGAGTCCGGCCAGGATGCACTGGAAACCCTCAATCAACTCAAACTGCGTGGCGAAACGGTCGCAACGCTCATTGCCGACTTCCGGATGCCGCAGATGACGGGCATCGAGTTCCTCGAAGAGGCGATGGACGTGTACCCGGCGGCGCGGCGGGTGCTGCTGACCGCCTACGCCGACAGCCACGCCGCGATCGAGGCGATCAATGTCGTCGACCTCGATCATTACCTGCTCAAACCGTGGGATCCGCCGGAGGAGAAGCTCTATCCCGTCATCGATGCGCTGTTGGATGCGTGGAGCCGCACGCCGGAACACCCCATTCCGCACACCAAGTTGATCGGGCACCGCTGGTCGGCGCCATCGTGGCGGGTCCGCGACTTCCTGGCCCGCAACGGGCTTGACTACACCTGGTTCATGGCCGACCAGCCGGAAGGCGAGCGGCTACTGCAGGCCGCCGGCGAAGACGGCGGGCGGCTGCCGGTCGTCATCACCGAAGGCGGCGAAACCCTCGTCGAACCCAGCGACACGGAGCTGGCCGACAGATTGGGCCTGACCACCACGCCGTCGCAGGAGTTCTACGACCTGATCGTCGTCGGCGGCGGCCCCGCGGGCCTGGCGGCGGCCGTCTACGGCGCCTCCGAGGGCTTGCGCACGGTGCTCATCGAGCGCACCGCCACGGGCGGCCAGGCCGGCCAGAGCTCGAAGATCGAGAACTACCTCGGCTTTCCGGACGGGGTGTCGGGCGGTCAGCTGGCCCAGCGGGCGCGCAGACAGGCCGAAAAGTTCGGCGCGGAGCTGATCACCGCCCGCGCCGCGACCGCTCTGGAGGTGAGCGGCTCCAAGCGGACCGTGCGGTTCGACGACGGCGGCTCCATCGACGCACACGCGGTCATCGTGGCCACCGGTGTCGACTACCGCCAGCTGTCGGCCGACGGATGCGAGGCGCTGTCCGGCAGGGGCGTTCACTACGGGGCGAGCGTCGCCGTCGCCGCGGAGTGCGCGGGTGAAGAGATCTACGTGATCGGTGGGGCCAACTCGGCCGGGCAGGCCGCGATGTACCTGTCTCGCGCGGCGAAATCGGTGAACATCGTCGTGCGCGGCCCGTCGCTTGAGGCCTCGATGTCGCACTACCTGGTCGAGCAGGTCAACCAGCGACCTAATATCAACGTCCTCACCTGCACCGAAGTCGTGTGCGCCACCGGAAGCGACCACCTCGAGAAGCTCACCCTGGTGAACAACAGGACCGGGGAAAAGCAGGTCGTCACCTGCCCCCGGATGTTCATCTTCATCGGCGCCGCGCCGCGCACCGATTGGCTCGACGGGGTGGTCGCCCGCGACGACCGCGGCTTCATCCTCACCGGCCCGGACCTGCGAAACGTGTGCGGCTGGACGTTGGACCGACCACCCCACCACCTGGAAACCAGCGTGCCGGGCGTGTTCGTCGCCGGCGATGTGCGCGCCGACTCCGCCAAACGGGTCGCGGCCGCGGTCGGTGAGGGATCGATGGCCGTGATGCTGGTCCACCGCTACCTCGCCGAATCATGATCGCAAAGACGCCGTGCGACCCCGACGAGCTGCGCACCCTGTTCCTGTTCGAGGCCCTCACCGACGAGCAGTTGGAGACGTTGTGCACCAACGGCCAGATCCGGCATTACCAACCGGGCCCGCTCTGCGTCGAGGGTGAACCGGCGACCTGCTTCTATGTCCTGGTCGAGGGGGAGCTGGCGATGTCGAAGCTCTCCGGCGGGCAGGACATCGAAACCAACCGGACCTCGCAGCGCGGCGT
>DASYBO010000231.1:0-5382 GCA_036500685.1 Pseudonocardiaceae bacterium | reverse complement strand
TGCGCACCGCGAGTCCGATGAGGACAATAGCGGCGACGATGCCGAGCGGAGCGGCAATCGGCCGCACCAGCCCGGCCGCCGCACCGCCGCCGATGGCCGAGACCAACGCGTAGAGCCCGTCCGCGGTGGCGATGCCCGACCCGGCCGCCGCCGCGACCAGCAGCCTGCTGCGCGCCGCGAATCCCACCAACAGCACGGACATCGCGCCGACCTGAATCGCGACGGCATACCCGGCGACAAGGCCCGCCAGGATCGCGGCGGTCATCGGATGGGCTGCGAGGTCCGTTCGTCCAAGGCCACACTCTGCTGTCGCGCCGGCCCGGCGGCCGACACGATCAGGAACAGACGAGGTGGCATGGGGATCATGCGCACATCATGCGGGCGCCGGGCCGGCAGGACAAACCAATAAATCAGGTGACTCGGCGTGGCACCATCTGTGCATGAGCGTGACCGTGGACTACTTCTTCAACTCACCACTGGAGTTGCCTGCGCTGGCCGAGCAGGTCAACATGGCGTTGGGCTCGGCGTTGGTGCCACAGGAGGGTTTTCCCCACAACTACCTGACCTGGTTCATGGGTATGGAGTTCTCCCTTGACACCGTTCAGGGATTGCTCGAGGACGACCGCGACCTCGACTTTACATCGTTCCGATACTCCTGCGGCACCCGCACGATCGGCTCCAACCAGATGCGACAGATCCAGGTTCCGGTGATGCTCTCCGTGATCCAGGTGCTCCAGTGGCGGGCCGATCTCGGCGGGATCCTTGTCTACGACGTGCAGACACTGTTGGCCCGGTATGTGCGCAAGGACCCGCCGGTGTCGGCGAGAAGTGTTGAGGTGCCATTCCTCGACGTGCTGTCAGACACCGACCTAGGCGACTTCGAACGCCACCTCGCCGCGGTCTCCGGACGACGTTGAAGATCAGTCCAACCGGTACCACCGCCGCGCGTTACCGCCGAAAACAGCGGCACGATCGGCATCCGACAGTCCCGCGCACAGTTCGCGGGCAAGATCGGTCACGCCCGCATAACTGGAGGCGAGTTCACAGACCGGCCAGTCCGACCCGAACAGCACTCGCTCCGGCCCGAACTCGGCCAGCACGATCTCCGCGTACGGCCGGATGTCCTCGGCCGTCCACTGTGTCCAGTTGGCCTCGGTGACAAGACCGGACAGTTTGCAGGCCAGGTTCGGTTTGGCCGCCAGTTCGCGAATCCTGCTCGCCCACGGTTCCCGTTCACCGCTCGCGATCGGTGGCTTGGCCGCGTGGTCGAGCATGTAGCGACCCTGCGGCACCTCGGTCACCGCCGTGATCGCCGAGTCGAGCTGGTGGGGGAGAACCAGCAGGTCGTAGGCGAGGCCGGCATCGGCGATCGCCACAAGCCCGCGCAGCACATCCGCGCGCGCGAGCCACGCCGGGTCGGCTTCGTCCTGCGCCTGATGCCGGATGCCCACCAACCGGTCGCCGCCCGGACCCTCCCGCAACGAAGCAAGGTTCTCGGCCACCGCCGGATCCGTCAGATCCACCCAACCGACGACACCGACGATCAGATCACGGTTGGCGTCGGCCATGCCGAGAAAGTCGACGGTCTCGCCGACATCCGGCAGGGTCTGCACAAGCACCGTACCGTCCACTCCGGACTGTTTCGCCTCGGTTCGCAGGTCGGCGACGCGGTAGGCGTGGCGGATCGGGTCGAGCACCTCGCCGGCCAGCCAGCCGTACTCGCGGACGGCCGGATCCCACAGGTGGTGGTGCGCGTCGATGATCATGCGGTCGCTCCGGTCGGCAGCGGGACGTTCTCGGCCAGCAGCCCGTCGGTGAGTAGTTCCTGCCAGCACTCCAGCGGCACCGCCTGGTCGAACAGCGTCGCGTTGCGGGTCACCTCGGCCGCCGTGCGCGCGCCCAGCACCACGCTCGCCACAGCCGCATGGTTCAACGGGAACTGCGCGGCCGCCTGGGGGAGGGTGACCCCGTGCCGCTCACACACATCCGCGATCCGATTGGCCCGAGCCACGATCTCCTCCGCCGCGGGCGCGTAGTCGTACGTCGCGCCGGCCGCGGGCCGGTCAAGGGCGAGCAGACCCGAATTGAACACGCCCGCCGCGACAACGGAAACCCCGCGCTGCGAGCACAGCGGCAGCAGTTCGGTCAGCGCACCCTGGTCGAGCAGGGTGTAGCGGCCGGCCATCATGACCACGTCCAGGTCGGTGTTGCGGATGAAATCGGCCAGCATGCCCGGCGAGTTCATGCCGGCGCCGTAGCTGCGGATCACGCCCTGGCTCCGCAGTTCCTCCAGCGCCGGAAAGGCGCCGTCGAGCGCTTCTTGGTAGTGGTTGTCCGGATCATGTACGAACAGGATGTCCACATGATCGGTGCCCAACCGGTCCAGGCTGGACTCCAGTGAACGCAGCACACCATCCCGCGAGTAGTCGTAAACCCGACGTTTACTGGCAGACACGTCGAACAGTTCCGTGTCCCGCTGGTTTACACCGTCGGGGTTGTCCAGCAGCAGTCGGCCGACCTTCGTCGAGATCAACAGTTCCGACCGGTCGAAGCCGGCGATCCCGACACCGAGCCGCTCCTCGGACAGCCCGAGCCCGTAATGCGGCGCGGTATCGAAGTAGCGGACACCCGAGCCGAGTGCCGCGTGCACGGTTTCGGCGGCCGTGTCCGGGTCGACGGCGGTGTAGAGGTTGCCGATGACGGCGGCACCGAAGCCGAGCGGGCCTACCCGAAGCCCGCCCCGGCCCAGTGCTCTTTGGTTGTCTGCCAACGTGTTACTCCAGCTAATCCTGAGCCTTGCCTGAAGTGATCCTGGACAGCATCAGCGCGGCCAGGATCAGCGCCCCGTCGATCGCGTTGTACCAGTTGCCGTTCACATGCGCGAGGGTCAACACGTCGTTGATCAGGCCCAGGGTGATCACGCCGCAGAGTGCGCCGAACAGGGTGCCCTTGCCGCCGTCCATGCTGATGCCACCGATGACCGAGGCCGCGAACACGAGGAAGATCATGTTCTGGCCCTGGCTGGCCTGGTCCGCACCGAGCCGACCGGTGAACAGGATGCCGGCGAACGCGGCCAGCACGCTGCCGATGATCAGCACGGTCCAGATCACCCGGTCGCTACGAATACCAGCCGCCTTGGCCGCGTCAGCGTTGCCGCCGATCGCGTAGACCGACCGGCCGGAGCGGAAGTAGCCGAGGACCACGATGCCGATGATGAACAGGATCGCGCAGATCCAGATGGACACCGGTATGCCCAGCCAGGTGGAGGAACCGAGGTAGAGGAATGCGGCCGGCACCTGGGAGAGGCTGTTGCCGCCGGTGACGCCGTTCTGCACACCGCGCAACGTGATCAGCATGCCCAGCGTGACGATGAACGCGGAGAGCCGGAACTTGAGGATCATGAATCCGTTGAACAGGCCGATGATCGCGCCGACGGCCAGACACACCGGAATCGCCGTCCACACCGGCCAGTCGATGCCGAGTCCATTCGCGCTGGCCGGCAGGATCACCACCATGCCGATCGCCGGCGCAAGACCGATGGTGGATTCCAGCGAGAGGTCGAACTTGCCACTGAGCAGAATTACGGCCTCGGCCAGCACCAGCAGGGACAGCTCGGTCTGCTGCTGCAGAACGTTGATGATGTTGGCGCTGCTGGTGAAGGTCGAAGGGTCGACGAAGTAGCCGACGATGCAGAGCGCGATGATCACCGGGATCAGCGTGAAGTCACGCAGTCGGGCGAAACGCGGCGTGCCGCGCGACGCGGTCAGCGTCGGGCCGGTGGTGAGGTCCGGATCGGACACGGTTGGGGTCTGGTTCACGCCGCTTCCTCGCGTACTCATGTCTCGTCCACTCCTTCCATGACCGCCACCAGATGCCGGTCGGTCCAGCCCGCTGGCAGCTCGGCGCGGATCGCGCCGTGGAAGAGCACCACTACTCGGTCACAGACCCGCAGGTCCTCGATCTCGTCGGACACCACAAGGACTCCGGTGCCCCGGCTCGCCGCCTCGTCCACCGCTTCCAGCAGCGACTCGCGCGACCGCACGTCAACGCCGACGGTCGGGCTGATCAGTACCAGCGCTTTGGGCTTGTTCGCCAACGCGCGGGCCATCACGACTTTCTGCGCGTTGCCGCCGGAGAGACCGGAGACCGGCTGGTCCGGCCCGTCGGTCTTGATGGACAGCTCGGCGATGGCCTCCCTTGCCGCGGCTCTGCGCCGCTTCGGGCTGATGAACCCGCCACCACCCAATCGGTCGGCAATGGTCAGGGTCGCGTTCTCGGCCACGCTCAGCAGCGGGATCAGGCCCTGCTTGTGCCGGTCCTGCGGTACGAAACCCAGCCCGGTCGCCAACGCCGCCGGCACGCTGCCCGACTTGCGCTTCTTGCCGGTGATCTCCACTGTGCCCGATCCGGCCGCGCGCAACCCGACCAGGGTTTCGGCCAACGCCACTTTGCCGCTGCCGCCGACCCCGGCCACGCCGACCACCTCGCCGGCCCGCAGGGTGAGATCGATGCCGACGTATTCGCCGGGCAGGCTCAGGTCCTGCGCGGCCAGCACCACCTCGGCTTCGGCCTTGGCCGGTGGCCGGTTGTTGCCGACCCCCTCGCCTGCTGCCTCACCGGTCATCGCCTCGACGAGCTGCGGGGGAGTGATGTCCTTGACGGGCGTGGTCAACACGTGCTTGGCATCCCGGAACACGGTCACCACGTCGCAGGCGTCGAACACCTCCTGCAAATGGTGGGAGATGAACAGGAACGTCACCCCGGACTCGCGCAACGCGCGCATCCTGGTGAACAACCGCTGGATGGCCTTGCCCTCCAGCTGTGCGGTCGGCTCGTCCAGGATGACGAACCGCGCACCGTGCGAGAGGGCTCGCGCGATCTCCACCAGTTGCACCTGCTCGACGTTGAGGTCCTCGGCCATCCCCTTCGGGTCGATGTCCAGCTCGTAGGCGTCGAGCAGATCACCGGCCCGCTTGCGCAGGCCGCGCCAGGAGATGGGGCCGGATTTGGCCTGCCGGTTGAGGAACAGGTTCTCGGCAACCGACAGCGTCGGGATGATCGTGGACTTCTGGTAGACACACGCGACCAGCCGTTGCCAGCCCTCCCGGTCGGCGATCGGCGGCGCTGGATTGCCGTCGAAGCGCAGGTCGCCCGAATCGGTCGGGTTCAGGCCGGTCAGGATGGAGACCAGGGTGGACTTGCCGGCGCCGTTGCGGCCGACCAGCGCGTGCGTCTGGCCGTGTTCGATCACGATGCCGGCGTTGTCCAGCGCGAGCGTCGCGCCGTATCGCTTGGTCACGCCGCTGGCCGAAACCAGCGGCGTGCCCGCGCTACCGAGTTCGTCGGTCATGTCGTCCTTCAGGAGCTGCTCTGGTTGCCCCA
>DASYBO010000230.1:0-26223 GCA_036500685.1 Pseudonocardiaceae bacterium | reverse complement strand
GCCGATCCGGTCGCCGTTGGTGTCGAGGCCGTGCGTGTTGGCGTAGATGCAGGTGCCGACCCAGACCCAGTAGATCGGCACGAACGCGATGGCCGCGTGGCCGATGCCGAGCAGGCTGTGATCGGCTCGCACGAGCTGGGCCACCTCGGTGACCGCGAAGACGAAAACCAGGTCGAAGAACAGCTCCGCCCAGGTCACCCGGATTTCCTCCGGTTCGTCTTCCTCGATGGACTCGGGCGCTTCGGTTGTGGTCACAGGACGAATTCTGCTGGAGCGCGGCGGGTTATCGTCGGCGAACAACGAACGGAGGAGGTCGCGTGGGCGATGTGCTGCTGCGCGGCGGCCGGGTGATCGACCCTGGCGCCGGTACCGATCAGGTGGCCGACGTGCTGGTGCGGGCCGGGACCGTCGAGGCGATCGGCGCGGACCTGCCGGCCCCGGACGGGGTGCCGGTCGTCGACGTGCGCGGTCTCGTGGTCGGGCCGGGCTTCGTCGACCTGCACAGCCACGTCAACTCGGTGCGCGGACATCGGCTGCAGGCCATGGACGGCGTGACGACGGCGCTGGAACTGGAGGCCGGCGCGACGCCGGTCGACCTGGCCTACCGGATGAGCGCGCAAGAGGGCAGGCCGTTGAACTACGGCTTCTCCGCGTCCTGGGCGATGGCCCGCGCCCAGGTGCTGCTCGGTGCCGAGCCGACCGTGTCGCTGGCCTCGACCCTCGACCTGTTCGGCCAGCCTGCCTGGCAACGGGACTCCTCACCGGCCGAACTGACCGGGTGGCTCACCCTGCTGGAGCGCGAACTCGCGGACGGCGCGCTCGGCATCGGCGTGCTGCTCGGCTACGCGCCTCGCACCGATCCGGCGGAATTCCTGGCCGTCGCGCGACTCGCGGCCAAGGCCGGCGCGCCGACCTACACGCATGCAAGGGAGATCGTGGAGGCCGATCCGACCACGCCGATCGACGGCGCGGAAGAGTTGGTGCGGGCGGCGGGCGAGACCGGCGCGGCCATGCACCACTGCCACGTGAACTCGACCTCGCGCCGGCATGTGGACCGGGTGCTGGCGCTGCTCGCGTCGGCCAGGGCGGAGGGCAGCCCGGTCACGGTCGAGGCATACCCGTACGGCGCTGGCAGTACCGGCGTCGGCGCGTTCTTCCTCGATCCGGACCGGTTGACCGCGTGGGGTATCCGGCCGCAGAGCATCGTGCTGGTGGCGACCGGCGAACGGATCGCGAACGCGGACCGGCTGCGCGAGGTGCGCGCCACCGATCCGGCCGCCACCTGCATCGTGGAGTTCCTCGACGAACACGACCCGGCCGACCGGGCCATCCTGGCCAAGTCGCTTGCCTTTCCGGATTCCATTGTGGCCAGTGATGCCATGCCGGTGCTGCTGCCGGCCGACGCGCCCGATCCGCTGGCCTGGCCGCTGCCGCCGGGCACCGGAACGCATCCGCGCACGTCAGGCACGTTCGCGCGGGCGATCCGGCTGATGGTGCGCGACACCGGCGCCTGGACCTGGCTGGAGGCGTTCCGCCGCTGCGCCTATCTGCCCTCGCGGGTGGTCGCCGGCATCGCGCCGGACGCGCGCGGCAAGGGACATCTCGGCGTCGGCGCTGACGCGGACATCGTGGTGCTCGATCCTGACCGGATCACCGACAACGCGACCTTCACCGCGCCGACCCGCACCTCGACCGGGGTGCGGCAGCTCCTGGTCGGTGGCGAGTTCGTGGTGCGCGACGGCGAACTGCGCACCGACGCGTTCCCCGGTCGTCCGCTGCGCGGCAGGCCGGCGAACTAATCCGCCTGCTTCGCGCCGCGCACCCACTGCACGACGCCGCGCTGGTTGATCTTGACCTTGCTCAGGCCCGCGTCGAGCAGCGCGTCCGCGATCTCGTCGCTGTCGAAGAACCGCAGGCCGACCGAGTCCGGGATCAGCTCACCGAGCCGCGCGAGCGGGCCGGCACCAGCGGTGGGCACCATGATGGCGAGCCGGCCGCCGGGCCGCAGCACCCGCACCATGCCGCGCAGCGCAGCGGTGGCGTCCGGGATCAGCTGCAATGCGGCCATGGACACGACCGCGTCCGCGACCTCGTCCCGGAACGGCAGCCGCTGCGCGTCCGCACGCAGGAAGCCGACGTTGGCCGAGGCTTCGGCGGCGACCGCGCGGGCCAGCATGGCCTCGGAAATGTCAACGCCGAGGGCCAGCCCATCCGGTCCGGCCGCGCGGGCCAGCGCCGAGGTGACGTTGCCCGGTCCGCAGCCGACGTCGATGGCGACGCCGCCTGCGGGCAGGTCCAGCCAGTCGGCCTCCAACTGCCACACCACCCGCAACCGCCGGACCAGGCCCTGTGCGATGTCGTAGAGCTGCGAGCCGAGTTCGGAGGCCCACAGTTGCTGAACGGCGCCGTTGTTCCTGGTCGGCTGCGCCTCCTCGGGTCCGAGCAGGTTCAGGTAGCCGTTTTCGGCATCGGGTTCGGCCGGTGGTTCGGCCAGCAGCGACATGGCCCGCTTGAGCGCCTTCGGCAACACGGACGGCCCACCGGTTTCACTGGCATAGCTCATACGCCTCACCCTACCGGCGGAACCGGCGAGCGGCCCGTCCGTCCACAGTAGAACGTTATGGATGCTTGGATTCGGGTGGCGCGGCACCGCACACTGAAGCGATGGTGAAAGCTTCCGGCGGCGAATCGGTGATCTCGCGGGTGGTCCGGATCTTCGACGCGCTGGCGGCAGCCGATGCCACCGACCCGACCGCCCCCGCGCCGCGCGTCGCCGAACTCGCCCGCCGCTGCGGTCTGCCGGTGGCGACGACCGCGCGGCTCGTCGACGAACTGGTCGGCAGGGGCTGGCTGGCGCGCGACGCTGACCGGCGAGTACGCATCGGGGTTCGACTGGCCGAACTCGCGGCAGGCGCCCCGCCCGGCAACGGGCTGCGCGCGACCGCGTTGCCGTTCATGGTCGATCTGCACATCGTCACCGGTCAGGCCGTGCGGCTCGCGGTGCGGCAGGGCCGGGAGGTACACGTCGTGGCCTGGCTGCCGCGCGGCGTTGCCCCGCCCCGCGTGCCGCTGCACGCATCGTCGGTCGGTGTGCTGCTGCTGGCCAACGCGCCGGCCCGGTTACAGGAGGAGATCGTCGCCGGGCACGTGCTCGTCGAGCAGGATCCGTTGCGCGCGCTGCTCGACCGGGTGCGCCGCACCGGCTTCGCGGCCCGTCAGGGGTGCGTGGACATCGCGGTGCCGATCCGGGTCGGCGAGCAGGTCGTTGCCGCCTTGGCGCTGATCGTGCCGGGTTCGGTTGCCGCGCCCGGTTACGTTCCCGCGCTGCGGGCGGCGGCACTCGGCGTGGCCCGCGGCTTGATCGGCTACTCTCTTCCCGCATCGTGAGGCTTTTGGGGGAGCCATGACACCATTCGACGAAACACCGACCAACTCTCGGCGACGCTTGCTGATCTGGTCCGGCGCGATTGCCGCGACAGTCCTGATCGGCGCCGCCGCCGTGCTGATGTGGGCACCGTGGCACCGACCGGCCCCGCCGCTGGTCACGTCGCTGCCCAACACCTGTCCGGCCCTGCTCGGCCTGCCCGCTCCCGAATCGCAGGGTGGTGGCACCGGAACGGGCGAGGTGCGGGACACCCAATGCCACTGGGGCACGCCGATCGACGACGCTTTCTCGCCGGTCGAGGCGACGACCACCCTCTATACCACCATCGACGCGGCCCAGCGCGCGTCCGCGAGCCAGGTGACCATCTACAACGGGCCGACCCACGGCTTCTCGCTCGGCGCGGACACGCCCATCGCCGGAGTCGGCGACGACGCCAGGATCTCGGCCCACGGCGACATCATCACCCTGGTCGCGCGCAAGGCCAACGTGGTGCTCAGTTTGGAGTACATCACGCCGAGCGGCAGCAGCGCGGCTGACAACCAGGCAATCCTGGCGACCGCTGCGCGCACCATCCTCGGCGACATCACCCTGACGGCGTCGACCTGACCAGCTACCGCGAGACCGATCTCGGCAATTCGTCGTCGGACCGCGCCGACCGCCAGGGTCGTAGTTCTTCCAGTAGCAGAGCCATTTCCAGCAAGGTGCGTTCGTCGCCGGGCGCGGCGGCCAGCTGGACGCCGATCGGCAACCCGTCGGCAGTCTTGCCGAGCGGCAACGAGATTGCCGGGGTACCGGCGACATTGTTGACCGGCGTGAAGCAGACGTAGGCCAACAGCCGTTCGAGCAGTTCGTCGAACGGGACCGTCGGGCTCAGGTGCCCGAGGCGAGGCGTTGTGTGGCCGAGCACCGGACTGAGCACCAGGTCGTATCGCCCGAACAGGCCGACGTAGGCCCGCGCGCCGACCCGCATGTCGTAGAACGCTTTCGGGGTGTACCAGGCGTTGCGCATGAACTGGCCGCGCAACCCGAGCGTGAACCCGTCCAGCTTGCGGCGATCGTAGGCCCGGTCGGTCAGTTTTCCGGTGCTGGCGGCGAGAAACGCGAGCATCGACCAGTACTGGACGAAGGCCTGGCCGAACTCCTCGCGCAGCGGCAGCACGGCCGTTTCGACGAAATGGCCCTCCGCCGCGAGTAGTGCCGCGGACCCCTCGACCGCGGCACGCGTCTCCGGACACACCGTACGACCGGCCAGTCCCTCGGTCAGCAGGCCGATCCGCAGTCGACGCGCGATCGGCCGGTCGACGGTGCCGATGGCCGGCAACCGTGGATTGCGCCAGAACTGTTCCTGCGCCGCGAGAAACGCCGCGCTATCTCGCACGGACCGGGTCAGCACCCCCTCGGAGATGACGTTGATCGGCATCATCCGCGCGCCGGGCCCGTCGATGTGCCGGCCCCGGGTCGGCTTCAGCCCGACCAGCCCCGCACACGCTGCCGGGATCCGGATCGACCCGCCGCCGTCGTTGGCGTGCGCGATCGGCACGACGCCCGCCGCGACCAGCGCGGCCGCCCCGCCCGACGACGCACCGACGGAATACTCGGTGTGCCAAGGGTTTCTGGCCGGCTCGCGGTCCGCGAACTCGGTGCTCGCGTTGAACCGGTACTCGGGCAACGCGCTCTTGCCGAGCATGGTCAGGCCGGTCGAGAGGAACTGCTGCGCGTAAGGCCCGTCCGCGCCGGCGGGCTTGGCCCGATAGGCGCTGGTGCCGTTGTTCGTCGGCAGGCCGGTCACGTCGGTGTTGTCCTTGACGAAGGTCGGCACCCCGAACAGCGGCGCGTCCGGATCGGCGCCGATCGCAGGATCGCCGTAGCGGTCGGCCACGACCGCGTTGAGCTCGGTGACCTGGCCCGCCCGCGCGATGGCGGCGTCGGTCACCTCGTGAACACCGAGTTCGCCGCGGCGGATCAGGTCGGCCAACGCGACCGCGTCGTGGTCGCCGAGCGCGTCATCGCCGAACGCATGCACCCGAGTGGAGGTCACGCCGGACAGCCCCCGTTTCGCAGAGTCTGGACATCGGTCCAGAGAGTCTGCGCCGTCATTGGACTAATGTCCAGACTTTGCTTAGAGTCACGAGATGCCCATCCGCCCGCCGACGCATCGCGCACGCGGCCTGGCCCGACGCGAGACCTTGCTGCGCGCGGCCTGCACTGTGCTGATCGAGCAGGGCATCGAGGGTGCGACCCATCGGCGCATCGCCGAGGCGGCCGGCATGCCGCTGTCCACAACAAGCTACTTCTTCAGCTCACTCGACGAGTTGCTGGCCGAGGCCATCAGGCTGACCTTCGCCGAGGTCATCGAGGACACGAACGCGGCGATCCTCGCCATGCACCGCGCCAACCCGTCGACCGAGCAACTGGTCGAGCAGATCACCGACTTCATCCTGCGGTCCCCACAGGCCGGCATCGTCGCTCAGTTCGAGGCGTACCTGGCCGTCGACCGCAGGCCCGAGCTGCGCGCCGCGATCGCCAATGTCCTGGACAGCTACGAGAACGCGATCGGCACGGCACTGCGCCTGTTCGACATCGACCCGTCGCCACATCGGGTCCGGCTCATCCTGGCCATGTTCGACGGCTTCGCCATTCAGCGCATCGCAAGGCCGCGCCAGGACGACCGCGAGATTCTCCGCGCAGCACTGCACGAACTACTCGTCGGCTTCGGTGCCTGAAGCGCTCTACACAGTGGACAGTCGCAGCGGGTCAACCCGGAATATTCATAGTTGACAGTAACTGCCGAAACCGTCTCGACCTGCGTGAACATCTCGTGTGGTGACCCGTTCACGCTTTCCGCGCGGCCGATGGCCGCCTTGACAGTCCGTAACCGCCGGTACGACCCTCTGAGAGCGCTCCCAGCGAGCACATCGCGCGTTCACCGCCGAACGAAACTCGGGAGGTCACACCACAATGTCATCGACGAGATCACGGTTCGTCGGACGTCGCCGATGGTTGATGGCGGGAGCGGTGTTCTTATCCCAGTTGGGATTGGCCGCGACCCTGACCGTTGCCGCGCCTGCCGCGAACGCGGACGTACCAGGACCCCCGTCGGGCTGGTCGACCGTGTTCAGCGACGACTTCAACGGATCGGCCGGCAGCGCACCCGATTCGGGAAACTGGGTCTATGACACCGGTCCCGGCTCGAACTTCGGCACCGGCGAGATCGAGACCATGACGAACTCGACCGCCAACACCTACCTCGACGGCAACGGCAACCTGGACATCACCGCGCTCAGCGACGGCAACGGCAACTGGACGTCCGGTCGCATCCACACCGGCGCGATCGTCGGCGCACCGGCCGGTGGCCAACTCGAGGTCACCGCGTCGATCGAGCAGCCCAACCCGGGCAGCGGACTCGGTTACTGGCCGGCGTTCTGGATGCTCGGCCCCGGCCAGTGGCCGGAGAACGGCGAGATCGACATCCTGGAGGACGTCAACGCGCTGTCCGAGCACTCCGGCACGTTCCACTGTGGAACGGATCCGGGTGGGCCGTGCAACGAGGGCAACGGAATCGGCAGCGGCCTGCAGGGCTGCGGCGGCTGCCAGACCGGCTACCACACCTACTCGATCATCGTGAACCGCGAGAACACCTCGGCCGAGTCGATCACCTGGTACCTGGACGGCAACCAGTTCTTCCAGGTCAACGAGAACCAGGTGGACACAGGGACCTGGCAGGCGGCCGTCGACCACAACTTTATGATCATCTTCGATCTGGCCATGGGCGGCGGTTATCCGAACGGGGTGTGTGGCTGCACATCACCGGATGGCAACACCAGTTCGGGCGCGACCATGAGCGTCGCGTATGTGGCGGCGTATCAAACGAACAGTTAGCGCACGTTGATGCGGCGCGCCGGAGATTCATCCGGCGCGCCGCATCAACGGGTCACCAGGAGTTGACCGACTCGCCGTTCTGGGCAACGCCGTTCTCGTCCCACACTTCACGCAGCCGCAGCACGCCGTACTGGTCGAACTCCTGCCGGCGCGCCAACTGGCCGTTCGTATGCCACTCGCGCGATTCGCCGGTCGGGAGGCCGCCTGCCGCGTGGTACTCCGAGCGCAGCATGCCGTCGTTGAACCATTCGCGCTGCGGCCCGTCCTCGCGGCCGTCGCGGTAGGTGTTCAGTCCGATGACGGTCCCCTCGTCGTCGGTTTCGACGACTTCACCGGTGAACGGCACTCCCTGGTAGAGGACGCGCTGCGCCTCGTCCATGTCGGTGTCGTCTTCGTTCACCCGCTGGGGCTGTGGTTGGTTCATCATTCCTCGGCTGGTCATTGCTCGGGTGGTATCTGGGTGTCTTTGTAGCGCACGTCAAGGGGCGCGTGCTGGTAGCGGCCGGTGTAGGAGGTCGCGCCCTGCAGAATGGTGTTGCAGTTGGCGCAGGCCGGAGCCTCACCGCCGAGCGATCCGTGGCCGGTGTCCTTGGTCCACCGTGGATCGAAGCCGATCTCCTTCATCGTGTCGGGCCCGAGCGTCTGCCCTGGCGGCAGACCCGCCTCACGTTGCCAGAGCAGTTCGTTGACCGCCTTGACCTCGGCGTGGTTGGCGGGGATGGATTCGTGCGCCTTGCCGTCGAGGTATTCGCTGGTGCCGTCGGGCTTCTTCACCTCGTGCTGCCAACCGCGCAGGTTCTGGAGATTGTTCTGCAACAGCGGATGCAGGTTCTTCTCCGGGATCACGTCGGTGGCCTTGCCGTTGACGCCCTGCGTTACCAGCCCGGTGCGGCGGTCGATCGCCAGCGCCGAGCAGACCTTCTCCTTGCCGGGCAGACCCTTGGGCACCTTCTTCGCCGTCGGGTTCGCGTCCTTCCAGGCCTTGCCCGGATCGGCCGCGTCCTCCGCCTTCTTCTTGGACAGCTCGTTGAGGTACTGCTTGACCGGCTTGCCGTCCACGTGCGTGATCAGGTCGTTGCTGTCGCGGGTGGTCCGGCTCCTGTCGATCTGCTCGACCTTGGCGCCGCGCGCCTTGTCCGGCGGCATGCCGTTGGACTCATTGGGCAGCGGCTTGTCGAACTTCTCGGCCGGGGGCAGATTCGGCCGCTCGCTGAACTGCTGGGAGTGGTTGTTGGTGGCCGACGGCGGCTTGTTCGCGTCGTGCAGCGGCGGTTTCGCGTCGCCGGGCTCGCCCTTGGGCTTGGGCGGCTCGTGCGGCGTCGAGGATGACGTCGACGTCGAGGAGGACGACGAGCCGCCCTCGTGCTCCGACTTCGCGGTGATCTTCTTGTCCTCGGGGTGGATCCCGTCGAGGACGCCCTTGTGCTTGGTGTCGTTCTCCACATGCGCGTCGGTGCCCGCGTGGAGTCGCTGCGCGGAGCCCTGGACCACGCGGATGACCTGCTTGCCGGTGTCGGCCATGATCTTGGTCGCCTTGCTGACGCCTTGCTCGATCACCTTGCCGACCCCGGACCGGTCGCCGCGCGTGTGCGAGCTGACCCGTTCGCTGGTCTGGCTGAGCCGGTCAATGTGGCCGGACGCCTCGTCGGCAAGGGAGCCGAGCGAGGTGGCGCCGTTGTGCACCTCGTGCGGGGTGATGTTGACGCTGTCGCCGCCACTGCCGCCGCTGGTCATAGCCCGACCGCCCCGAGCGGATTGGACACGGTGCTCTGCACTCCTTGTTCGAAGCTGGAACCGCCTGCCGAGGCGACCTTGCCGAGGTCGATGCCCTTTTGGGTGCCGAGCGCGTCGCCGACCAGCTGGCCGGCCAGTTCCTCGCCCGCGCTGCCCAGCGCGCTGAACACCGGGCCTTCGACCGCCTGGATCAGCTGCTGTTCGACCTGTTTGATGGCCTGGTCCATGATTTCCTTCATGATTCCTCGGGTCGCCGCGACCTGAATCGGGATCTCGGCTTCCGAGGCACCGAAGGTGAAGAACGCCTCGGCCTGGTCCGCGATGATCTCGGCGGCCAGGATCGCCAACTGCGCGATGGCAGCCACTTTCATCCCGACCACCAGCACCGCGGAGAGATCAAGGCCGGTCGCGACCACCTTCATGCCCTCGGCCAGCTGGGGCAGGTGCGAGCCGGAAACCTTCTGCCACAACGTGTCGAACAGCTTCAGCGACTGCGAGGAGTTGTTCGACAGCATCGACTCGATGTCGGATTTGGCCTTGCCGGCGCTGCCGGTCAGCTCACCGGCAAGGGACCGCAGGTCGTTGGCTGCCGAGCGCAGCTCGTCCTCGTCCACATTGGGCCAGTCGATGCCGATCATGCTCATCACCCAGGTCAACGCCCCGGGTAGTTCCAACCCCACGCCTGATCACCACGGCCTCTCGTCCCAGGAAAAGTTGTCCTGCTCGTCGTCGCGTCTCGGTCGACGACGCTCTGACGCGGCTGGGGGTGTGGTTGGTTCCCAGTCTGCGAACTGACCCGTCGGATCATCCGCCGTGCGCGGGACGTCCGGCACCGCTCGCCTCGGCACGCCGAGCGCGGCCGTGCCTTCGGCGGCGGCGGCCAGCACGTCGCCGCTGCCGGCCCGCACGGTCGAGAACGCCGTGCTCAGCTGGCCGCGCGCCTGCGCTGCGGCGGCCTGGATGGTGGCCACGATCGCCTGCGCCAGCTTCTCCGGGGGGTTGCGGTCATAGGCCGACGGGCTCAGCGTCAGGCCGGTGACCACGCCGGTCGCGTCAACCGTGACCCGCACGGACCCGTCCCGCGATGTCGACTCGCCCTTGACTTGCATGGCCTCGGCCTGGGCCTCGCGCACCTGCGCGATCCTGGCCTGCAACGATGCCATGGCCGTATCAGCCTGGTGACGAAGTCCCTCGACCCTGGCCGTCTGCTGGTCGAGGTACCGCTCCGATTCGCTCACGCGACCGATCATAGGATCCCTGCCGCTGAGCGGCACAACGGTCACCAGTCAGCGCTGAGTCAGTGCGGCTATTCGCTCAGGGCGCGCGCCAACCGAGCCAGTTGCTCGATGACGTCTTCCAGCGGCGGCCGATCCTCAGTGGCGCACCAGTCCTGCGCCAGGCCGTTGACCGCGCCGATGAACGCGACCGGCGCGAGCCTGCGGTCCCGCTGAGGGATCTCCCCCGCCGCCACGGCCGCGTCGAGCAGCACGTTGATCATCGTGGCCCATCTGGCTCTGGTCCGCATGCGATGGATTTCGACCCCGGGATTGACGCCGATGATCTCCACGAACGCGACCCTGGCCCTTCGCAGATCCGTCGCGGTGCTGGCCAGGTGCGCGCGGATCGCGGCCTCCATCCGTTCGCCGAGCGGCTTTCCCGCCGTCTCGGCGAGTGCGGCCGCGACGGCCTGTTCGGCGTCGGCCTGGATGGCGTCGTACACGGCGAGCAGCAGTGCCTCGCGGCTGCTGAACTCCTCGTAGTACTGGCGGGTGGAGAGGTTCGCGGCCTTGGCGATCCGACCCACCGTGGACATGGCGTAGCCGTTGGTGCCGAACGTGTCCAGGCCCGCCTCGATCAACCGGGCCCGCCGGTCCGCCCGCCGCTCCTCGGCACTGCGACCGCCGTAGCGGCCCTGCGGTCCTGGTCGGGTCACGCCGTTCACCTTAGGGCCTTGCGAACGGGGAACATCGGGGCTTGTCGGTGCGCACCGACGGAGCTACTCTCTGGTCATCACAAATCTGAAACGTCGATGATTCAGATTAGTCTGGAGGCCAATGATGTTCCCCAGCACCCGCGCATCACGGTGGCTCGTCGCGGTAGCAGGCGCGTCCGCGATCAGCGCCACGCTGCTCAGCGCCCCACCAGCGAGCGCGGCGGACTCCTACCCGGTCACGCCCAACCTGGAACAGGGCATCGCCGAATCCATCGCCAACCCGGCCGCGTCCCCGGCAGGCGTGAACCTCGCCTCCTGCACGCCCAGCGCCGCGCACCCGCGACCGGTCGTGCTGATCACCGGCACGTTCGGCAACATGATCGACGACTGGTCCGGTCTCGGCCCCACCCTGGCCAACGCCGGCTACTGCGTCTACAGCACGCCCATCGGCGGCTTCGCGTACTCGCTCATCCAGACCACCGGCCCTGTCGTCGAGTCGGCCAAGCGGATCAGCGCGTTCGTCGACCAGGTCCGCGCCACCACCGGCGCGAGCCAGGTCGATCTCGTCGGCCACTCCCAGGGCGGCCTGATCGGCGAGTACTACCTGAAACTGCTCGGCGGTGCCGGCAAGGTGCACGCGTTCGTCGGCCTGTCCCCGACCACGCGGGGCACCACCTTGGACGGCCTTGCCACCTTGGCGGGTGCGTTCCCCGGCGCGAACCTGCTCGTCGGCGCCGCGTGTCCGGCCTGTGCCGACCAGGAAACCGGCTCGGCGGTGGTGAAAGCCGTTGACAGCGGCCCGATCGCGCAATCCGGCGTCGACTACACGATCATCGAGACCCGCGACGAAACCGTGGTCACCCCGGCCGGCTCGGCCTTCATCGACGAGCCCGGCGTCAACAACGAATGGCTACAGACCAGTTGCCCGCTGGACTTCACCGACCACGCGGATCTCAGCTACGACAAGGGTGTCTACGGTCTCGTCGAGAACGCCCTCGACCCGGCCGACGCCCGGCCGGTCTCCTGTTGGTGAGACCGGCCGGATTCGTCGGCCCGGCTCAGCCGCCGAGGCCATTGAAGATCTTCGAGTAGGCGTAGCCCGTAGCCTTGTCGTAGCCGTCGACCTCCCAGAAGGACAACTCCGCCACGCCGTGGGCAGCGGCGAAACCCTCCAATGTGGACGCGTCAGACTGGGAGAAGTACTCGTTGTCGTCGTTCTGGCCGGCAATCGGGGTCAGCCCCATCATGCCGTAGGACTGCGCGTCGGAGATGCCGTAGAGACCGTCCAACTGCCCCGCGGTCGCCTGGGCGGCGGATTCCGCGTCGTTCAAGGCGTTCTCACCGTCACCGAAGTCCATGGTCATCAGGTTGACGACGCTGACCTTGACACCGTTGCTCTGCGCGTCCTGCAACACGCCCATCTCCTCGGCGGGCAAACCGTTCGGGGCGACCGCGAGGGTGTAGTCCACCTGCACCGCCGGGTCCTGCTGCTGCAACGCGGCGAGCGCCTGGTTTCGGCGGGTGTTGGAGGCCGAGTCGCCCAGGGTGCTGCCTTCGATGTCGAAGTCGAGCCTGGTGACGTTGTAGGTGTTGACCACGTTGGCGTAGGCGGCGGTGAGGTCGGAGACGGACGTGCAGGTTTGGGCGAGTTCGCCACCGGAGGCGCCGCCGAAGGAGATGATCACGTCGCCGCCGGAGGACTGGAGCGCGCTGATCTGCGAACTGAACGCGCCGACCGAGTCGCCGCCGTCCTCCCATTGTGGCGTGCAACCGGACTGCGGGGTGAGAAAGGCGAGCGTGTAGTGCTTGGTGCCGGTCGCGGACTGGTCGTCGGCCATGTCGCCGGCATCGCTGTCGCTGATCTGCAGATAGGGCGCGGCGTATTGACCGGGGAACGAGGCGGTCGCCGCGGCGCCCGGCTGCTGACCGAGAACCAACATGGCGACACCGGCCACACCGGACAGTGTGCCGGCCAGAACGGTTTTCGACTTGGGGGCGCGCATGATCACCTTCCCGGGGACGAGGGGAGAAAACGCGTTGCCTAATGGCAACGGTCCACATGAGAACTGAATATTTTCGTCTTAAACTAAGAAAAGTGGAATTGATGCGTGATGTCAACGATGTGGTCTAGTCCAAATGTTCACCGTTGACGATGTCATCGCCTGCTACCCAGGTCGCAGACGCCTGCCTACCACCGCAGGATGACGGCCGCGCCGCCAGTTCCTACGCTGGGGCGATGCTGGCGCAGTTGACGGATCGGGTGCGGGCGAGGCTGGAGCACAGCCTCGACCTGTCCGGTATTGCCGTGCCCTGGTTCGTCCCGGTCTCCGTGGTCACGGTGGGCGGGCTGTTCGCGATCGCCGCCGTGATTCAGCGGATCGGGCTGGAACCGGCGCCGCTGTTGGTGCTGGCCGCGCTCGCGGCGGCGTGCTCCGCGCTGATGTGGCTGGTCACCGGCGAGATCGCGCCGTCCTGGCTCAAGTCCACCGCTGTGCTGGTCGCGGTGGCGCTGCTGCTGGTCAAGCCGGTGGTGCCGGACTTCGCGCCGCTGCAACTGGCCGCGCTGGTGGCCGAGTTGGGCGCGGTCGCGCGGCACGTGGTGGCCGCGGCGGCCACCTGCGCGGGGGTCGCGGTGCTGGTCACGGCCGGGATCTGGTTCGGGCTGATCGGCACCGCCGTCTACGTCCCCGCGGTGATCATGAGCTACGGGGCCGGGCTGATGCTGCGCTGGTACATCCGCGCGCTGGCCGCCGAACGCGGCAACCAGCAGGCCGTGCGGGAACAAGCGATTCTGGCCGAGCGGCAACGCATCGCGCGCGAGGTGCACGATGTGGTCGCGCATTCGCTGAGCATCACGCTGCTACACCTGACCGGCGCGCGCCACGCCCTTCAACAGGACCGCGACATCGACGAGGCGGTGGAAGCGCTGACCGAGGCTGAACGGGTCGGCCGGGCCGCCATGGCCGACGTGCGCCGCACCGTCGGCCTGCTCAGCGGAGCGTCTTCGGGCACCCGGCCGCTACCCGGTGCCGGCGACATCGCCGAACTGGTCGAGCAGACCCGCGCGGCCGGCCTTGACGTGTGCTTCGAGCAGGACGGCGACGTGGCCGGGATCAGCGCGTCGCCCGGCCTCGGGCTGTACCGGATCGCGCAGGAGTCCCTGGCCAACATCGTGAAACACGCGCCCGATACGGTCGCCGACGTACGGCTCACCGTGCTGGCCGGCGGAACACGGCTGACCGTGCGCAACCATCTCTCCGCTGCCACGCCGCCCGAGCCCGCCTCCGGTTCCGGGTTGCCGGGGATGACCGCGCGCGCCGCGCAACTGGGCGCGGAGCTGCGGGCCGGGCCGGTCGACGGATACTGGGAGGTCGACGTCACGGTGCCGAGCGAGGGGCAGGAATGAGCGAGCCGGGTGCCGAGGTGCGGGTGCTGCTGGTGGACGACCAGGAGCTGGTGCGGTCCGGGCTGCGCCGGATCCTGCGTCGCCGGGACGGCTTCGTCATCGCGGGCGAGTGCGCGGACGGCAGCGATGTGCCCGGCGCGCTCGCCACCACCTCGGTCGACGTGATCGTGATGGACCTGCGGATGAAAAAGGTCGATGGGATCGAGGCGACCCGGCGGCTGCGCCGCGCCGGTGCCCGTCCGCCGGTGTTGGCGCTGACCACGTTCGACGACGACGAGCTGCTGGCCGGCGCGCTGCGCGCCGGGGTGGCCGGCTACGTGCTCAAGGACTCTTCGGCCGAGGACCTGATCCGCGCGGTGCGCACGGTCGCCGCAGGCGATGCCTGGCTGGACACGTCGGTCACCGCGCGAGTGCTGTCCACCTACCGGGCGACCGCGCCGTCGCTGGTGGACGACGCGCCCACCGTCGCGCCGGAGGAGCTGACGCCGCGCGAGTTCGACGTGCTGCGGGCGGTCGGCCGGGGCCTTGCCAACGCCGAGATCGCCAGCGCGCTGCGGATTTCCGAGCTGACCGTGAAAAGCCACTTCGGCCGCGTGCTCACCAAACTCGGCCTGCGCGATCGCTCGGCCGCCATCGTCTATGCGTTCGACCATGGCATTGTCGCGCCGACACAGGTCCGACCGGTGGCCACCGTCGTCGCCCAACCCCGGCCGCCGGAGGGCCAACTGCGGCTGGCCGTGCTGGGACCGCTGCGCGCGTGGCGCGGTGACCGGCTGGTCGATCTGGGGCCGGTGCGACAGCAGGCGATGCTGGCCGCGCTGGTGTTGCGTCCGGACACGACCGTCAGCCAGCAGGAACTGCTCGCCGACGTGTGGGGATTCGATCCGCCAGGCACCGGAGGGAAGGTCGTGCCGGTGTACCTCTACCGGTTGCGCAAATGCTTGCAGGACAACGACTCCGGCCCGGCGTCGATGCTCGATCGCGACCGGGGCGGCTACCGGTTCGCGGGCGGATCGGCCTGGGTGGACGTTGCCGCGCTCGAAGAGATCGTCGCCGAGGCGGACGGGCTGGCGCCGGCCGAGGCGGTGCGCGGGTACGAACGCGCGCTCGAGTTGTTCCAGGGCGAGCCACTGGCCGGGCTGCCGGGTCCGTTCGCGGCCGGTGAGCGGCTGCGACTGACCGAGCGGAAACTCGCGCTGTCGCTGCGCAAACTCGGCTGGCAACTGCGCCTCGGCCGGTGCACGGCTGCGATCGGCGAGCTGTCCGCGCTGTCCCAGGCCCAGCCGCACAGCGAACCGATCGCCGCGCTGCTGATGCGCGCGCTCTGCCGAGCCGGCCGGCGGGCGGACGCGCTGGCCGTGTTCACCGGCCTGCGCCGCCGCCTCGTCGAGGATCTCGGGATGGAGCCGGGCGAGGAACTGCGGCGCGTGCAGCAAGCCGTGCTCAACAGCGACGACGCGGTCCTCGACGACCTCAGGTGGTGACCGCCGACACGCTCTGGCCGGTGGCCGAAGTGGGCTGACCAGCGAGCGAAGTGGGCTGACCAGCGAGCGAAGTGCTCTGGCCCGTGGACGACGTGGACTTCGAGGTGCTGCTGGAGCTGCCGGAGCCGGTGGTCTCGGTCAGTGCGGTGTTCGCCGCTTCGAGGCAGCGCACGACGACAAGCACCAGCGCGGCCAGGTTCTGCGCGCTGGACAGCAACGCGCCCATCTTGGTCGCGATCTGCCCGCCGTAGTCGGTGGCGACCGCGACGACCTGCGGGATCGCCGCCGCGATGCTGGCCCCGAAGGTCGCCTGCGCGCTGGCCATGGCCGGCGTCATGATCGCGTTGATCTTGGTGGCGGCCTCGGAGACCAGTTGGCCGCACTGCTGCTGGGTCGACCCGACGACCTTGCCCGCCGCGGTGACCGCGCTGGAGATCCCGGTGGTCGACTTGGCGATCGCGCGCAGCTCGGTGGCCAGGTCGGACGCGCTGGTCTGGTAGTTCGACGCGGCCGTGCCGGACCAGCCGCTGGTCTGGGTGCTGGCGGCCTGCTGGTAGGACCCGGCGACCGAATCGACGCTCTGCCCGGCGCTCTGCCCGCTCTGCGCGCTGGAGCTGGTGGAGCTCGCATCGCCGGTGAGCAGTTGCAGTGGCGCCTTCAGGAACTGCACGAACGGCATCACCAGGCCGAATCCGGCCTCCACAATGGAGGAAAGCGGATCGGAGCCGGAGCCGAGCAGGTCCAGCGCGGCGCTCGCGCCGTCAAGTCCCCCGGTCAGCCAGTCGCCGCCGGCCACCGCCGAGGTGGCCGAGTCGAGGTCGCTGAGCAGCTGGGTGAGGTTCACCCCCGTGCTCGAACCGCTCGACGCGGTGGTGGTCGGGGCGGTCATCGGGACTCCTCGGTTGGCAGCTGAACGGCGTCGAGCCGGCCAGCGCCGGTGGTGTCGGTGTTCTGATAGCCGTGCGCCGTCTGCGAAATGCGAAGGCTGACATTGTCCACACCGGACGCTGCAGCGCCGATCGACTGCGTTGTCCGGTTCATCGCGTCCTGTAGGCCTCCGGTGAGGAACTGGACGAACGAGCCGAGCGCGTTGTCGGACAAGCCCCCCGGCTGTCCGCCAACCACCGAGGACAGCTGGCCGGCCAGGTCGCCGACGGCCGCCGCATGTGTGTGCAGCTGGTCGGTGTCGACCCCGAACTTTCCCGCGCCGGTCACTGGATAACCCCCGAGTAGTCGTCGGTCAGGGCGCGCTCTGTCGAGATCACGCCGGCTGGCATGTTCTGTTTGACCATGTCCAGCGCGGGGCCCTCGCCCACGTAGCCGGTCATGATCTGCAGCGTCTGGGCCGCCGCAAGGCGCTGCGCCTTGCGCGTGGTGTCCAGGATGAGCTGGGCGAGCTGGTCGACCTCCAGCCGCCGCGCGGCCGGGGTGAGCCGCAGGTCGATGAGCGCTCCCCCGGCGTTCACCCTGACCTCGACCTCGCCGCGCCCGGAACTCGCCTGCCCGCTGACATTGCCGAGTTCGGCGCTGGCCGCTTGGGCGCTGGCCGCTGTGTTGGCCAGCTGCTTGTTGTAGTCGGCAAGCCATTGTGCTGAATCCACCGTGTTCACCTTCGTTCTCGCGCGATCATGGCCAGGTCGTCAAGGGTGTGGCGCAGGGCGGCAGGACGCAACGGGTTGACGCTGGTCCAGCCGTCGGCGCCGCGGTAGACCCGCACCCGGCCGCGTGGACCGTCCAACCAGGACAGTTCGGTACCGGCCCGCTCACTGCCGCCGCCGGCCCTTCGGGTGACGCCGAGCTGGCCGCGGCCGGTCAGGGCGGTGAGCAGGCCGGTGAGCTGGTCGAGCGCGTCCGGGTCGCCCCCGTGGTCGCGCATCAGGTCACGCAGCCGCTGCGCCAGTTCCGCGTCGCCGGTCGCGGCCGCGACGAGTTGGCTCGCGGCGTCGACGACCTGGCTGGGCAGCATCACCGGCATGGTTTTGGCCGGCGGCACCGAAGGCACCAGCGGGCGCAGTGCGGCGGCGAGCGCGGTGTCCGCGACCTGCCGCACCGCGACCGTGGCCAGCTCCCCCGCGCTCAGGTCCTGGGTGCAGATCAGCGCCGATGACCGGTACACCAACGCCACAGCGCCGATGACCCGCTCCTCGGTAACCGCCACCAGGTCGACGGCGCCTCGGTATTCGCGCAGCGCGGTGACCAGCTCAGCGGCAACGCCGAGTGGTCCGGTGTCGTCGGCGAGGCCGCGCAGCCGCAGCGCGTGCGCGGCCGTGTCCAGCAGCACCGCGCGTTCGCCAGGGATGCGTCCGAACGAGGGCACCCGCAACGGAAACGGCGCGGGCGCACCGGCATGCGTTGCCAGAAGGTCAAGCTCGACAAGTCCGAATTGGACGGACAAGACGTCCGTTTCGGCCGGCGTGCCCGCCAGCGCGGCGGTCATCCGAGACCACCTTCGGTTGCCTTCAGGGCGTCGGTGATCCGCTCCTCGGCGTGCAGGTACTGGGCGACGCTCTCGCGCAGCGCGGTGTGCGCGGTGTTCAGCCCGGTGTCGGCGGCGGTGACGTCGCGGGTCAGCCCCGTTTCACCGGCGGCCTGACGCAGTTGCGCGGCCAGGTGCAGCGCGGGCGGCGCGGTGCCGAGCTTGGGCAGCCGCTGGGCGAGTTGGCCCGCCGAACTGACCAGACCGCTGGTCCGCTCCCCCAGCGTGGCCAGGTCCTTGACCTGCGCGGCCAGTTCGTCGGGGGTGAGTCGGTAGCCGCTCATCGGAACACTCCATCCTCGATGACAGAAGGCGTCGCGCGGCCCCCGACGTCGAACAGCTTCTGGTCGACGGTGGGCAACGCGCTGTCGTGCTCGCGGTCCTCCTCGCGGCGGCCGGTGCGCCCCATCCCCGGCGCCATTCCCTCCTGGCCGAGCGCGGATTCACCGGCGAGTTCCTCCGCCGATGCCGCGTACTGTCCGGTCAGCCCGGAGCCGAGCATGCCTATGCCGCTGACGTCCCGCCCGGCATTCACGGCTGTGCTCAGCGGGCTGGCGCCGACCAATCGGTTCCACGGCACCCCGCCACCGACGCCGCCGGTGGACGGGCCGACATAGCCTGATACCGAGGTCGACCCGGAGCCGGCGGCGGCCGACCCGGTCGCGGCGGCCACGGCGGTGCTGCTGTGCGTGAGGCCGGTCTCATAGGTCTGCATCACGTGCACGGCCTGCGCCTTCTGTTCGGCCGCGGCGACGCTGGCCAGGAACAGGCTTGCGCCCCCGCCGGCCACCGCGCCGATCGCCGCACCCATCAACGCACCCGGTCCCGCGCCGATGCCACCCGCAGCGGCGCCGAGCGCTCCCCCGATCAGCGCGCCCACCCCGGCGCCCGCCGCAGCACCCGCGATGGCGAGGCCGGTCGGGTCACCGGGCGGCGGTGGCATCGTGTTGCGTGCCACGGCAAGCGAGTCCCCGGCGTTCTGTGTGGACTGTTGCACGGTGGCCGCGCGCGCGCCGATGTCGGAGGACTGCGTGCTGAGCTGCCCGATTCGAGCCGCGGCCGGTTGTGCGGCCGCACCGGACCAGTTCTCCTGCAACGTGGACTGCTGGCTGTGCAGCGCGTTGGCGTTGTCGGCCAGCCCGCTGCTGTGCCGCCCCCACTCGTCCGCGACCGAACTGACGTCGCCGACGTCGGCGTGGCCGTTCCACAGCATGTCGTAGAGTTGCTGGTGGCTGTAAGCGTTCCAGTTCGTGGTGCCCGGTGGGATCGGCACGCCGAAGTAGCCCTCCCACACGTTGCGCAACAGGCCAACCACCGGTTGCGCCAACTCGCCGATCGGCCCCGCCTGATCAAGTGCGGAGGTCGCCGCGCCGGCCAGGTTCTCCACTCCCGAGGAAGCCAGATCGACCAGATCTCCAGCCCCAGTAGCGTTAGCCACGCGTACCCCCAGTAATCGCCCGATTCACCGAGGTGACGCTAGCGAGGCCCGATGAAATCCCGATGAAACGTCGTTTTGCCGCAGGTCGGAACCCCTCGTCGGAGCCGCTCGTTGACATCGCACCAGGTGAGCGGATGTCGGGAGAGCTGATGAAGATCGCACGACCGGTGGGCCGAACCCGGCTCCGGCGTATCACGCTCGTGCCGCGTACCCATTTCGACCTGGCCTGGTGGGCGAAGTGGACCATTTTCCGGCACATGTTCGAGGGCAACTTCGCGGGCATTGTGCGCGCGCTGGAAAACGATCCCGAATTGCGCTTCACGCTGGACAGCCAGACCGAACTCGCGCTGTGGTGGTTGGAAGGCAGCGAGCTGCCCAGCGAACGACTGCGGCGCCATGAGCGACTGGTTCGGCTGATCGAATCCGGCCAGTTGCAGGTCGGACCGGGGATGGTCCTGCCGGACATGTTCCTGACCGACCCGGAACTCGTCGTGGACAACCTGCTGCTCGGCGAGCGGATGGGTCGAGAATTGCGCGTTCCGCGCGCCATCGGCATCGATTTCTCGGACATCTTCGGTTTTCCGGCGGAACTGCCGAAGCTGCTCGGCGATTTCGGCCACCGGGTGCTGTTCCTGTCCCGAGGCGTGCCACCCGAACTGGCCGACGAACCCGCTTTCTGGTGGGAGGCCGAGGATGGCAGTCGAGTGCTCGTCGTCGTGCAGCTCGGCGGCTACGACTCCGGTCGTCGTTTCGGTGAGGAGCCCGATCGATCGGTCGCGCTGATCGCCCGCCTGGTAGGCCGTTTCGGTGCGCACCTCGACCGAGCCGGCATGGACGACCTGCTGGTCTACGTTGGCACCGACCACTCCGGTATCCGGGAGAACCTGGCCGAACATGTGCGACGCTGCGAACAGGCCTATCCGCGATTCGAGCTCAGGATCGCCACCAACGAGGAGTACGCGCGAGATCTGCGCGTCGAGGAGCTGAACCTCAAGACCTGGACCGGAGAACTGGCCGGCACCGTCACCCGCGACCGGCCGATCCTGCGTGGCGTCAGTTCCAGCCGGATGTACCTCAAACAGGCCAACGAACGGATCGTGCGACTGGCCAGGCACGCCGAGCGCGCCTCGGCGCTGGCGGTGTTGCGACGCGGCACAGGTTATCCGCAGGACGCGTTCACCCATCTCAAGCGCAGGCTGCTGGTGTTGCAGTCGCACGACGCGTTGACCGGCTGCGGTGTCGACGCGGTGGCCAGGGACATGCTGGCCGTGTACGACGACCTTGAGGTGTTGGCCAACCGACTGCTGCACGAGGCCCTCGGCGCGCTCGCCGGGCGACATGCCGAGTACGGCAACGGTTTCCAGTACGGCATGCCACCGAGCAGCCGCCTGAGCCTGTGGAATCCGTTGCCCTACCGTAGTTCTCAGGTCGCCGTCCTCGACCTGCCCGAAGACCTGCGTGGCAACGGCTCGCTGCGCGTGCAGGTCGCCGGCAACCCGGTGCCGGCGCAGCGGTTGGGCGCGAACCAGGTCGCGGTGCCGGCGAAATTGAGCGGCTTCGGCAGCACCACCGTCGAACTGAACCGGCGACCATGGCCCGGCCGACCGCACCGGCCGACGAACCGGCAGGTCATCGACAACGGCCTCGTGCGGTTGCGGGCGGCCGGCAACGGCACCGTCGAGCTGACCGATCTTCGTACCGGACAACAGGTCGCGGGGCTGCTGCGGTTCCAGAGCATCGGCGACCGGGGTGACCTGTACAACTTCGACGCGTCGGGTGTCGGCACCAGCACGTCGGCCGAGCGAGCCGAGATCCGTTGCGTCGCCGCCGGTCCGCTGGTCTGGGAACTGGAGATTCGCACCCGGCTGCGGGTACCCGGCGGGCTGGATCCTTGGATGCCGCACCAATGGCTGCGCTGGGCCAAGATCGGCATCGACTGGGCGGTGCCCAGAGCCAGGCTGCCGCGCTGGTTCACCTGGCGCGAGGACAGCCAGCCGGAAGGCCCGGACGTCATGGTCGCCATCAGCACCCGGCTTCGATTGACCGCCGGCAGCGGAACGGTCGACTGCGAGACCACTGTGGACAATCGTGCGCGCGATCACCGGCTCCGAGTGGTGTTCCCGGTAGGCGGGCCGGTTGATCGGAGTCGGGCGGAGAGCACCTTCGGCGTCCGGTCCTACCCGATCGAACAGGGCGACCCGGACTGGAAGGCCAAGACCACCTGGATGGAGCAGCCGTTCAACGAGCATGTGACGCAGGGCTGGGTCGCGGCGGGTCGAATGGCCGTGTTCAGCAAGGGACTGCCCGAGTTCGAGGTGGTCTCCGGCGCGGAGGGCGGCGAGATCGAACTGACCCTGCTGCGCTGCGTCGGCAAGTTGAGCAAGGACAACCTGACCTCGCGACGCGGTGGCGCCGGTCCCGGCGAGCCGACACCGGAAGCCCAGTGCCCCGGCGAACATCGCTTCCGCTATGCCTTCTCGCTACTCGACGACCAGGACGAGATCGCGCTGACCCGCATCGCACAGCAATGGCGCAACGGACTGGTGCCGAGCGTCGCGGGCCTCGACACCAACGGCATCCTCGACTGTCGCGACACCGACACCGTGTTCTCCTCGCTGAAAGGCGCCGAGGACGGCATCGGCGTGACGTACCGAGCCTGGACCGGCAGCCACCCCGCGAAGGTGGACCTCACCGGCCGTTTCACCGAAAGCCGGCGAGTCAGCCTCCGCGAGGACGCGCTGGAACAGCAAGGCTTCGAGCTGAACCCAGGCCAGACGGCGACCTTCCGACTGATCAACCCGGATTGATCACACCGCCGCGCCTGCGGCCCGCACGATGTTCACCGTCTGGTCGACGATCGACTGGCGATCCGACTCGAACTGCGGGCTGGTGAGTACCCCGCTCGGGTTGTTCAGCACCGGGGTGTGCACGTGCCCGCCGGGCAACGCGGTCAGGCCGAGGCCGATCCGCACCCGGTTGGCCCGGTACATGCTTTCGTTGGACAGGTAGTCGCCGCCGCCCCCGGCTGCCGCCGCAGCGCCGGGAGCCGGATCGCCGGCGTTCGAGCACTGCTCGGGGCCCTGACCAGGCTTTGTCGGATCCGGCCACACGCAGAACAGTTGGTGGAAGATCACCGGGTAGCCGCCGGTCTGCGCGGCGACCATCTGCTGGTAGGGCAGGGTGGTCTGGATGAACTGCGCGGCAGGCTGCGGCCAGCCCGTCGCGGGCGGGATCGCGCCGGACTCGCCAAGGTTGTTGTTGTCCGGCTCGCCGCCGCGCCAGTCGGCCGCCCAGCGCTCGATGGTGAAGATGCCGGGGTAGCCCTGGCTCAAGGTGATCATCAGGCTCAACGGACGCGGTCCGGTCAAGGCCTTGCCGTAGGCCCTTTCCACAATGCCCTGGTCGAAAGCGCCCCACAACACGGGGAAGTTCACCGACTCGACCCTGATCTTGCCCTGCGGCGTGGTGAACTCCTTGCCGTCCAACGCAAGCGCGGTGGCGCCGGCCGGGTTGCTGCGGTTGATGTTACCGCCGTCGAGTTCGAACGGGTCGAACCCGGAGACCATCACCAGCTTGGCGCCGTCTGAGGGGCCGAAGTTGATCGAGTCGATACCGCGCGACGCGTCATCGAGGTCGTTGACCAGCTTGGTCCGCGTCGCGTCGGTGAGTGTGAAGGCCGGTTGCCACTGGTGGACGTCCTTGGTCAGTTCCAGCCGGGCCCAGTACAGCGCTCGATCGTCGTAGCTGTTCAGGGTGCCGATCCGCAGCCTGCCCTGCGCCCGTGCGACCGCGATCGCCCAGAGAGCCTTGCCTTGCGCGACAAGGAAAGCATCGGCGGCGGCCGCGTTCGGTAACCAGCACAGCGCGGTGCCGAACGCGGTGGTGAACGGACCGAAACCGGCCTCGTCGACGAGTTCGGGCCCGGCCGGCGGCTGGCCTGCGGAGACCGGCACGGTCAACCGCTGCTCCTCGACGGTAAGCTGCGCGTTCTGGTCGTAGCAGCCCGTGCGTGCCGTACTCGCGTCGGCGACCGATGGCGCGAACGCCAACGGCATGGCCACGGCCAGCACGACGGATAACAGCCGCGCTCGTCCCCGCCTGATCATCGACAGCTCCCCACCGTTCGATCATCGTGTGCGATCAAACCCTAACGGTGAGTGTCCGGCCGCGCCATAGACCATCCGGCCTCCACGCGGCGCTGAACCCAGCGGTCAGCCGCCCCGTACGCGGCGGCCACGCAGGATCACCGCGATCGGATGAGCGAGTTGGCCCAGATCCGACCGGGGATCCTCGGCGTACACCACGGCATCGGCCGGTGCTCCGGGCTCCAGTCCGGCGAGCCCGAGGTAACGTCGAGCATCCCAGGAGGCCGCTGCCAGGGCATCGTGCGGTCGCAATCCCGCAGCGGCCAAGGACAGCACCTCGTCGATGATCCGCCCGTGTGGCAACGAGTCCGTCCCCGCCAGCACCCGCACCCCGGCTTCGGCAGCGGCGGCAGCCAACGGCCCATGCGCCTTGGCACCGCGAACAAGCCATTCCTTGCGAGGACCATCCACCTTGTCGACCGCATTCCGGAAACCCGCCTCGATGGCCGACAATGTCGGCGTCAGCGCGGTGCCCTGCTCCGCCATCCGAGCAAGCAGTTCCGGGTCGAGGCACATTCCGTGCTCAAGGGAGTCGACCCCCGCAGCCACCGCGGCCGCGCCGCCTGCCGCCACCTGGGAGTGCACCGCGACCCGCCCGCCCACCGCGTGCACGGCAATGACGACAGCGGTCAGCACCTCGCCCGGCACCGCCGCCTCGTCCGGGCGCCAGTCCCCGATGATCTTCGCCCAGCCGCTGCGCGCGGCCTGCGCCGCGGCGACGGCCGGCATCTCCTCGTGGTCGACCCGGCGGCCCCAACCGTCGAAGAACTGGCCATGTTGCGCCAGCCAGGGACCGGCATGCCAGGCCCGTGGCAGGTCCGGATCGGTGCCGAACCAGGCCGGCGGCTCGCCGGCCAGCCCTGGCGAGCGGATCGCGGTCACACCCGCGTCGAGGTGCTGGCGGAGATGCTCGCGCAGCAGTGTTTCATCGAGCGGTTCACCGAGTTCGACAACACCCGGGTGCGTGTGCGCGTCGACCAGGCCGGGCACCAGCCAACCCTCGGCCACCAACTCCGCATCCCGAACTGGGTCGGTCGTCCACCGGTCACCGTCGGCGTAGAGATCCACGTACTCGCCATGCGGCAGCGCCCATCCGCGAACCCGAACAACCACGATTCGGCCCCCTGTTGTTGGCTACGTCCTCGGCGGGTTGAGCGCGCAGGCGGGGGTGCCGCCGGGCAGGCGATGTCGGTTGGCGGCAATCACTCGATAGCCCAGTTCCGCCAGCTGACGGATCACGGGCAGCCGCAGCGCCGCCCCGATCGGCCGGTACCAGCCGCCCGTCGCGCGCAGCAGCGCGCCGAAGGCCTGGGCCCCCGCGGAGCGACTACCGTCCGATCCGATCCATTGCACCGCGCTGAGTGCCTCGGCCTTGGTCAGCCCGTAATGGTCGAGGTCGATCCGTTGCCACGGCTGAAAGTCGACGGGTGGCCGCAGATGTCGCCGCAACAACGTCACGACCGTCGTGCAGAACGCGCAGTCGCCGTCGTAGACGAGGATCGACATCGGGCCTCCCTTCTCGGCTACCGTCGAGGCTACCAACCTCAACGGCGGGGAGCTTCGAGGATGTCGGCCGAACCAGTCACGGTGTTGAGCCCGCGCCCGTTGCGGCGGAGCCTGCTGGTGCAGTCGTGGCTGGATCTGACCTTCCTGCACTGGCAGGTGGATCCCGCGCTGGTCGCCCCGATGCTGCCAATCGGAACCCGGCCCGACATCCTGCACGGCGCCGCCTACGTGGGCCTGGTTCCGTTTCGGATGCACCGGGTGGGGGCGCTGGCGGGGCCGGGACTGCCGTATCTCGGCTCCTTCCCCGAGACCAACGTCCGGCTCTACTCGGTCGATGACGCAGGCCGGCGCGGGGTGGTGTTCCGCTCGCTGGACGCCGCCCGCCTGCTGCCGGTCCTCGTCGGCAGAATCGGGGTCGGCCTGCCGTACCTGTGGGCGGCGATGCGTATCGACCGCGTGGCGGACGTGCTCACCTACACCTCGCGTCGTCGCTGGCCAGGACCCCGTGATGCCGCCAACCGGGTCGCGGTACGGATTGGGCAGCGAATCGCCGAGCCGACCGAACTGGAGCTGTTCCTGACCGCGCGCTGGGGCCTGCACGTCAGCTGGCACGGCCGCACGATCTATCTCCCCAACGAACACGGCACCTGGCCGCTGCACTCCGCCGAACTCCTCGAACTGGACGACCAGTTGCTGGCCGCCGCCGGATTCCCGGTGGCCGGCACACCGCCGATGAGCGTGCTGTACTCGCCCGGTGTGGCCGTCCGGTTCGGACCGCCGCTGTCAGTACATTGACTGTCGTGCGGCATCGGCCAGCAGCACGGCGAACGACGACTG
>DASYBO010000229.1:0-6632 GCA_036500685.1 Pseudonocardiaceae bacterium | reverse complement strand
GTTCCACCTCGTCGACCTGCTCACGAAGCTGGGCGATGTTGAGGGATTCGGGCTTGCGTTCGCTGCTCATCGCGCTTGGCACCCTTCCACGGTGTCCGCTGGCGTCGATCCAGTGGCCGGTTGAGCCGGGGCACCGAAGGACGGCAACCCCAGGCTGACCCCCGAAGTCTTCGGGCGTACACCAGCTTCCCAATTGTCTCCCGCCCGGGTCCTGCGGTGCGACAGCAGGTCCCCGTCGGCCACCAGGTGGTGCGGGGCACCGTAGGTGACGACGGCACTCACCACGTCGCCGGGCCGGATCTCGCCCTGGATCGCCGCACCGGTGGGGGTGAAGTGCACGAGCCGGCCGTCGCGGGCGCGGCCGCTCATCCGGTGGGTTGCCGCGTCTTTGCGGCCCTCGCCCTCGGCCACCAGGATCTCGATGGTCGAGCCGACGAGTTCCTTGTTCAGCTCCCAGGAGATCTCCTCCTGCACGGCGACGAGCCGGTCGTAGCGGTCCTGCACGACGGCCTTGGGGACCTGGTCGTCCATGTCGGCGGCGGGCGTGCCTGGACGCTTGGAGTACTGGAAAGTGAACGCGCCGGAGAACCGGGCCTTGCGCACCACGTCGAGGGTGGCCTGGAAGTCCTCCTCGGTCTCACCGGGGAAGCCGACGATGATGTCGGTGGTGATGGCCGCGTCCGGCATGGCCTCGCGGACCTTGGCGATGATGCCGAGGTAGCGCTCGGAACGGTAGGAACGGCGCATCGCCTTGAGCAGCCCGTCCGAACCGGACTGCAGCGGCATGTGCAACTGGTGGCACACGTTCGGCGTCTCGGCCATCGCCGTGATCACGTCGTCGGTGAAGTCCTTGGGGTGCGGCGAGGTGAACCGGACCCGCTCGAGACCGTCGATGCCGCCGCAGGCGCGCAGCAGCTTGCCGAAGGCCAGCCGGTCGCCGAACTGCACGCCGTAGGAGTTCACGTTCTGGCCGAGCAGGGTCACCTCGGACACGCCCTCCTCGACAAGGGCCTGCACCTCGGCCAGGATCTCGCCGGGCCGTCGGTCGGCTTCCTTGCCGCGCAAGGAAGGCACGATGCAGAACGTGCAGGTGTTGTTGCAGCCCACCGAGATCGACACCCAGCCCGAGTAGGCGGAGTCGCGGCGAGCCGGCAGGGTGGACGGGAAGACTTCGAGCGATTCGAGGATCTCCACCTCGGCGCGTGCGTTGTGCTTGGCCCGCTCCAACAGCGCCGGCAGCGAGCCGATGTTGTGCGTGCCGAACACCACGTCGACCCAGGGCGCGCGCTTGACGATCTCGCCCCGGTCCTTCTGCGCGAGGCAGCCACCGACCGCGATCTGCATGTCCGGATTGGCTTTTTTCATCGGGTAGAGGTGCCCGAGGTTGCCGTAGAGCTTGTTGTCCGCGTTCTCCCGAACCGCGCAGGTGTTGAACACGACCACGTCCGGCGCGGCATCGCCGTCCACCGGCACGTACCCGGCGGTCTCCAGCATGCCGGCCAGCCGCTCGGAGTCGTGCACGTTCATCTGGCACCCGTAGGTGCGTACCTGATACGTCTTACTGCTTGCCGGCGCCACGCACTGATGGTAATCCCGCGCCGACGCGCCTGTTCCTCTCGCCCGGGATCAGAGCCCCAGGTGCAGGCGGATCGCGGCGTTGAGCTCGGCCATGCGAGCCGCCGGGACCTGGCCGGCCTGGCGACCGATGCGTTCGATGGCAACCGAGCGGATCTGCTCGGCTTGAGCCTTGGAGTCACGGGGCAGGCCGGTGTCCTGAGCACGGAGCCGCACCTGGAATGGGTATACCCGAGTGATGTTGGAGGTGATCGGGACCACGGTGAGTACGCCGCGCCCGAGGCGCTCCGCGGTGCCGTTGGCGCCGTCGTTGCTCACGATCACGGCCGGGCGCCGCTTGTTGGACTCGGCGCCGAGGGCCGGTTCGAAGTCGACCAGCCTGATCTCGCCTCTGCGCATCAGTCGTCGTCCGTGCCGGTGAGACCGTCACCGACCGTGGTGTCCCAGAGCTGCGCGTCGTCGGCGGCCCATTCGTCCCAGGCGGCGGCGTAGGCGTCGGCGAGTTGGTTGGCACGGAGCAGTTCGACTGCCTTGTGCAGCACAGCTGACCGGGAGCGGGCGGCATGCGTGCGGGCATATTCGTCAATGAAGGCGACGTCGTCGTCGATCAGGCTCACACTCAACTTCATACCACCGATGCTACCACTGGTAGTATCCAGGTAGCACCCACCGCGTCCGCTCGGCCAAGGCGCGCGGCATCGTCGCGTCGTACACGGACTGGTGCTCGGTCAGCACCGACGTGGGGCTGATCGTGTCCGGGAGCGGGTTGACCGAGGAGCACTCGGTTTCGTTCTGGGACGCGCTGATCATCGAGGCCGCACTGCGCGCCAACGCGAGCCGGCTGCTCTCGGAGGATCTTCAGCACGGCCGGAAGTTCGGTGATCTGGTGGTGGAGAACCCGTTCCAGGACTCGCCCTGACGAATGTCACGGCGGGCTGGTGACTAATCGCAGTGGGGCCGGCCTGCGCCAGGCCATAGATTGCCCATCGGGCCGTTCCGAGCCTCAGAGGGGTGGTTCGGAACGGCTCTGATCGAAAACGCGTTGGTGCGCGATCGCGCCGCGCGTAGCATCCCCGTCCGTGGGTAATTGCACGACGATCGTTCGGATCCGCTGCCGCTAACGGCGCGGACTGACAACTCACTCGTCGAATTCGCGCCGCCACTCGGCACCCTGCCGGGCGGCGCTTCGTGCTGCCCGGCTCCATCCAGCTCATGGACAGGAGCAGTCATGCCCACCTATCGCCCTGGTCGACACGAGCTCGGCCAGAACTTCCTCCGAGATCGGGCGACCATCGTCCGCATCGTCGACCTCGTCCGCGAGCGCCCTGGTCCGCTGGTGGAGTGGGGCACCGGCAACGGAGCGATCACCCTCCCGTTGGCGACGCTGGGGCGGCCGCTGGAAGGAATCGAGATCGACGCGAAACGCGCCCGGGTTCTCGGCAGGCGAGTCGGTTCCCACGTCTGCATCAGTGCGGGAGACATCCTGCGGCACGCGCCGCCAGCCGGTTCCGTTGTCGTCTGCAATGTTCCGTTCCACCTGACCACGCCGATTCTGCGGCACCTGCTCGCGTCGACGAGTTGGCACAGCGCGATCCTGATCACGCAGTGGGAGGTCGCGCGCAAACGGGCCGGCGTGGGTGGGGCCACCCAGCTCACCGCGCAGTGTTGGCCGTGGTTCGACTTCACGCTCGACCGGCGCATTCCGGCGGACGCCTTCACTCCCCGGCCTTCGGTGGATGCCGGGCTGCTGCTCGTCGCGCGCCGAGTCGAGCCGCTGGTGCCGTGGTCGCAACGGCGGGCTTACCAGGACTGGGTCGGCCGGGTGTTCGGCAGCAGGGGCCGCGGCCTGACCGACATGCTGCGGCGCAACGGTGTCCCTGCCGGCACGGCCAACGATCTCGCCAACGGGGTCGGCCTACGCCGAGTTCCGTTGCCTCGTGATCTCCGCGCCGACGAGTGGGCGACCGCGTTCGCCGCCAGCCGGAGCCGTGCGCTGGTGCGCTGAAATACGACGGGCCGTCCCGAATCGCTTCGGGACGGCCCGTTCGCTCAGCTGGTCACTTCTTGCGGCGAAAGATCTTGCTCAGCGGTACGAGCACCGGGTCGTAGCGCCGGTCGATCACGCGCTCCTTGAGCGGGATGAGCGCGTTGTCGGTGATGTGGATGTTCTCCGGGCACACCTCGGTGCAGCACTTGGTGATGTTGCAGAACCCGAGGCCGTGCTCTTCCTGCGCGGCCGGGACGCGGTCGGCGGCGTCAAGCGGGTGCATGTCGAGCTCGGCGATGCGCATGAGGAAACGCGGGCCGGAGAAGTTCTGCTTGTTCTCCTCGTGGTCACGCACGACGTGGCAGGTGTCCTGGCACAGGAAGCACTCGATGCACTTGCGGAACTCCTGCGAGCGCTCGACGTCGACCTGCTGCATCCGGTACTCGCCGGGCTTGAGGTCGGCGGGCGGCGCGAACGCGGGCACCTCGCGGGCCTTCTCGTAGTTGAACGAGACGTCGGTGACCAGGTCGCGGATCACCGGGAAGGTCCGCATCGGGGTGACCGTGATGACCTCGGACTCGGTGAAGGTGGACATCCGGGTCATGCACATCAGGCGGGGCCTGCCGTTGACCTCGGCCGAGCAGGAACCGCACTTGCCGGCCTTGCAGTTCCACCGCACGGCGAGATCGGGCGTCTGGGTGGCCTGCAACCGGTGAATGATGTCGAGGATGACCTCGCCCTCGTTCACCTCGACGGTGTAGTCCTGCAGGTCGCCCTTTTCGCTGTCCCCACGCCAGACCCGGAACTTGCCCTGGTAGCTCATGCTCAGTCCTGCTTTCCGTGGTGCTGCGCCAGTTCCGGAGCTGTGAAGTACTTCTGCAGTTCGCTGAACTCGAACAGGTCGAGCAGTTCGCCCCGCATGGGTACCTGCTCCTCGTGGACGAGGGTGATGCCGTCGCCGGCCTCGTTCAGCGCGCAGACCAGTAGCTGGTGCCGCCATTCCGGCTCCATACCGGGGTGGTCCTCCCTGGTGTGCCCGCCGCGGCTCTCGGTGCGCTCCAGCGCGGCCTTGGCGACGCATTCGCTGACCAGCAGCATGTTGCGCAGGTCGAGGGCGAGGTGCCAACCGGGGTTGAACTGCCGGTGCCCCTCGACGATGACCTTGCCCGCACGCGCCTTGAACTCTTCGAGTTTGCCGACCGCGTCGGCCAGTTCGCCCTCGCGGCGGATGATGCCGACCAGGTCGTTCATCATCTGCTGCAGGCCCTGGTGCACCGTGTACGGGTTCTCGAGGCCATCCTCGGCGTCAACGCCGTTGAACGGCAGGACCGCGGCCTTGGCCGCCGAGTCCACATCGGACTCGGCCACGGCCGGCCGGTTGGCAAGGCCCTGCACGTAGGCTGCCGCGCCCGCGCCCGCACGGCGACCGAACACCAGCAGGTCTGACAGGGAGTTGCCGCCGAGCCGGTTGGAGCCGTGCATGCCGCCCGCGACCTCACCGGCCGCGAACAGACCGGACACGCCGACCGCGGCTTCGGTGTCGGGGTCGACCTCGACGCCGCCCATCACGTAGTGGCAGGTCGGACCGACCTCCATCGGCTCCGCCGTGATGTCGACGTCGGCCAGTTCCTTGAACTGGTGGTACATCGACGGAAGCCTGCGCTGGATCTCCTCGGCCGGCATCCGGCTGGCGATGTCCAGGAACACGCCGCCATGGGGCGATCCGCGACCGGCCTTGACCTCGGAGTTGATGGCCCTGGCGACCTCGTCGCGGGGCAACAGGTCCGGGGTGCGGCGGTTGTTGTCCGGGTCGGTGTACCAGCGGTCCGCCTCCTCCTCGGTCTCCGCGTACTGACCCTTGAAGACCTCGGGGACGTAGTCGAACATGAACCGCTTGCCCTCGGAGTTGCGCAGCACGCCACCGTCGCCGCGCACGCCCTCGGTGACCAGGATGCCCTTCACGCTGGGCGGCCAGACCATGCCGGTCGGGTGGAACTGGACGAACTCCATGTTGATCAGGTGCGCTCCGGCGCGCAGGGCCAGCGCGTGGCCGTCGCCCGTGTACTCCCAGGAGTTCGAGGTGACCTTGAACGACTTGCCGATGCCGCCGGTCGCCAGGATCACGGCGGGCGCCTCGAACAGCACGAAGCGGCCGGTCTCGCGCCAGTACGCGAAGGCGCCCGCGATGCGGTGCTCCTCGTCCTGGAACAGTTCGGTGACCGTGCACTCGGCGTAGACCTTGAGGTTGGCCTCGTAGTCGCCCGTTTCCTTGTAGTCGTCCTGTTGCAGCGAGACGATCTTCTGCTGCATGGTGCGGATCAGTTCAAGGCCGGTGCGGTCGCCGACGTGCGCGAGGCGCGGGTAGGTGTGGCCGCCGAAGTTGCGCTGGCTGATCCGGCCGTCCTTGGTGCGGTCGAACAGCGCGCCGTAGGTCTCCAGCTCCCAGACGCGGTCCGGGGCCTCCTTGGCGTGCAGTTCGGCCATCCGCCAGTTGTTCAGGAACTTCCCGCCGCGCATGGTGTCGCGGAAGTGGACCTGCCAGTTGTCGTTGGAGTTCGCGTTGCCCATGGACGCGGCGCAGCCGCCCTCGGCCATCACCGTGTGCGCCTTGCCGAACAGCGACTTGCAGATCACCGCGACGCGCAGACCCTGTTGCCGCGCCTCGATCGCGGCCCGCAGGCCTGCCCCGCCGGCACCGATCACCAGCACGTCGTAGCTGTGCCGCTCAACCTCAGTCATCGTTAGTCTCTCGCTCGCTCGTCTTAGAAGAACCGCAGGTCGGTGATGATGTTCGCGGCGACCAGCCGGATGTAGAGATCCGTAACGCCGATCCAGGCCAGCGACGCCCAGGCGAGCTGCATGTGCTTGGCGTTGAGCTTGGACACGATCGTCCATGCCTTGTAGCGCAGCGGGTGCTTGGAGAAGTGCTTGAGGCGTCCGCCGGTGATGTGCCGGCAGGAGTGGCAGGACAGCGTGTAGGTCCAGATCAGCGCGATGTTCACCAGCAGCACCAGCGTGCCGAGGCCCATGTGGCCCCAGTTGCCGTCGTGATCGCGGAACGAGTCGATGA
>DASYBO010000228.1:0-3110 GCA_036500685.1 Pseudonocardiaceae bacterium | reverse complement strand
GAGGTAGCTGCCGTCGTCGTCGATGACCGCGGCGGTGTTGTAGAGGACGCCCGGCTGCTCCTCCTCGTACATCGGTGCCACGATCACGATGCCGTGCTGCTTGGCCACTTCCTGAAGGAGCTTCGTGGTCGGACCGTCCGGGATCGCCTCGGTGTAGGAGTAGTACTCGGTGTCCTGCACCTGGCAGAAGTACGGCCCGTAGAACAATTCCTGCAAGCAGACCACCTGGGCACCTGCCGACGCGGCCGCTCCGATCGCCTCGACGGACGCCGCGATCATGGATTCCTTGCTGCCCGTCCACCCCTGTTGGACAAGGCCGGCCCTGATGATCTCCGCCACGCTCATCTCCTCTTTTCCGCTGTGTGTCTTGGGTAAAGCCTGCGCTCATCCCCGCTGCTCAGCCAGTTGCGGGCTGGCCACGGTCGCCGTACTGCTCAGTCCCGGCATCGACAGCACCAGGAACACCAGGAAGCCGACGACAAGGCCGACCGCCCAGCTGTAGTCGTAGAGGGGTTGCAGTGCGGGCAGCAACCCGTGCTGCGGGAACGGCCCCTGGCCGGGCAGTGAATACGCTCCGCCGACCGCGAGCACCGCGCCCGCGCAGGTGGCGACCACCGCCCGCCAGTTCCAACCGCCCGTGAACCAGTACTTTCCACCGCGTTTGTACAGTTCGACGAGGTCGATCTGGGTTCGGCCGCGCACCCAGTAGCCGGCGATGAGCACACCGGCGACCGCGGCGAGTACGCCGCCGTAGAAGTCCAGCCACACGTAGATGTAGAAGTGCGGGTCGGCGACGAGGCGCCACGGCTGGATCACGATGCCGATCACCCCGGTGATGATGCCGCCGGTCCGGAAGTTCACCAGTTTGGGCAGGATGTTGGAGAAGTCGTAGGACGGGCTGACCACGTTCGCCGCGATGTTGCAGGACATCGTCGCCAGGATCACGATGATCAGGCCGATCACCACCACGACCGGGCTGGAGAACTTCGCGGCCAACTGCACCGGGTCCCAGATCGCCTTGTGGTAGATGATCACCGTGCCCGACGTGACCATGATCGACACGATCGAGATGAACGACATCGTGGTCGGCAGGCCGAGCAGCTGACCGGCGACCTGCTTGCGTTGGCTGCCACCGAAGCGGGTGAAGTCCGGCATGTTCAGCGACAGCGTCGCCCAGAACGCGATCATGCCCATCAGCGAGGGCGGGAACACGGTCCAGAACTTCGCGCCCCAGCCCAGTGTCGATGGCTGCGACAGGATCGGCCCGACCCCGCCCGCCTTGATCAGGATCCACACCAGCAGCGCCGCGAACGCCACCGTGACCAGCGGCGCGGCCCAGTTCTCGAACCGGCGCAACGCGTCGATGCCGCGCATGATCACCGCGATCTGGATGACCCAGAACAGCGCGAAGGACAGCCACATCGTCCACGGCTGCCCGCCGAACGCGCCTGCCTGCGTCCAGCCGTTGCCGGCCAGCTTGCCGAAGATCACGAAGATCGCCTGGCCGCCGACCCAGGTCTGGATGCCGAACCAGCCGCACGCGACCAGCGCCCGCAGAATCGCCGCGAAGTTCGCGCCGCGCACGCCGTAGAACGCGCGGGCGAACACCGGGAACGGGATGCCGTACTTGGTGCCCGCGTGGCTGTTGAGCAGCATCGGGATCAGCACAAGCAGGTTGGCCACCGTGATGGTCAGGAACGCCTGCAACCAGCTCATGCCGAGTGCGACAAGGCCGGATGCCAGCAGGTAGGACGGGATGTTGTGCGCCATGCCCATCCACAGCGCCGCGAAGTTGTAGGTGCTCCAGGTGCGTTTCTCCACCGGAACAGGGGCCAGCTCGGCGTTGGCGTAGGGACTGTCGGCAAGGGCGTCGGCGTCGGCGAGGTCGACTCGTCCGTCGGGTTGGGTGACCTGGGTCGCGGTGGCTTCCGGTGACATGAGTTACCCCCTGGGTGCTAAGGAGGGTTGACGGTATGCCGCTGGTGTTACCGCCACGTCAAAACGGTTGCGGGGATGATCAACGCGGCGCGTTCGCATCCTGCGAATGGTCGACGTATGTGTTGACCTACGGCAGCGTCAGAGTGTCCACCCTTGGCCGACGTGGCGGACAGTGTGTTCAGTCGGGATCGAGCGCCAGCAGGGCGACGTGCAGCGACAGCATCGACTCCGGATCGTCCAGCGACACCCCGAGCACCTGCTCCACTCTGGAGAGCTGTTGGTAGTACGCGGTTCTGGATAGGTGTGCCGCCGCGGCCGCCGATGACTTGTTGCCGCCCTGCTCGCAGTAGTACCGCAGGATCTCGACCAGCCTGCTGCCCGACTTCGCATCTCTGGCCAGCAACGGGCCCAATTCGCGCTCGGCGAACGCGGAGAGTCGCTCGTCCTCTCGCAACAGGTGCAGCAGCCCGCGCAGCCGCACGTCGGCCAGCCGGTGGTATCCGCGCTCCCGCTCCGGCGCGTCGGATGCCGAGGTGCGCAGCGCCGCCTGCGCGACATGCGCGGCCTCGCCCAGCGTGCGTCGCGCGTCGATCAGGTTGGTGACCGTGGTGCCCACCGCGATCACCACCGGCAACGCCCTCGGGCCTGCCTGCGCGTCGTGGTGGATGCCCTGGGCCAGCCTGCGCAGCATCGTGTCCACGGTCCGCTGGCTGGCATGCCCGTCCAACGCGACCAGCGCGCGCACGCTGGTGTCGTCGATGACCCCGACCAGCGCGGAGACCCGCACCCGCCGCGCGGCCAGCGCGACGGCCTCGGCCAGGTCGCGCAGGATCTCCTGGGTGGCGAGCGCGGGTGCCGGTGTGGGCGCGGTTCCGGTGCGTGGCCGCGCCGCCAACCCGATCAGCGTCCGCCCCTCCAGCGCCACGCCGAGCGCGGCGGCTCGGGTCGGCAGGTCGGCGGGGAGCGCGCCGGGCGCGAGCAGTTCGGTGAGCAGGGTCCGGTGCGTCTGCCGTTCCAGGGTCTCCCGGTCTCTGGCCAGCAACCGGTGCACGGCCAGCGCGGACGCGGCCCGCTCGACCACGACGACCTGCGGATGGGCCGGCGGATCCGGGCAGACCAGCACAAGCCGCCCCCAGTCGTTGCCGCGCGCCCCGACCACGGTGACCAGCCAA
>DASYBO010000227.1:0-20039 GCA_036500685.1 Pseudonocardiaceae bacterium | reverse complement strand
CACCCGGTCGCCGGTGATCTTCTCGCACTCGTCGTCGCGCGCGGTCTGCGATCATCCGCGCAACATCCCGGACGACGTGCTGGCCCAGCTGCCGGCCAACGGCGGCGTGGCGATGGCGACGTTCGTGCCGCAGTTCGTGCTGTCGGCTGCGTTCGACTGGATGAAGGGCTACGACGAGTTCCTGCACGCGCGTGGTGTGGGCCGCCGCGACCCGAACCGGGAGGCCCTGATGGCCGAGTTCGCGGCGGAGCACCCGAGGCCCATCGCGACGGCCGCCGTCATTGCCGACCACCTCGACCACATGCGCGAGGTCGCCGGCATCGACCATCTCGGCCTCGGCGGCGACTACGACGGAGTCCCGTTCACCGCGGGCGATCTCCCAGACGTGTCCAGCTACCCGGTGCTGATCGCCGAACTACTGCACCGAGGCTGGTCGGAAACCGATCTCGCCAAGCTCACCTGGCGCAACGCCGTCCGCGTCCTCGCCGACGCCGAGCGGATCGCCGAAGATCTGCGCCGAACCGAGCAGCCCTCCATCGCGACCATCAGCGACCTGGACGGGACCGCCTGAGAGTTCACGTGTGGCGGCGCAGTCCATTGGCGACTGTGGCCTAAGTCATGTCGCCGCAGCTACGGAACCCTGCCGGCCAGCCGGACGCACCTGCGGCCACGATAGTGTCAATCTCTTGCCACACAGGGAAATTCGCGTTTTCCGACCGGCAGTGCGGCACATCGACCGGTACCGTGACGCCACATTTCAGCTCCCCTGGAGGTAGTCATGCAGTTGTCCGCACGCAACCAGCTCACCGGCACGGTCTCGAGCGTCGAGGACGGCGCGGTGATGACGATCGTCAAGGTCGACCTCGGCGGTGGGCAGTCCGTGACCGCGTCGGTGACCAAGGAGTCCGTCGCGGACCTCGGCCTTTCGGTCGGCGCGCCGGTGACCGCGATCATCAAGTCCACCGAGGTGATGCTCGGCGTCGAGTGACCGTCCAGCTTCATTGACCGCGACCGCGATCCTCAGCTGAACACCTCGGGATGACGCGTCAACTCGACCCGAGTCCGCCGGATGTGCAGTTCCAGGATGCGTTCGGCGGATTCCTGGTCGCGGTCGCGCAGCGCCTCGATCAGCAGCCGGTGTTCGGCCCCGATGATCCAGGCGCGGCGTTGCCCGGCCAGCCGGGTGAAGGCCCTGCGGTAGTGCTGAGTGGTGTCCCATAGCCGGTTGACGATCGCGGCCAAGTCATCGGCGTTGTGGTGCTGGTAGACCGCCCAGTGCAGCTGCCGGTCCAGCACCAGGAACTCCTCGACATCACTGGTCTGCTCGATGCGATCCTGGATCGCGGCCATCGCATCGATGTCCGCATCGGACAGTCGTGGTGCGGATTCAGCCAGCAGCAACGGTTCCAGGCGTTCGCGGATCTTGTAGCTCAGCTCGCACTCGCGCACGTCCATCGAGGTGACCCAGGCACCGGAGTTGGCGCGTAGGGTGACAAGGCCGCGCGATTCCAGGATACGCAACGCCTCCCGCACCGGTAGCCGGCTCGTGTTCAGCTCCTCGGCCAGGTCGTCCTGGATGATCCGCGTGCCAGGGGCGAGCCCGCCGGCCAGGATCCGCTCGCGCAGTTCGTCGGCGATCCGCTGGCTCGCTACCTCCACGCTGCCGGTCCTCTCAGTCGAACAACTCCGGACGATGATCGAAAGCCTTGCCGTTCGGATAGGACACTAACTCACACTGCATCCCCCACGGCGACAGGAAGTACACCCACCGCTGCCCCTCGCTCGCCCCCTTGCTCACGGTCGGCTCGCCGAGAACTCGCAAGCCACGGCGATACAGATCTGCCACCGCGACATCCATGTCCTCGACATAGACGGCGATGTGATGGCCGCCGACATCGGAGTTGCGCGGCGGTTCGCGGCGCTGTTCCGCTGCCTCGTACTGGAAGACCTCGAAGATCGCCTTGCCGCCGAGCCGGTAGAAGTGCAGTTCGCGCATGACCGCGCGGTCGTCGACGCCGAGGTGCTCGCGCATCCAACCGCCGTCGTCCCGGAACGGCCCGAGTTTGTACAGGTACTCGCAGCCCAGCACGTCGACGAAGAACGTGTGGGCTTGTGCCAGGTCCGGCACGGTGATGCCGAAGTGGTCGACTCCGGTCACTCCAGGGATGGGCATCACTGCCTCCAATGGATCCATTCAGCCTTGCTTTCCGGCCCTCGGCCTCGCATAGTGTACGGCAGAAGCCTTCAAATGGATCCAATCAACAGGCAGGGAGCCTCGATGCCCATCCACGAGGACCTGGTCGCCGGTGCGCCCTGGATCCAGCTGCGCGCCACGCGGCAGGACTGGGAAGACGCCGACGGCGACGTGTTGCTGCGCCTGCTCGGCCACGCCCAATGGATCCGATCCTTCGAGGAGTACGTGCTGGAGCTGGCCGGCCAGGGCCTCGTGCACGGCCCCGCGCACTCCAGCATCGGCCAGGAGGGCGGCGCGGTCGGCTCGGTGTTGAGCCTGCGCGGCGACGACTACGTCAACGGCTCGCATCGCGGCCACCACCAGTTCCTGGCCAAGGCATTCGGCCACGTGGCCAAGCCGAAATCGGGCGAGCTCCCCGCGTTGGACGACGACGTGCGCATGGTGCTGCGGCGCACCCTGGCCGAGATCTGCGGCCTTGCCGACGGGTTCGGGCACGGTCGTGGCGGATCCATGCACCTGCAATGGCGGGAAGCCGGCGCCATGGGCACCAACGCGATCGTCGGCGGCGGGGTGCCGCAGGCCGCCGGGTTCGCCTGGAACCAGCGCAACGCCGGCACCGACGCGGTCACCGTGACCTACTTCGGCGACGGAGCCGTGAACATCGGCTCCGTACTGGAAACGTTGAACCTGGCGGCGGCGTGGAAACTGCCGGTCTGCTTCTTCATCGAGAACAACCAGTACGCGGTATCAACCCATGTCGACGAGTCGACGGCCGAACCGCGACTGTCCGCACGCGGTCTCGGCGTGAAGATCCCCAGCTGGCGAGTCGACGGCATGGATCCATTGGCCGTGCACCTGGCCATGACCGAAGCGCTCGCGCACATGCGCGCCGGCAACGGCCCGACCGTCATCGAGGCCGAGGTCTACCGCTACTTCCACCAGAACGGCCCGTACCCCGGCAGCGCCTTCGGCTACCGCGCCAAGTCCGAGGAGCAGGCCTGGCGCGACCGCGATCCCATCGACCTGCTGCGCGGCCACGTCATCCGGCGCGGCCTGGCCACCGAAGACGAACTCGACGCGTCCCGCGACGAGGTCGTGCGAACCTTGCGCGAACTGGGCGACACCTTCCTGGAAACCGGACCGGACGGCAAAAGCAAGATCAAGGACTCGGCCTGGCCCGATCCGGCCTTCGCCGATGTCGGCATCCGCGGCGATCTGTCCGAACTGGACGGAAGCCGCTACGCGGAAGCTGACACCATCCAGGTGACCGAACGCCGGTTCATCGACGTGATCAGCGACGTCATCGCACGGCGGATGGAAACCGACCAGCGGGTCGTCGTGCTCGGTGAGGACGTGCACCGGCTCAAGGGCGGCACCAACGGCGCGACCAAGCGAGCGCTCGAACAGTTCCCGGACCGCGTGCTCGGCACGCCGATCAGCGAGAACGCGTTCACCGGCCTCGGCGGCGGCATGGCCATCGACGGTCGCACCCGGCCGATCGTCGAGTTCATGTACGCCGACTTTATGTGGGTGGCCGCCGACCAACTGTTCAACCAGGTCGCCAAGGCGCGGCACATGTTCGGCGGCGAAGGCAGCGTGCCGTTCGTGCTGCGCAGCAAACTCGCCGCCGGCACTGGCTACGGCTCCCAGCACTCCATGGACCCGGCCGGCATCCTCACCACCGCCGCCGGCCTGCGGGTGGTCGCCCCGTCCAACCCGTTCGACTACGTCGGCCTGATGAACACCGCGCTGGCCTGCGACGATCCGGTCGTCGTCCTGGAACACGTCGACCTGTACGCGTCGAGTGGCACCGCGCCCGTCGACGACCTCGACTACCGCATCCCGGTCGGCAAGGCCGCGCTTCGCCGCACCGGCGGCGCGGTCACCGTGATCAGCTACCTGTCCATGGTCAACCACTGCGTCGAGGCGCTTGAGGAGACCGGCATCAGCGCCGACCTGATCGACCTGCGCTGGCTTGACCGGGCCAGCCTGGACTGGGACACCATCGAACGCAGCGTGCGCAAGACCAACCGGGTGCTGATCGTCGAGCAGGGCGCGCTGGGCACCTCCTACGGCGGACGGCTCGCCGACGAGATCCAGCGCAGGCTCTTCGACTGGCTCGACGCGCCGATCGAGCGCGTCACCGGCGGCGAGGCATCTCCCAGCATCAGCAAGGTGCTTGAACGCGCCGCGATCGCGCGCACCGAGGAAGTCGTCAGCGCATTGCGGCGCATCACCGAGGAGTCCTGACCATGGCAACGCTGTTGCGGGTGCCCGAGGTCGCCACCGGGTCGACCGAGGCCGTGCTGACCGAGTGGCTGGTGCCGGAGAACGTGGCGTTCGCGGCAGGCGCCGCCATCGCCGTGCTGGAGACCGACAAGGCCGCCGTCGAGGTGGAAGCCGAGGCGGACGCGATGATCCTGCGCAGGCTGGTGAGCGGTGGGTCCACTGTGGAGGTAGGAACGCCGATCGCCGTGCTCGGCAACGCGGGCGAGGACATCAGCTCGGTTCTCGCCGAAATCTCCACGCCCGCGCGGGTCTTCGCGAGCCCGCTGGCCCGCAAACTCCTCAAGGAAGCCGGCATCGCGCCGACTGACGTCCCCGGCACCGGCCCGAACGGCCGCATCGTCCGCAGGGACGCAGAAGCCGCAATCACCCAATCCCGCACCACCACCCCAACGCCCACTCCCGCCGCCCCACCTGCCACTCCCCCACCAACTCCCACTCCCTCACCCTCCCCAACAGCCTACGCGGGTTTCAGCGAAGTCCCGCACAGCCGAATCCGGCGCGTCATCGCAACCCGGCTCACCGCGAGCAAGCAGACCGTCCCGCATTTCTACCTCCGCCGCACCGCCCGAATCGACGCCCTGCTGGCGTTGCGCGGGCAGCTCAACGAGGTGTCGCCGACGAAGATCTCGGTCAACGACCTGATCATCAAGGCGGTCGCCGTCGCCCACAAGGCCGTGCCGGACGCGAACGTGATCTGGACCGACGACGCCCTGCGCCGCTACGACTCGGTCGACATCGGCGTGGCCATCGCGTCCGAACGCGGCCTGGTCACCCCCGTCCTGCGCAGCGTCGAATCGTCCTCGTTGAGCACGATCTCCGCGCAGGTCAAGGCATTCGCGCAAGCGGCAGGCGGCGGCAAGCTCATGCAGCGCGACCTGGAGGGCGGCACCGTCACCGTGAGCAACCTCGGCATGTACGGGGTCGACGAGTTCGCGGCGATCATCAACCCGCCCCAGTCGGCCATCCTCGCCGTCGGCGCCGGAAAACCCGCTCCCGCCGTCGTCGGCGGCGAGCTGACGGTGGCGACCCAGTTGAGCATGGTTCTCTCGGTCGACCACCGCGCCATCGACGGAGCCGTTGCCGCCCAATGGATGGCCGCACTCGTCGCGGCCATCGAAGCGCCTATGCGACTGCTGGCCTGATCACAACATCGATCGCAGTGTGCCGGTCTCGCGGTTGATCAGCTTGGCCAGGGTCGGGTCGACCTCGGCGAACTCGCCTGCACGACCGGCCATGAACATCCCGAGGAACTGGCGGGCGAACTCGACCGGGATGCCGGCGTCGCGCGCCAACTGGTCCACGAACTCCTCGTCGGCCACGACGATCCGCGACATCGGGCGACCGGTGGTCTCGGTGACGATGCGCGCGATGTCGGCGAAGGTCAGCGCTTGGCCCGCGGTGAGCGGCGGGGTCGGGCCGTCGAAGCAGCCTTCGTCGGCCAGGATCGCGGCGGCCGCCTCGGCCAGGTCGGCGTGCGTCGTCCAACTGACCGGGCCGTCCTCGGGCAGCGCCAGGCGCCCGGAATCCAGGACCGGCAGGACGAAGCTCAGCGCGCTGGTGGCGTAGAACCCGTTGCGTAGCGAGGTGAACGGCACGCCGCAGGAGCGGAGCACGTCCTCGGTGGCGGCGTGATCGCGGCAGGGCTGGAACAGTGAGGTCGGGCTCGCACCCACGTGGCTGGTGTAGAGGATGCGCCGCGCGCCAGCAGCCACCGCGGCTTCGATCGCGACTCGATGCTGCCCGACGGCCTCCCCACCCAGTTTGTCGACCGAGACCACGAGCACCTGGGTCGCGCCCTCGAACGCGTGGGCCAGGCTCGCCGGGTCGGTGAAGCTACCTTGCCGGACGCGAACACCCTGGTCGGCGAAGTCCTGCGCCTTCTGCGGGTCGCGAACGCTGACGGCGATCCGCTGGGCCGGTACGCGGGTGAGCAGCCGTTCGACGACCTGTCGGCCCAGCTGCCCGGTTGCTCCGGTAATGACGATCACGATGGTTCTCCCGTTCCTGGTTCCAGTGGAATCAGGAATATGATAACACTGGAAATACCGCTGGAACCAGGCTCGCGGTACCATTGATTTATGTCACTCCGTGCCAGCGGTCCCGAGCAAACCCGGCAACGCGTCATCGACGCCGCCATCGACCTGTTGGAACGCGAGGGCCGCGACGCGGTGACCACGCGCACGGTCGCGGCCGCGGCCGGACTGCAGCCGCCGGCCATCTATCGCTTGTTCGGTGACAAGGAGGGGCTGCTGGAAGCCGTCGCCGAGCACGGGTTCGCCACCTTCCTGGCGACCAAGCGAGTGGACCCCGCGCTACCGGACCCCATCGACGACCTGCGCTCCGGTTGGGATCTCGCGGTGGAGTTCGGCCTGCGCAATCCAGCGCTGTACCTGCTGATGTACCACGAGCCGACCCAGCGCGCCTCGGCCGCGTTCGAGGCAGGCATGCGCATCCTCAAGGGCCGGGTCCGCAGGCTCGCCGCGGGCGGCTGGCTGCGGGTCGACGAGGAGCTCGCGGTCATGATCATCAACGCGACCGCACGCGGCGCCGTGCTCACCTGGCTGTCGCAGCCCGAGGAACTCCGCGACCCGGCGTTGCTGACCGCGCTGCGCGAGGCCATGGTCGGCGCGGTCACCACCGAGGCCCCAGCCATCGCCGACGCCGGCCCGGCGGGCGCGGCCCGCGCGCTGCGCGCGGTGCTGGGCGAACAGACCACGCTCAGCGACGGCGAGCGACACCTGCTGCGCGAATGGCTGGACCGCATCGCCGCCGACGATCACCGCTGAGCCGACAGGCCGATGGCCCCGCGTCCGCCGAATGAGGCGGAGGCGAGCCCCGCGCCTTTGGCCGGAGCCCTCCCGATCAGCCAGAGGGGACGATAGCTTCTCCGGTGACATCAGAGGGGGGTTGCCATGGAAGCGACCGGTTCGGCCGCCGTAGGGCCGAGAGCCGGGCGGCGGGAGTGGGTCGGGCTTGCCGTGCTCGCGCTGCCGACCATATTGTCCGCAATGGACTTCGGCGTGCTGTATCTCGCGTTGCCGCATCTGGGTTCGGCGCTGCGCGCGAACAGCACCGAACTGTTGTGGGTCCAGGACATCTACGGGTTTCTGATCGCCGGCTTCCTGGTAACCATGGGCAATATCGGCGACCGCGTTGGTCGGCGGAAGCTGTTGATGATCGGCGCCGCCGCGTTCGGCATCTTGTCGGTGGTGTCGGCGTACGCGAACTCGGTTGGGCTGTTGATCGCGGCGCGGGCGCTGTTGGGGATCGCGGGCGCGACATTGCAGCCCTCGATCCTCGCGTTGATCACCAACATGTTCCGCAACGAGCGCCAGCGTTCGACCGCGATCAGCCTCTGGGCGACGTCGCTGCTGGTCGGGGTGGTGCTCGGGCCGGTGGTCGGCGGCGCGCTGCTGCAACGCTTCTGGTGGGGCTCGGTGTTCCTGATCGGCGTGCCGGTGATGCTGCTGCTGATGGTGACCGCGCCGTTTCTGCTGCCGGAACACCGCGACCCCGGCTCGGGCCGGATCGATCTGCGCAGCGTGTTGCTCTCGCTGGTGGCGATCATCGCGGTCATCTACGGCATCAAGGAGATCGCCAGAACCGGTCCGACCCTGATCGCGGTGCTCGCGCTGGTGATCGGGATCGCGGCGGGGATCGTGTTCGTGTCCCGGCAGCGCGGCCTTGCCGACCCGCTGTTGGACCTGCGGCTGTTCGGCAGTCGCGAGTTCAGTTCGGCGCTGGGAATTCTGCTGTTCGGCTCCATCGCGATCGGCGGGCTCGGCCTGCTGTTCTCGCAGTACCTCCAGTTGGTGCACACGTTCTCGCCGTTGAGCGCCGGGCTGCTGATGGTGCCGGACTCGGCCGGTCTTATCGGCGGTTCGCTGCTGACCCCGGTGATCGCGCGCCGGGTGCGGCCCGCGTTCGTGATCGGGATCGGGCTGGCCATCTCGGCCGCCGGATTCCTTGTGCTCACCCAGGTTTCGCCGAGTTCGTCGGTCGCGGTCACAGTGATCGGGGTCGTTGTCGCGACGTTCGGCATCGCGCCGACCTGGGTGCTGGGCACCGACCTGATCGTCGGTTCGGTGCGGCCGGCAAAGGCAGGGGCGGCCGCTGCGCTGTCCGAGACCAGCAGTGAACTGGGCGTCGCGCTGGGAGTCGCGCTACTCGGCGCGATCAGCGTTGCCGTCTACCGAGGCAACGTGACGATTCCGGCCGGTGTACCGGCTGACGCGGCAAGGGCGAGCGGTGACACCCTGGTCGGCGCGGTCGACGCGGCAGCGAAGCTGCCTGCCGCGGTGGCCAACCCGCTGATCGACGCGGCGCGTTCGGCCTTCACCGATGGCTTCGCCATCGCGGCCATCGTGAGCGTGCCGGTGCTGGTGCTGCTCGCGGTGCTGTCGGTTGTGTTGCTGCGCAAGCTGAATCCGGCCCAAGAGGGGTGAACGCCCCGCCCCCGCCGGATGAGGCAGGAACGGGGCCTTCGGATACCGCTGTGACTCAGGACTTCGTCTTGGCTGCCTTGAGGCTGGTCAGGTAGCCGGGGTTGGCCGCGCCGATGCCGGTGACATCGTCCCAGCCGGGCGCGACGCTCAGGGTCGCGTCCTGGTCGAACGTGCGGACGGAGTAGAGAATGCCGGCCGACGAGTCGACGCTGTTGGCGAAGTCGGGCCGGACCGCGCCCGCGTCCACCGGCTTGCCCTGCACGTCGGTGAAGTTGCCGGACTTGGCCTGGCCGTAAACGACCGGGTTGAGGAAACCGACGGGGCCGCCCGCGTTCTGGATGGCCAGCGCGGTCATGCCGGCGAACAGCGGCGAGGCCAGGCTGGTGCCGCCCTCGCGGAGTTCGCCGTAGTGCACGCCGTCCGGGAACTGCTGGGTGAGCCCGATCAGCATGCCGGTGGTGGGGTCGGCGTCCATCGCAACGTCGGGCACCGCGCGGCCGGGCGGGGCGCTGGCCGGGACTACGCCGTTCTGGTAAGCGGGACGGTTGCTGAGCGAGGAGTAGCCGCCGCCCGCGCCGTAGAGGTAACCGAGCGCGGTCCACGACTTGCCGTCGGCGGACAGCTTGTACTTGTCGGTGCCCCAACCGGTCTGCCAGGCCAGGTTGCCGTTGCCGTCGATCGCGGTGGAGGTTCCGCCGACCGAGGTGACGTAGTCGTCGGAGGTCGGGTAGTCGGTCTGCTTGAGACCGGTTGCGGCCAGTTCGTCACCGCTGTCGCCGGAGGAGAACATGAAGCTGATGCCCTGCAACGCACCCTGCATGAAGGCCTGCTCGTAGGCGGGGATGCTGCCGGCCGACACGCCTTCCGCGGCCCCACCCCACGAGTTGGACACGACCTGCACCTTGTTCTCGGTGACGATCCGGCTCAGGTCGTCGATGAGGCTGGTGTCGAAGCAGTCCGCCGCGGCGTAGAAGCGGATCTTGGCGTCCGGCGCCATCGCGTGCACGGCCTCGACGTCGAGCGCTTCCTCCGTGGCCGAACCGGACGGCGCGCACTGGCTGGTCACGTTGAACTTCGGGTACTTGGCCTGAGTCAGCTGGCCGGGGGTGTAGCTCGAGTCGCCGTGGTTCTCTGCGTAGGTCTCGGCGTCCTGCGCGATCGAGGGCGAGGCATACCACAGCGTCGTCGCTACTGTGACGCCCTTGCCGGTGAGGCTGGAGCCACCCTCGTACGCCGCGCGGAACTGCGGGCCGGTGTAGCCGCAGGGCGCGTAGGACAGCGTCTTGCCGTTGAACTTGGGCAGCTTGGTCTGGTAGTCGCCCTCGGTACTCGCGGCGAGCTGGCCGTAGTAGAGGGAGCATGGCCGCGCGTTGTCGAACCCGGTGGGCGGCGGAATCGGCGTGTCGGTGGTGGTGTTGACGTGCTGGCTGGTGTCGAGACCGGTGACGCTGAGCACCGAACCGGACAGCGCGGCGGGCACGGTGACCGAGCCGGTGGGCGCCTGCACGTTCTGGCCGTCGTGCGCGTAGCGCTGGATCGAGACGCCGAAGGCCTTCTGCGCGTTGGCAACCGAACCGGTGACGCTGACGTAGCGGTGCTGACCGTCCACTCCGGTCACTTGGAGACCGGAGGAGGCCAGCCAGGTCGACACCGAGGCGACGGCGGCGCTGGTGGGCTCGTAGGTCGCGGCGTACTGGGCCGGCGTGATGAAGTGCCGGTATTCGCGGTTACCCGGGGTGGACACCGCGGTGACGGCGGCCTGCAGGTTGGCCAACCCGCCGTTCGGGGCGAGATACACGCGGGCGTTCACCGCGCTGCTCGCACTGGGCTGGCCGGTGTGCTTGGCGTGGGCCATCCAGGTCGGTGCGCTGTCGGCCACTTGGGCGCGGGCGCCTGCGTCCTGTGCGTTCGCGGTTACCGCGCCTGCCATGCCTAAGACGGCGGACGCCGCAACGGCACACGTGACGCCACGCATGATCGTGCGTCTCAACATTCACAATCCCCAAACTTCGTCACGGTCTCGGTGTGATCGCAGGCAGCCCCGTCTACCTGCGATCACACCGTATGTTCGCGATGTGCTAACAAACAGGCCCGTTCGACGGTTTACTGGCCGAGGAAAGTCGGCTATCTTGCGCGCTTCGCGAGACGGGTACCAACGCCACCCCCATAACCGCTGCGAGCGGCTGATCCAGGTGGATATAGTCCAAATGTTCGATCATCGACGAACATTGGGGAGGCAGTTGTGCGCGCGATCGGTCTGACCGAGTTCGGCGGTCCAGAAGTTCTGAAGGTGTTGGATCTCCCGATCCCCGATCCGGAATCCGGCGAGGTACGTATCCGGGTGCATTCGGCGACGATCAATCCGACCGACACGGTGCTGCGCTCCGGCGCCCGGATCGAGCGGTTCGAGGGGCGACCGGGACCGTACGTGCCGGGCATCGACCTGGCCGGGGTCATCGACACGATCGGCCCCGACACCGAGACCGTGCTGCGGCCCGGCGATCCGGTGATCGCGGTCGTGCGACCCTACGGTCCGCGCGGCGGCGCGTACGCCGATTTCGTGGTGGCGCCCCTCGATTCGGTGGCACCGATCCCGGACGGCGCGGATTTCCCGGCCGCCTCGACGTTCCTGATGAACGCGTTGACCGCGCGGCTCGGCCTCGACCTGCTCGCCGTGCCGGCCGGTGGCACCATCGCGGTCACCGGGGCGGCGGGGGCATTCGGCGGGTACGCGATCCAACTGGCCAAGGCCGACGGACTCCGGGTACTCGCGGACGCGGCGCCCAAGGACAGGGAACTGGTGAGCGCGCTCGGCGCGGACGAGGTCGTGCCGCGCGGCGCCGATGTCACGCGGCATTTCCGGGAACTCGTGCCGGACGGGGTCGACGCCCTGCTCGACGGCGCGGTGCTCGACGCGCAGGCGCTGCCCGCGATCCGCGACGGCGGCGGGCTCTCCACGATCCGCGGCTGGGACGGTCCGACCGAGCGCGGCATTCGCATCCACCCGACCTGGGTGAACGACATCCTGACCGACAACACCAGGATCAAGCGGCTGCGCGATCAGGCCAGCAAGGGCGTGCTGACGCTGCGAGTCGCCGACGTGCTGCCCGCCGAACAGGCGGCACAGGCACATCGGCGACTCGCGGAAGGTGGCGTACGGGGCCGGCTGGTCCTGGACTTCTCTCAATAGGCAGAGCTCCCAATAGCGATCAGTCGACCAGCAGGTCCTCGATCATGATCGGGATGTGCCGCACGCGGATGCCGGTCGCGTTGTGGATCGCGTTGGCCACCGCGGCGGCCATGCCGACCGTGCCGATCTCGCCGATGCCCTTGGCGCCGATCGCGTTGTGCAGCGTGTCCGGGTATTTGACGAAGTGCACGTCGACCTCGGGCGGGATGTCGGCGTTCACCGGCAGCAGGTAGCTGGCGAAGTCGGCGTTGGCGAAGCGGCCGTTGGTCTCGACGTCGAGGCCTTCGTGCAGGGCAGCCGATACGCCCCAGATCATGCCGCCGATGAGTTGGCTGCGCGCGGTCTGGTCGTTGATGATCCGGCCGGCGTCGAAAACGCCGAGCAGCCGCGAGACCCTGGCCTCCCGGGTGAGGCGGTGTACCCGGACCTCGCAGAACTGGGCGCCGAAGGAACTGAACGAGTGCTTGGTCAGCTCCTCGCCGGGCGCGGAGGAACCCTCCGCGACGAGCGAGGTTTGTTCGAGTTCCGTGAGCAGTTCGCCGAAGCTCATGGACCGACCGCCGGCCAACACGCGACCGGCCGTGTAGGAGACCTCCTGCCCGGCGAAGGGCGAGCCCGGCGCCGAGGCCAGGTTGAGCAGGTCGTCGATGACCTTGGCAGCGGCGATCATGATGGCCGTGCTGGCGCTGGCCGTCGCGGTCGAGCCGCCGGACATACCGCCGGGCGGCAGGGCCGAATCGCCGAGCTTCGGCGTGAGCCGGTCCGGCGCGATGTCCAATGACTCGGCCCCGACCAGCTGCAATACGGTCAACAGGCCGGTACCCGGGTCGGCGCCACTTGTGCCGACCGTGGCGGTGTCGTCCGCGTTCAGCGTGATCTCGACCGTTGCCGGGAAGCGCAACGCCGGGAACAGCGCCGAAGCCATGCCCATCCCGACCAGCCAGTCGCCGTCGACGTGACCGTTCGGCGAGCGGTTGGCCCAACCGAAGCGGGCCGCGCCGACCTGGAAGCACTCGTCAAGGTGCTTGCTCGACCACTGGAGATCCTTGCCGATCGGCGCGGTCGAATTGTTGCGCATCCGCAACTCGATCGGGTCCATGTTGAGCGCGATCGCCAGTTCGTCGATGGCACTCTCCAACGCGAAGGATCCCGGGGCCTCACCGGGGGCGCGCATGAACGTGGTCAGCGGAACGTTCAACGGCACGATCTTCTGGCTGATGGCCAGGTTGCGGGTCGCGTAGTACTCGCGCGAGGTGCCATGCGACGTCGGTTCGACGAAGCCGCGGTCCATTCCCGTGCTGCACCAGGAATCGTGGCGCAGCGCGATCAGCGTGCCGTCGGTGTCCGCGCCGACGGTGATCTTCTGCACGGTCGACGCGCGGCCCGCGGTTGCGGTGAAGACCTGTTCCCTGGTCAGGGCGGCTTTCACCGGACGACCCAGCACCTTGGCCGCGGCCGAGGCCAGGAAGGCCGGGGCCGAGGTGCGGCCCTTGCCGCCGAACGCACCGCCGACGAAGGGGTTCACCGCACGTACGGTCGACACTGGCAGGCCGAGCGCGGCGGCCAGTTCGTTGGCCTGGAAATTGGAGCCCTGGTTTCCACTGTAGACGGTCAGCTCGTCTTCTTCCCACACCGCGACGGCCGAGTGCGGCTCGATGGCCGCGTGGTTCTGCGTCGCCGTCGCGTAGGTCGCCTCGACCACGACAGGGCTGGCCGCGATCGCGTCCTCAATGGACTCGACGCCGTCGGCCAGAATGGCAAGAGCCGCAGGCGCTCCGTCCCGGGCCGGCGGCGCGTCCTCGGCCGTGGCCAAGCCCGCTTCCATCGAGGTCGACGCCGGTCGCTGCTGGTAGCTGACCTCGATGAGCATGGCCGCGTCACGGGCCTGCTCGAAGGTCTCGGCGACCACGAAACCGATCGGCTGGCCGTAGTAGGCGACCTCGCGGTTCTGCAACGGGACCCAGGTCTCGCCGAACGGGGCCAGCGTCGGTGTGGCCAGCACCAACGGATCGAACGGCGAGTACACGCCGATCACGCCGGGCGCGCTTTTGGCCGCGGTGATGTCCATCGCCTCGATCTCGCCGTTGGCGATGGTGCTGACCAGGACGTATCCGTAGACCATGCCGGGAAGATTGCGGTCGACCCCGTAGCGGGCCTGCCCGGTGACCTTCAGCGGAGCGTCCACTCGGTTGCTCATGCTCGGCTCCCCTCGGTCAACTCCAGCAACGCGCGGACGATGGTCCGCTTGAGCAGCGACATCTTGAAACCGTTGGCCGACAGCGGTCGGGCCCCGTCGGCGGCGACCGATGCGGCCGCTTCGAAGGCAGCCTCGGTGATCGGCGCGCCGCGCAGTTCCCGTTCCACCGAGGGCAGCCGCCACGGCACGGTGCCAACCCCGCCCGCCGCGACCCGCGCGTCCACGATGTGCTCGTCGCGGATGTCCAGAGCGAGCGCGACCGAGCACAGCGCGAACTCGTAGGACTGCCGATCCCGCACCTTCACGTAGGTGGAGCGCTGCGCCCAGTCCAGGCGCGGAACCTCGACCTCGGCGATGAGTTCTCCCCGGGCCAGGTTGTGTTCGATCTCCGGTGTTTCGCCGGGTTCGCGGTAGAGGTCGGCCAGTGCGATGGTGCGCTCGCCATCCGGCCCGACCAGCCGCACCCGCGAGTCCAGCGCGACCAGGGCGACGGCGAGATCACTGGCGTGCGTGGCCACGCAGGCGTCGCTGGTGCCGAGGATCGCGTGCATCCGGTTGGCGCCGTCGATCGCGGCGCAGCCGCTGCCCGGTTGACGCCGGTTGCACGGCATGGCCACGTCGCGGAAGTAGCTACACCGGGTGCGTTGCAGCAGGTTGCCGCCGATGCTGGCCATGTTGCGCAGTTGCTGGGAGGCGCTGAGCAGCAGCGCGCTGGAGATCACCGGGTAGACGCCGGGCTGCGCGGCAAGATCGCTCATCCTGGTCAGCGCGCCGATCCGGAGTCCGTCGCCGGTCTCGATACCGCGCAGCGGCAGCTGATTGATGTCGGCGACGTGGTTCGGGGTCAGCACGTTGAGCTTCATCAGATCGACCAAGGTGGTGCCGCCGGCCAGGAAGGTGCCGGCACCGGCGATCGCATCGGCGACGGTGGTGGGAGCGGTCAGCTCAAACGGTCGCATCGGCCTGCCTCACCTGTTCAACTGCCGCGACGATGTTCGGGTAGGCGGCGCACCGGCAGATGTTGCCGGACATGAACTCGCGGACGTCCTCGACACCCTGCTCGACGGCGGCGACCGCGGACATGATCTGCCCGGACGTGCAGAACCCGCATTGCAGGGCGTCGTGCGCGACGAACGCGCGCTGCACCGGGTGCAGTTCCTCGCCAGCGGCCAGCCCTTCGACGGTGATGACCGGCTCGCGCACGGTGGCGGCCAGGGTCAGGCAGGACAGGACCGGACGGCCGCCGACGTGCACCGTGCAGGCGCCGCACTGGCCCCGGTCGCAGCCCTTCTTCGGGCCGGTGATGTCGAGTCGCTCGCGCAACGCGTCCAGGAGGGTGACTCCGGGATCGACGTCTAGCCGCTCGGTCCGACCGTTGACTTCGATGGAGATGTTCACTGGATCTCTTTCCCGACTGGGGAGATGATGAACCGGATACACATCCGCTTCGCTGAATCGAGGTTATCGGATAATAATCCGCTACGCAACGAACGCACTCAGCCTTGAGTAGGTCCAGGCTAGGGCGACGATGCCGTACATTTCGGGCAGCTGGAATACGGAAGGAGAGGCCACATGAGGAGGCGAGGACACGTCAGGACGGGGTCGGTCAGTCCCCGCCGCGCCGACACCCGGCGCAACCACGAGCGCATCCTTGCCGTGGCCTCGGCCGCCCTTGCCGAGACCGGCCAGGTGTCCTTCAACACCATCGCCAAGCGCGCCGAGGTCGGCGTCGGCACGGTCTACCGGCACTTCCCCACCCCGCAGGCGCTGATCCTGGCCGTGTACCAGCGCGAGGTGCACCACCTCGTCGACGTGGTGCCGACGCTGCTCGCCGAACACCACCCCGAACAGGCGTTCCGTCGCTGGGTGATCGACCACCTCGCGCGGTACATGATGACCAAACGCGGCCTGGCCAACGCCCTGAGTGCCGCCACCGCATCGCGCGGCACGCTGCCGACCGACGCCTACGCGGCCATGGTCGGCGCGGTGGAAACCCTGCTGGCCGCGAACGTCGAGGCCGGCACCGTCCGCCCCGGCCTTGCCCCGACCACCGTGCTACGCGGCCTGAGCGGACTGCTGCTCCTCGACCCGCTCGGCGACTGGCGGCAGGACGCCACGAACCTGATCGACATGCTGTGGCGCGGTATAGGCACCAAGTAGCTAGGAGTGGATCTTCTGGTGCTCGTGCAGCATCGCGACGTATTTCTGGATGCGCGCGGCACGGGTTTCCGGCTTTTTGGCATCGCCGATCCGGTACAACACGGAATATCGGTTTCTCGAATCCAGTGTGGCAAAGAATTCGCGCGCTTCGGGGTCGTTGTCGAGCGCCTTTCGAAGGTCGTCGGGAACTTCGGCGGTCTTCTGGGAGGGGTAGGCGGCGGCCCAGCGGCCGTCGGCCTTGGCGCGGTCGATCTCGGCCTGACCGGCCGGTCGCATGCGGTGCTTGGTGATCAGGCGTTCGGCGTGCTGCCGGTTGACCTGCGACCATTTGCTGGTCGGTCCGCGCGGGGTGAAGCGTTGCAGCCAGTACGTTTCGTCGGCGCTGCGTTTCTGGCCGTCGATCCAGCCGTAGCACAGCGCGACGTCGAGGGCCTGCGCATAATCGAGGGAATCAATTCCGGTTTTCTTCCTGGCGATCTTCAGCCAGATACCGGCGGCCGATTCGGGTTGGGCGGCCAGCCATTTCTCGAAATCGGCGGCGGAGGCGAATTCTTCGATCGGCAGATCGTCCGGTGCGGGCACGGCCATCAACTCCCGGACTGTCCGGTGCCCGGGGTCTTGTCCGCCCGGACGCGCAGCGCGGTCAGTTCGACGAGGATCTCGGCGCGCTGCTGTTTGGCCTCGACCAGTCCGCTCCACATGAAGCAGGCCAGGCCGACGAAGAACGCGACCCCGGCGAACGCGCCGAGCACGACGCCACGCAACAGCCCGGTGTCGACACCGAGCAGGGTCGCGGGGACGAAGGAGAACTCGGGACGGTTGATCGGTGTCGGCGACACGCCGACCGGCAGGACCGAGACCAGCGCGGCGATGACCAGCACCGCCGTGATCGCCAGGAACAGGATGCCGGCGCCTTTCCATCTCTGCGGAGTCATGGGGGGATTGTTCCGCATGACCGAGACACAGGTCACACCCAGGTCGGTCACATTCTCGCGGGCCGCCGGGTCATTGCTGTGTAGGCGTCAAACACGGCAAGGAGATCGTCATGGAAGCCCGACTCAACCTGTTCACCAACCCGGCCATGGCCAAAATTTTCAAGCACGTCAACGCGGCGGGCATGGCCGTCACCGGCACGACGCTGCCGGCCGCGACCCAGGAGCTGGTGAAGATCCGCGCCAGCCAGATCAACGGCTGCGGCATGTGTCTCGACATGCACACCAAGGAAGCCACCAAGGCCGGCGAGAGTGCGGCGCGCCTCAACCTGATCGCGGCCTGGCGCGAGGCCACGGTGTTCACCGAAGCCGAGCGGGCCGCCATCGAGCTGGCCGAGCAGGGCACCCGCATCGCGGACGGCACGGGCGTCAGCGACGACGTGTGGGCCAACGTGACCAAGCACTACGACGAGGAGCAGCAGGGCGCGCTGGTGGCGCTCGTCGCGATCATCAACGCGTACAACCGGATGAACGTGATCGTCCGGCAGCCCGCTGGTGACTACCAGCCCGGCCAGTTCGGCTGATCGGCCGATCACCGCTGCCACGGCCTCGGTTGGACATCGGGTTACCGTGAAACCCATGGGAACCGAGGCCGTTTTCGAAGTGACCGTCGAGCGGCGCATCGAGTGGTATGACACGGACGCGGCGGGCCATCACCACTATTCGGTGATCCTGCGCCTCGCTGATGCCGCCGAGGCGGAACTGTTGCGCGTCAACGGCCTCGACTGGTTGTTCGGCAGCACGCCGAGGGTGCACCAGGAGGTCAACTACCGCAACCGGTTGTGGTTCGGTGACGTGACCTCGACCCGGATGGAGCTCGTCGAACTCGGCAGGACCTCGATGCGCCTGAGTTTCGAGGTGACCGGCCCGAACGGCCAGGTAGCGGCGGAGGGCAGCATCGTGACCGTGTACTCGCCGCCGGACGTGACGGCGGCGGTGCCGTGGCCGGACGCGGTCCGGCAGGCGTTCACGCGCGCGTCAGGGTGACGTGCTCGGCGCGCCGTGAAAGCAGGCCGCGCAGCCTACACGTCTTGTTGACGGTCGTCACCAATCCGCTATGCTGACCCGGTGGCCGGATTCGGGTTGAGCGACGAGCAGCGGGCGTTCGCGCGCCAGGTCGGCGAGATCGCGCGCACCACACTTCGAGCGGACTCCGGGCAGCCCGGCCGCGTGAACCGGCCACTGCTGCGCACCATGGGCGAACTGGGCCTGCTGCGCGGCCTGTTCGGCGGCGCACCGGACGAGGCCCCCCGTGACGCGGCCGCCCTGCGACTGTGCCTGTTGCGCGAGTCGATCGCCCAGGTCAACGGCGAGGCCGAGACCGCGTTGGCGCTACAGGGCCTTGGCAGTTACCCGATCCTGCAATCCGGCTCGGCCGAACTGGTCGCGCGCTGGATTCCGCGCGTGGTGTCCGGTGACGCCGTCGCGGCGTTCGCACTGTCCGAACCGAACGCGGGCTCGGACGCGGCCGCGCTGGAACTGCGGGCCGACCCGGACGGCGAGGGCTGGCGGTTGACCGGCGAGAAGATCTGGATCTCCAACGCCCCCGATGCCGACATCTACACCGTGTTCGCCCGGACCACCCAGGGCGCGCGAGCGCGCGGCGTGACCGCGTTCGCCGTGCCCGGTGACAGCCCAGGGTTGTCAGGCGAACCGCTGGACATGCTCTCCCCGCACCCGATCGGCCGACTCGTCTTCGACGGGGTACTTGTCGAGCGTGGCGCGGTACTCGGGCAGGTCGACGCCGGATTCGCCGTGGCCATGCGGACCCTGGACCTGTTCCGGCCCAGCGTCGGCGCGTTCGCGGTCGGCATGGCCCAGGCCGCGTTGGATGCCACCATCGAGCATGTGCGACAACGCCAGGTTTACGGCGCACCGCTGGCCAGTCAGCAGGCGGTCGCGCACCGCGTCGCGGACATGGCAACGCAACTGGAAGCCGCGCGCCTGCTGGTCTACGCGGCAGCGGCCGCCTACGACGACGGCGCCGAGCCGGAGCAGCAGGCGCGGCGCTCGGCCATGGCCAAGCTCTACGCGACCGAGGCCGCGCAGCAGATCATCGACGGCGCGGTACAACTGCACGGGGCGGTCGCGCTGCGCAGCGGCCATCTGCTCGAACACCTCTACCGCGACGTGCGTTCACTGCGCATCTACGAGGGCGCGTCGGAGATCCAGCGCTCCATCATCGCCCGCGACCTGATCGGCAGGGACCAGACCCGATGACCGACTACCGCTTCCACGCCTCCCCCGCGCTCACCAAGGACTGGCAGCACTTCCGCTTCGCCAAGGCCGACGGCGTCGCGACGGTCACCCTGGACCGGCCGGAGAAGCTGAACCCGCTGACCTTCGAGAGTTACGCCGACCTGCGCGACCTGCTCGCCGAACTCCCGCACCACCAGGACGTGCGCGCGCTGGTCATCCAGGGCGAGGGGCGCGGGTTCTGCGGCGGCGGCGACGTCAACGAGATCATCGGCGAGCTGATCAAGATGGAGCCGCGCGACCTGATCCGGTTCACCAAGATGACCGGCGACGTCATCCGTGCCATGCGCGAATGCCCGATCCCGATCATCACCAA
>DASYBO010000226.1:0-20458 GCA_036500685.1 Pseudonocardiaceae bacterium | reverse complement strand
GTTGCGGGAACAGCCTGCTGGCCTTGCCGAGCCCGGTGAGCAGCACCTCCTGCGGTTCGTCCACCCACCGGCGCAGCACGTGGTCGGCGGAGCGCCAGACCTGTTTGGCGGTGACCAACATGCTCGGCTCGTCCGCGGCCTGGAGCAGGAACTGCAGCCGCCAATCCTGGTCCGCGTCGTGCGGCCCGTCGGCGGTCTGGTCCGGGGCGAGCAGCCGGAACCCGGTGCGCACCGGCCCGTGCTGGGTCGCGCTGTCCTGCCAGTGCGCGAGTTTTTCGGCGAGTTCGCGCACCGCGTCGGGGTCGGCGTCGAACTCGGCGTCGCCGGTCAACGCGGCCAGCCAGGCGCTGGTCGCGTCGGTCACGTCGGTGATCAGGTCGGTGTCGATTCTGGTGCGCACGTCGGCGTCGATGAGCGCGTTCAACGCGGTGCGCAGCAACAACGCGGGCGCGGTGCCGACTCGCGCGCCGGGTTGGCTGGGCAAGGCGCGGAACGCGGGCGGCATGGCCTGACGGGTCGCGTCCAGCCGCACGGCGTCCATTCCGGACAGTGCGGGTCGCCACCGGGCCCTCGGTTTTTCGTCGGGCGACGTGACGATCCCTGGCAGGATTCGCCCCGCGTCGACCAGGTCTCGTGCCGACTCGACCACCCGCAGCAGATAACGCGCCGCGGCGCCGAGCCGGGTGTCCGGCAGGTCGTTCAACTCGAGCCCGAGCAACGCCCCCGGACCCAACCGCACCGCCGGCACCGACCACGCTCGGATACCGACCGTGCCGCGCTGCGGCGCCCCCTGCGCCAGCGGGTCGCGCACCAGCTCCGGCGAGGCGAGCGGGCCCGAACTGTAGGAGGGCAACAGGATCTCGGTCGGGACGGCCTCAGCACCCAGTAGCCGCGCCAGCGTCAGTGCCGACGCCGCGAACGGATGCGGTCTGGCCGCGCTCCCGCGCAGCGGACGGTCCAGCCGAGCGGGTAGGTCCGCGTCCTCGGCCCACAACACGAACTCGCCGGACAGCGTGGCAAGCCCGTGCAACACCAGCAAGGTCAGCTCATTTCGTTCCGGAGGGTGCTGACCAGCCTAGTTGGCGCCGCTGACAGTCAATCGCGCGAATCCGGGTTGCCCTGCTCGGCCAGGAACTTCTCGAACTCGTTGCCGAGCTCCTCGGCGGTCGGGATGCCCTGGTCGTCGATGAGCAGGCTCTGCCGGCCGGACGCCTCCGCGAACGTGTCGTACTGGCGTTCAAGACCGCGCACCACCTCGGCGACCTCGGCCGAGTCCTCGACCTGCTTGTTGATTTCCGCCTCGGTACGGCGGGCCGCCTCGCGCAGCGCGTCCTCGGGCAGCGAGAGCTGCGTCGCCTGGGCGACCGAGTTGAGCAGCGTCAGCGCGGCCGTCGGGTAGGTGGCGTTGGCCAGGTAGTGCGGCACGTGCGCGGCGAAACCCAGCGCGTCGTGGCCTGCCTGGCCGAGCCGGTACTCCAGCAGTGCGCTGACGCTGGCCGGCACCTGGATGCGGTTGAACAGCGGCTGATGCCCGACGAGCAGTTCGGTGCGGCTGCCGTGCGCGGTCACGCCGAGCGGCCTGGTGTGCGGGGCGCCCATCGGGATGCCGTGGTAGGTCACGGTCAGGCGCAGCTCCCACTTCTCGATCAGCTGCTGCACGGCCGCACTGAACCGCTCCCACTCGTGATCCGGTTCCAGCCCGGTGAGCAGCAGGAAGTCGGTGCCGACCGAGTCGCTGAGCAGGTGCACGGCCAGTTCGGGCGCGTCATAGTCGGCCCAGTGGTCTGTGACGAAGGTCATGACCGGCCTGCGGGACCGGTAGTCGATCAACCGGTCGACGTCGAACCGCGCGACCACCCGGTGCTCCAGGGTGCCCAGCAGATGCTCGGAGAGCGTGCGGCCGGCCGAGCCCGCGTCCATGAACCCGTCCAGTTGCTGCAGAAGCACAGCCCCACGCAGGTCAGGGAGATCGGAATCCACCTCGTATAGCTCCTCGGGCTCCAACTCCACGACGGCCTCCCAGCTGTCCAGCAATCACACTTGTTCAGTCCAACACGCGAACGCCCGGAATCCATTCCGACGTCAAGATCGCCTTACCCGGCGTGAGGCGGCAGCATAGGACATAGTCGCCACCACGACTGACGAAATAACGGACGGGGAGCACGATGACCGGACAGACCGACGCGGCCGTCACCAAGGACGGCATGACCGCGGAACAGGCCATCGACCGCATCGAGGCGGCCGGCCATCCCCGGCCGCAGGACCGCAGGCTGCACGCGCGCGGGTCGAGCTTCGAAGCGCGATTCATCCCGTCGGCCCAGATCAAGCCGCTCACCGTGGCCACGCATCTGACCACCGAGGGCGATGCGGTGATCCGCTTCTCCAACGGCCTGCCCCAGATCGACGCGGACGACCGCGAACGCGGCGTGCGCGGCATCGCGGTGAAGTTCCTGCGCGAGGGCAATCCGGTCGCGGACCTGGTCGCGGCCAACTTCCGGGTGTTCCCGAGCAAGACCCCGGAAGGGTTCATCGAGCTGGTCGAGGCGCTCTCGCACGCGCAGACCGAAGGCAGTTTCACCGAACGCGCCAAGGGCAAGCTGACCGCGGCCGGCGAGTTCGCGAGCCTGCTGACCAAGCACCCGGAGAGCCACGCCGGTCTCAAGGCGTTCATCGCGCGGCAGGGCCCGGCCAGCTTCGCCACCACCCGTTACGACGGCCTGCACGCGTTCTTCCTCGTCGACGCCGACGGCAACCGGCAGGCGTTCCGCTACCGGGTCGTGCCGCAGCTGGGCGAGGCCGATCTGACGCCGGACTACGCCAAGACCCTCGCGCCGGACTTCCTGCTCGGCGAACTCGACGAGCGACTCGCCGCCGGCCCGGTCGCGTTCACCCTGGTCTTCCAGTTGGGAGAGCCGGGCGACCCGACCGACGACCCGTCCAAGGCCTGGCCCGAGGAACGCAAGCTGATCCCGGCCGGCACCATCGAGGTACTGCGCCGCTCGCCCAAGGCCGACGACTGGGAACGGTCGGTGTTCGACCCGACGAACCTGGCACCCGGCGTCGAGCTCTCCGACGACCCGGTGCTGGCCTTCCGCCCGCACGCGTACTCGGTGTCGGCCGCTCGCCGGCTGAGCTGAAACGTCGCGGAAGCGATATTTTGGCACCGTGAGTGAGCTGGGCAGCGGCGTTCCGCAGGACCCGACCAAACGGCTGCGGATCTCCACCGCCGAACGCGAACAGGTCCTGCGACACCTGCAGGAGGCGATGGCGCAGGGCATGATCACCGCCGACGAACTGGCCGAGCGGTCCGACCGGGCCTTCAACGCCAAGACTCGCGGCGAGATCGAACCACTCACCGCCGACCTGCCCAACGCGAACCTCGCCTACCCGGACGCCGCCGTGCCCGCACCGGTCGGCGCCAACGATGTCATGCAGCTGGGTGCCACGCTCGGCTCGGTGAGCCGCAAGGGTTACTGGGTGGTACCGAGGACGCTGCGGGTGCGCAGCAGGCTCGGTTCGACCGAACTCGACTTCACCGAGGCACGGATCGATCATCCGGTCGTCGACGTCGAAATCGATGTCAAGGGCGGATCGGTGGAAATCCGGCTGCCCGAGGGGGCCAGCGCGTCCATGGACGACGTGGACGTCATGGCGGGCAGCGTCGAAGATCACCGCCGCAACCTCACCTCGGTGGGCAGGCCGCACTTCCACATCACCGGCTCGCTGAGTTGGGGATCGGTGGAAATCCGTGGCCCGCGCCGGAATTTCTTCTCCTGGCGCTGACCAACACTCCACAACAGACACTCAGTCGGCCGACGCGGCACACTGCCGCGCCCGCCCCGCATCGGCCTGTCCGCACACCAGCGCACCGGCTCGCCGCACATGATCACGAGTGGCACCCGAATCACTCCCATCCCGTTAACACCACCTACGTTCGGCTGGATTTCTCGTCAACATTTGGCACCATCCGGCGTCTTGACTCCACGCTTTCGCTGTATTTGGCTAGAGGGGTACCAGCTGTGACAACGTTGTCATCTCGGTCAGCCAGGAACATCACCTGCGGAGGTGGCCTGGCGCTGCGGCGCACCGCGCGTCGTTGACAACGCTGTCGTGTGGTGCGCGCCGGTCACCCCAGGAGCTAGTCACACCGAGAGAAGGGCAAGACCGCGGTGAAAACTGCGCAACCAGCGGTCACCCACTTATCCAGCTCGTCCCCTCGTCATCACGGCCCCTCCCCAACGGCAGGGACCGTCCGGCACGCCCGCACACCGCGCCTCGCCGCTGGCACATCGGCCACGGTGCACGCGATCGCGGCGTCGCGTCCTGTCCGGACAGTCACCGCTGTCCCGACAAGGGCGTGCGCGGCACTTTTTCCCTTCGGTCCCACCGTGACCAGGTTTCCCCTCTCGCCGGTTGGCGAGAACTCCCTCGGAGGTAGGTATTGATGGCACGCTTCAGACCGCTCGTCTGCTCACTGGTGGCGGCCGCCGGCACGATCGGGGCCTTATTAGTGCCGGGAGTGGCGTCCGCCGCTCCCGCGACCTACGTGCAGGACCCCGCTTCGCTGGTGAACCCGTTCATCGGCACCTCGAACTCCGTTGACGACTTCCCGGCCGCCGACACCCCGTTCGGCATGGTCCAGTGGGGGCCGGACACGCCGAGCCGTCCGGACGGCGGCGGGTACGAGTACAACGACAAGTCCGTGACCGGCTTCAGCCTCACGCACCTGTCCGGGCCTGGTTGCCCGGCCGCGGGAGACATCCCGATCCTGCCGACCACCGGCGCGGTCGGCACCAACCCCGGTGCCGCGATGCTTCCGTTGGACCACACGCAGGAATCCGCATCGGCCGGCTACTACAGCCTCGCCGCCGATGGCATCACCAGCCAGCTCAGCGCGACCACCCGCGGGGGCATGGGCCAGTTCACCTTCCCATCCGGTACGAGTTCGAACCTGCTGTTCAAGCTCTCCGACGGGGCCACCGGCGACAGCGCCACCCACTTCCAGATCATCAACAACAAGGAAGTGCAGGGCTGGGTCACCAGCGGCAACTTCTGCGGTGCGAGCGACCAGTACACGCTGTACTTCGACATGCAGTTCAACCAGCCGTTCACCGCGAACGGAACCTGGAAGAACTCGCAGGTGAGCGCCGGTTCGCAGACGATGACCGACACCGCGCCCTCGGCGAAGTCGACGCCGGGCACGCCTGCCACGTCCAAGGACACGCACAGCAGGACCAGCACGCAGACCCCGACCGTGCACGGCGCGACCCCGCAGCCCAAGGGCAAGGCGGCGCCGCTGATCACCCCGCCGGTGGCCGGCGCGGACGGTGGCTACGTCACCTTCGACACGACGACGAACCAGACCGTGCAGGCCAAGGTCGGCGTCTCCTACGTGAGCACCACCAACGCCGCCGGCAACATCAAGGCCGAGAACTCGGGCTGGAACTTCAACCAGGTCAAGACCAACGCCCACAACGCGTGGAACAACATCCTCGGCAAGATCCAGGTCGGCGGTGGCAGCACCACCCAGCAGACCATCTTCTACACCGCGATGTACCACTCGCTGTTGCACCCCAACGTCTTCAGTGACGCCAACGGCGAGTACATGGGCTTCGACAACCAGGTGCATCAGGTCGCCAGAGGCCATGTGCAGTACGCGAACTACTCGGGTTGGGACATCTACCGGTCCCAGGTGCAGCTCTCCGCGATCGTCGCGCCGCAGCAGACCTCCGACTCGATCACCTCGATGATCAACGACTACGAGCAGAGCGGCCAGCTGCCCAAGTGGTCGTTGAACAACGCGGAAAGCTATGTGATGGTCGGCGACCCCGCCGCCTCGATCATCGCGGGCGCCTACGCCTTCGGTGCCAGGAACTTCGACACCAAGACCGCGTTGCAGGCCATGCTGGCCGAGGCCAACCAGACCAGCAACATCCGCCCCGGCTACAACTACGACACGTCCATGGGCTACCTCCCGATGGACGGCACGTACGGGTGCTGCAACTTCTACGGTCCGGTCTCCACCCAGCTCGAGTACGACACCGCCGACCACGCGATCTCCACGTTCGCGTCGGCCCTCGGTGACAAGACCGACGCGGCCACCTTCGCCGCACGGTCGCAGAACTGGACCAACGTGTTCAACCCTGGCAGTGGCTACCTGGAGCCGAAGTACCTCAACGGCCAGTTCGCGCCGGGCTTCACCCCCTCCAGTGGCAACGGTTTCGTCGAAGCCAACGCCGCCCAGTACACCCCGATGATCAACTGGGACATCCACGGTCTGGCCACCGCGGCCGGTGGCAACGCCGCCTGGCAGAGCAGGCTGGACATGCTGAACCAAAACTTCGCCAACCCCGGTTCGGCCAACGCGGACCTGTCCAACGAGCCGAGCGTCGAGATTCCCTGGGAGTACGACTACGTCGGCGCCCCGTACAAGACGCAGAACGTGATCCGCGAGATCCAGCAGCAGGCCTGGACGGACGCGCCCAACGGCTTCATCGGCAATGACGACCTCGGCGAGATGAGCGCCTGGTACGTCTGGTCCGCGGTGGGCATGTACCCGGAGACCCCTGGTACCTCCACCCTGGCACTGGGCAGCCCGGTGTTCACCAACACCCTGATCCACCTGCCCAACGGCAAGTCGCTGACGATGAACGCCCCGGCCGCGGCGCCGAACGCGCCGTACGTGCAGAGCCTGAACAACAACGGCAAGGCGTGGAACAACGCCTACCTGCCGCCGGCCGACCTGACCAGCGGTGGCACCCTCGACTACACCCTGGGCACCACCCCGAACACCAGCTGGGCCAGCGCGCCGTCGGCCGCCCCGCCCTCGGACGCCACCAACCTGATCCCCGCGCTCGGCTACACCACCTCCGGTGGTAGCTCGGCCGGCCAGGTGATCGTGGCACCGGGTACGAGTTCGACGATCAACCTCGGCGTGCGCAGCCTGTCCAGCAGCGCGCAGAGCGTCACCTGGAAGGCCACCGCGACCAGCGGCCTGACCGTCGGCCCGAACAACGGCACCGTCTCGGTTCCCGCCAACGCCGACGCCAACCAGGCCGTCGCGGTGACCGCGCCCAGCACCGAGGGCCGCTACCTGGTGACCTTCGCGCTGACCTCCTCGACCGGGGCGACCCTGCCCAGCACCATGATCGAGGTGGACGTGGCCAAGCCGGGTTCGCTGTGGCCCTACTTCAACGATGCCGGTGTCATCAGCGACGGCAGCGCCAGCTCGGCCAACTACGACGGTGACGGTTGGGCGTACTCGGCCCAGCAGCTGGCGGCCCAGGGCCTGACCCCTGGAGCGACCGTCACCGTCAACGGCCTGAACTACCTGTGGCCCAACCAGCAGGCGGGCGCCCTCGACAACATCGAGGCCGGCGGCCAGACCATCGCGCTGACCGGCGCGGCGGGTGCCGCGAAGATCGGCATCCTGGGTAGCGCCACCAACGCCGATCCTGGTTCACAGGGCGCGTTCGTCGTGCACTTCACCGACGGCACGTCGCAGACCATCACCTTCGGTCTGAGCGACTGGACGCTGGGCGCGAGCTCGTTCCCGCCCGCGTTCGGCAACAACACCGCGGCGACCACCACCTACCGGGACAGCACCTCCGGTGGGGCCGCCCAGCAGATCAAGACCTACCTGTTCACCGCTGACGCGGCACTCACGGCAGGTAAGACGGTCAGCAGCATCACCCTGCCGAGTTCGATCGACCAGGGCCAGCTGCATGTGTTCGCCTTCGCCATCGGCTGATCCCGGGGCGCGGATGAGGTAACAGATGGGCCCGTGAGCCACCCGCTCACGGGCCCATCGCCATCTCTCCACCTGCGAAATGCCACGTGGCACCACTCCGACTTGTGCGCGTGCCATCCATGTGCCATATTTGTGCCATGGACCTGACGCCGTACGTCTCCAATCTCCGCAACGAACTCGCGGTAGCCGCCGAGGCAGGCGGCGACGACGCCCGCGCACTCGCCGAGCGCCTCACCGCCCCCCTCGACTCGGCCGTGCGGCTCACGCTGCTGGAAGCCCTCTCCACCGCCGCCGATGAGATCACCCGAGACCTCGCGCCCGGCTCGGTCGAACTACGACTGCGCGGCCGCGAACCCGACTTCGTCGTCACCCCGCCGCCCACCGACGAGTCCTTCACCGACACCGCTCAGCCCGTCGCCCCCGCGCCTTTCGTCGACGGCGAAGACGGCGCGATGGCCCGGATCAACGTGCGCCTGCCGGAGCAGATGAAGGCCCGCATCGAAGAAGCCGCCGCCAAGGAGAAGATCTCCGCCAACGTCTGGCTGGTCCGCGCCGCCGCGGCCGCCCTGGACTTCGGCGCCACGTCACAGCCCGCGACCAGGGCCAGCGTCAGCAAGCAACACTTCACCGGCTGGGTCCGCTGACTCGCCGCTCACCTTCACACACCCAACTCCGCACACTCCACTTCGCACACCCAAGGAACAGTCATGCCTACTTTCCAGACCCCAGAACCGATCGTGGTCGCCATCGAGGTCGTCGTCGGGAACATCAAGGTCGTCGCCTCCGACCGCACCGACACCGTCGTCGAGGTCCGCCCGACCAACGAGTCCAAAAAGGAGGACGTGCGCGCCGCCGAGCAGACCGAGGTCGACTTCGCCGCCGGCACCCTCAGCGTCAAAGCGCCCAAAGGATGGCGGCTCTACACCCCGTTCGGCGGCAACGAGTCCATCGACGTGACGATCGAGGTGCCCACCGGCTCCCAGTTGCGCGGCAACGCGTCCGTCTGCCAGTTCCACGGCACCGGCGAACTCGGCCAGTGCGACCTGAAGACCTCCGCCGGCGACCTGCAGTTGGAGAAGGCAGGCCCGGTGGTACTGCACACCACCGGCGGCAACATCACCATCGACAAGGCGGTCGGCCGGACGAGCATCACCACCGGCAGCGGCATCGTGCGCATCCGCGAGATCGACGGCACCGCGATCATCAAGAACTCCAACGGCGACAACTGGATCCGCGACGCCGTCGGCGACCTGCAGGTGAACACCGCCAACGGCAACATCACCGTCGAGCGCCCGAGGAGTTCGGTCACCGCGAGGACGTCCAACGGCAACATCCGCATCGGCGACGCCTCGCGCGGCACGGTGCGACTGCAGACATCCGCCGGCGAACTCGAGGTCGGCATTCGGCCCGGCAGCGCGGCATGGCTGGACATCAACACCAAACACGGCACCGTGCAGAACCTGATGGAGACCGTCGACCAACCGGATGATGCCGCGGACAAGGTCGAGGTCTACGCCCGCAACTCCTTCGGCAACATCATCATCCGCCACGCCACCGCGGTCTGACACCCCGCGCCACCACCAATCCCCCTCAGCACAACCAATCCCCCTTTAACACAACCAAACCCGCCAACACAAACGGCGCAAACGCCAACCGCGCCCACTATCCACAGCCTCCCCGCGGCAACCCGCCCCGCGAAGCTCCGTCACTACACTTGGGGAAGCGGGGCTGTGGGCCCGCCCCCCTTTGGGAGGGTGGGGGCTGTCCATCTTATTTGGGGAATCCGAGAAATCTTCAGGCTAATGATTTCGCCACGCGGTGGCGCTCGCCGTTTTCGAGTCATTGCCAATAATTGTTTTGAAAGGGATGAATGGCATGAGTATGCCAACTTCGGCGATCACCGTGCGCGGATTGCGGAAATCGTTCAAGGACAAGGTCGTGCTCGAGGGTATCGATCTGGACATCAAGGAAGGCACGATCTTCTCACTGCTCGGCCCGAACGGCGCCGGCAAGACGACCGCGGTACAAATCCTGTCCACGCTGATCAAACCGGACTCCGGCCAAGCCTGGATCGCCGGGAACGAACTGGCCAGAGAGCCGGACGCGGTCCGCGCCGCCATTGGCGTCACTGGACAGTTCTCCGCGGTGGACGGATTGCTGACCGGATTCGAGAACCTGACCCTGATGGGCGATCTGCATCATCTCGGCAAACGCGAATCGCGGCGTCGCGCGACCGAATTGTTGGAGATATTCGATTTGGTAGAGGCCACGAAAAAGCCGCTGGCCACCTATTCCGGTGGCATGCGGCGCAGGCTGGACCTGGCCATGACTCTCGTCGGCAGGCCCAGGATCATCTTCCTCGACGAGCCGACCGCCGGCCTTGACCCGCGCAGCAGGCGCACGATGTGGCAGATCATCCACGACCTCGTCGCACAGGACGGCGTGACGATCTTCCTCACCACCCAGTACCTGGACGAGGCCGACCAACTCGCCGACCGGATCGCCGTGCTGGACCACGGCAAGATCGTCGCCGAGGGCAGCTCGGCCCAACTGAAGCAACTGATCCCCGGCGGCCACGTCAGCCTGCGTTTCGCCGACACCGCCGAACTCGACCTGGCCGCCCGCGCACTCGGCGAGCACAACCGCAACGACGAGGACCTGACCCTCCAGGTGGCCAGCGACGGCGGCGTGAAGTCACTGCGCTCCCTGCTGGACCAACTCGACCACGCGCACCTCGAACCGGCCGGCCTCACCGTGCACACCCCCGACCTCGACGACGTCTTCCTCGCCCTGACCGCCGACTCGACCCACTCCCCCGCAGACTCGATCATGGAAACCGGAGCAGTCCGATGACCACAGCAACCCACACCTTCGCCGACTCCCGCACCCTGCTGCGCCGCAACATCGTGCACGCCCTGCGCTACCCGGCCCTGTCCTTCAGCAGCCTGGTCATGCCGCTGATCTTCCTACTGCTGTTCGTCTACGTTTTCGGCCGCACCCTCGGCGCCGGCATCGGCGGCGGCGCGGGCTACATCAACTATCTGACGCCGGGCATCCTGATCATGACCGGGACGTCCAGCCTGGTCGCCACGGCCGTGTCGATCAGCACGGACATGACCGAGGGCATCGTGGACCGCTTCCGGACCATGTCGATCTCCCGGTTCGCGCTGCTCACCGGGCACGTGATCGCCAACATGTTGCAGACCTTGGTGAGCATGGGTCTGTTGCTCGGCATCGCCGTGGCCATCGGCTTCCGGCCGCACGCCGACCCGCTGCAATGGCTGGGCGCCATCGGAATGCTGGCCATGCTCGTCATGGCGATGATCTGGGTGGCCATGGCCATGGGTCTGTTCGCCAAGACTCCGGAAGGGGCCAGCAACCTGCCGCTGCCGATCGTGCTCCTGCCCTTCATCGGCAGCGGGTTCGTACCGGCCACGTCGATGAGCCCGGGACTGCGGCAGTTCGCCGAATACCAGCCGTTCACGCCGATCACCGAGACCGTGCGGGGTCTGCTGCTCGGCACGCACATCGGCAACGAGTGGATCCTCGCGGTCGGCTGGTGCGTCGTGCTGACCGTGGGCGGCTACATCGCCTCGCGAAAGCAGTTCGACCGGCGCGCCCAACGTTGATCTGGGAAGGGGCCGGGTGGCCGTGGTCGTTCACTGAGTGGGCGGCCGCGGCCACTCGCGTGTCTTATCGGATATTTCGGGCGTTGGCTCCGGCACAGACCACCCGACCGGAGTACAGCAAGGCCGCTGACGCGAACCAATTGGTCCGAAGTGGCCCTTGGCAGCTTCTTGATAAGCGGTTAAACAACTGGTTTGGGCCGGCAACAAAGACCCCAAGATCTTTACCATGAACGCGACAACGGGCTCGAACCCGCGGAGGGAGCAACGTCGGTGATGGACGCACCCGTCGATCTTCGATCGGACACGGTGAGCAGGCCGTCAGCAGCCATGCGACATGCCATGGCAACAGCCGAGGTCGGCGACGACTGGTACGGCGACGACCCGACAGTGAACCGACTGCAGGACCTCGCCGCCGAACTCACCGGCAAAGCCGCCGCCGCCTACCTCCCCACCGGCACCATGTGCAACCAGATCGCGCTGAGCATCTTCGCCCGAACAGGACACTCGGTGATCTGCGAGAGCACAGCGCATGTCGGCGAGACCGAGGCAGCCTCCTCCGCAGCGCTGTCCGGTATCTCCTTCCATGACGTCACCGCCGAGCAGGACGGCCTGCTCACCGCGGACCAGATCGCGAACGCGCTCGAACCCGATCTCTACAACGTCGAGGTCGTCGACCTCGTCGCGCTGGAAAACACCCACCAGGTCGGCGGCGGATCGGTGCTGCCGGTGGAGGAAGTCCGCGCCATAGCCAAGATCTGCACCGAACGTGACCTCCCGCTCTACCTCGACGGCGCGCGGATCTTCAACGCCTGCGCGGTCACCGGCGCCACCGTCGCCGACTACGCGACCGAGACCCACGCCATGATGTTCTGCCTCTCCAAAGGACTCGGCGCGCCAATCGGCTCGATGTTGGTCGGGGACAACGATTTCATCGCCGAGGTCCGCCGGCGCAAGATCCTCTTCGGCGGCGCCTGGCGCCAGGCCGGAATCATGGCGGCGGCCGGCATCATCGCGTTGCGGGAAGGCCCGGGGCGGCTCGCCGAGGACCACGCCAACGCACGCAGGCTCGCCGAGGGCGTCGCCGAGATCGTGCCCGGCAGCATCGACCCCAACAAGGTGCCCACCAACATCTTGTTCGTCGACGTGGCCCAGTACGGCCACAGCATGAAGGAATGGGTACAACGCCTGGCTGCCAACGGTTTGTTGGTCACCACCGTCGGCGGCAAGCTGCGCATGCTCACCCACGTCAACATCGGCCGCCAACAGGTCACCGACGCGTTGGCCGCATGGCGCACGGTCGCGGGCGAGCTGGCCGGTCCCGCGAAGTGATCGTCATCGCACACATCAGCGAACTGAACATCGACAACGCCGAACACAGCGTCCAGCGCGCCACCCGCGTGCTGAACCACCTCAACGACCTGCCTTTCACGCACTCGATGACAACCTTCGGTTGACAACGCACTACCGGGTCGTGCCTTGATCCGACCAGCGGAGCAGCACGACGCCGCCGCGATCGCCGCACGCATTGATGACCGAGGCGGAACGGATCACACACGAGCAGGGCCGCATCACCATGGAGGTGAGCAGCGCCAACCGAAGCAGCTTCCGCAAGGACCTGGTGCCGGGAGCCGCGGCGGGCAGTCATGCCGCCCGGTTCCCGGCGGAACACTATGCCGGGACCTAGTTCAACTGGTCGGGGTCGGGGCCGGTGCGCAGGCCCTTGTCCAGAGCGGTCAACGAGGCGAGATCCTCAGCGGTGAGTTCGAAATCGAACACGGCGATGTTCTCGGCGATCCGCGCCGGCGTGACCGACTTCGGAATGACCACGTTGCCCAACTGCAGGTGCCAGCGCAGCACGACCTGAGCCGGGGTGCGGCCGAGCCGCTCGGCGATACCGGCGATGGTCGAGTGGCCGAGCAGTTCACCACCCTTGGCCAACGGGCTCCACGCCTCGGTGGCGATGCCGAGTTCGGCGTCGACAGCGCGCAGTTCCTCCTGCACCAGGAACGGATGCAGCTCGATCTGGTTCACCGCCGGCACGACCTCGGAGTTGTCGATCAGTCGACGCAGGTGCGCGGGCTGGAAGTTGGACACGCCGATGGCGCGCACCCGGCCGTCGGCATAGAGCCGCTCGAACGCGCGCCAGGTGTCCAGGTAGCGGTCCCTGGCCGGCATCGGCCAGTGGATCAGGTACAGGTCGACGACATCGAGACCGAGCGAGCTGATGCTCTGGTCGAAGGCGCGCAGGGTCGAGTCGTAGCCCTGGTCGCTGTTCTGCAGTTTCGTCGTGATGAACAGTTCGTCGCGCTTGAGGCCGGACTCGGCGAGCGCGATGCCGACGCCCTTTTCGTTGCGGTAGCCCGCCGCGGTGTCGATGCTCCGGTAGCCGGCGTTCAGCGCCGTGGTGACCGCTGCGGCGGTCTCCGCGTCCGGGACCTGGAAGACGCCGAAGCCCAACTGCGGCATGGCGACCCCGTTGTTCAGCGTTACGGTCGGAATTTCAGTCAACTCCGCGCTCCTTTTCATCCCATCGGGGGTGCGCCCAGTAGTTGCACACGCCTGATAATGGCGTATGCAACGCGGAGTGGCAACTTGAGCTGGCTCACTCGAAGCGACAAAGTTCAGTCTTCACTGAAGTTATGGATGTGTTAGATCAGTCCAGGTTTCGGTGCGTTCCCGGCGACCGCGCAGGCGCAGGGAGCGGTAGGGCGTCCAGCCGGCGCGCTCCTCCGGCGCGCACCGCGAGACCACCGCGTCGCTGGCCAGGATGCGGCTGCGGACCTGCTTGGCCTTCTCGGTCAGCCGGGCCGCCTCGTTCACCGCGTCGCCGATCACGGTGTACTCCAACCGTTCCCGCGCGCCGAGCCGGCCGGCGAACACCCGACCGGACGCGACGCCGATGCCGAGGTCGAGTTCACCGGTGCGGCGCACCGCGTCGCGGATCTCGCGCGCGGCCGCCAACGCCGCGGTTTCCGCGTCGGGCAACGGGTTGGGCGCGCCGAACACGCACAGTGCAGCGTCGCCCTGGAACTTGTTGACCAGTCCGCCGTGCGCGCCGACCGCGTCGACCACCGCGGCGAAGAAACGGTTGAGCTTGGCCACGAACTCCTCGGGCGGCAACCGGTAGGCCAGTGCGGTCGAGTCGACAACGTCGACGAACAGCGCGGTCGCGACGCGCACGTCGCCGGCCAGTTGAGCGCCGTGTTCCAGCGCGTTGGCGGCGACGTCGGTGCCGACGTGCCGGCCGAACAGGTCGCGCAGCCGCTCCTGTTCGCGCAGGCCGAGCACCATGTCGTTGACGGAACGTTGCAGCAGGCCGATCTCGCTGCTGTCGTCGACCGACACGCGCACATCGGTACGGCCGAGCGTGACCTGGTCGAGCGCGAGGCGCATGGCGCGCAGCGGCGCGGTGACCGAGCGGGCGAACACGACGGTCGCGGCGGCGCCGACGACGAGGCCGAGGCCGGACAGGAAGATCAGGCTGCCGGTGGGTTCGGCCGAGTTCAGCCTGGGCAGGGCGAGTACCAGCAGCACGGCCAGCAGCGGCAGGCCGCTGGCGACCAGCCAGGTGAGCACCAACCGGGCCCGGACGGTGGCGGAACCCGCGCTGCCCGGTGGGATCACGTGCAGCACCGCCGCGTGTACCGGACGCACCAGGCGTTCGCCGAGCAGAAAGCCGATGGCGGTGGTGGCAAGGCCGCCGAGTGCGACGGCAAGCCCGAAATCGACGGCCTCCCACGCGGGCACGAGTACCGCGGCGAGGCCGGCGAGCAGGACGCATCCGACGGCCCAGAGCGTGCCGGTTACGGCGGTGAGGTCGGCCGGCAGACGCAGGGCGTGGTGCGCCTCGGTCAGCGTCGGTGTGCGGCGCAGCACCAGCCAGTGCACGGCTCGGCGCTGTAGCCACATGGCCCAGACGGTGCCGGCCACGGCCGAGAGGATCACGTAGCTCCCGGCGACGATGGCGAGCACGAGCCCGTGGCGACCTGCGGTGGTGGGTGCGCCGGAAAGCAGGAGCACCAGGGTGACCACGGCGGCGCCGCAGACGCTCGCGCTCACCCCGATGACGGCAAGGCCGATGCTGGTGCGCAGGACGAGCGGGAGCCGGGTGGCGGGCAGCAGATCGCCGAGCCCGCGGCCAACTGGGTCGGGGTCGGTTTGGCCGTCGCCGGTTGGCGCGCTCTCGGCTGGCACATCCTCGGGCGGCACGCTCTCGGGCGGGATGCGCTCGGTTGGCTTGGTCGGGCCCACTCGCGGATGGTATTGCGTCGAATGGGCCCGGTGTCCGATCGGGTGGGTCAGGACAGCTGGGTGGCGAGCCAGGCCAGGGACAGCGGGTAGCGGTAGTCGATGCCGCCGTGGCCCGCGTCGAAGTGCTCGAAGTGGATCACGTCGTCGGACACGCCGATGTCGGCGAGGGCTTGGCGGAAGGCGCTGGCGCCGAGGTCGAGGGAGGCCTCGTCGCGGGTACCGGCGTCGATCCAGATCGCGCGCTGGGAGCGCAGCGCATCCGCGTAGCGGGGTGCCATGCGCACCGGATCCCAGTCCAGCCAACGTTGCCAGGCGTCCGGCTTCAGCTTGCCGGTGACCGCGTCGAAGGGCAGTTCAGGTTGACCGTCGGGCGTTGGCGAGAACGCGGCGGCGCAGCCGAGGGTGATCAGCAGGTCGGCGTCCTCGGGCTTGCTGAACGCGATCCTGGACTGGAACTCGGTCCACCAGCGCTGGATGTCGCCGTCGTAGCCACGCAGGTGCCGGACGACGTCGCGGAACGTGCTCAGGTAGCAGTACTCGTAGAGGGCGTCGCCTGCGTGGGTCGCGAACGCGCCGAACAGGTCGGGGCGCAGCATCGGGGTGATCATGGCGCCGAAGCCGCCGCTGGACTTGCCGGTGATCGCGCGGTGCGCGGCATCGGGAACGGTGCGGTAGCGCTCGTCGACGAAGGCGATGACCTCGTCGCAGAGGTAGGAGTGGTACCGGCCGATGGCGATCGAGTCGACGAACTGGCTGCCGCCGTACCGGGTCCACGCGTCGACGTAGACGACGATGGCACCGGGCGCCGCGCCGGTGGCGAAAACCTGGTCGGCCGTTTCCGGGAACGGCTGCCGGTAGGGGGTGCGGTTGCGCCACATCGCAAGGTGCCCTGTGTACCCCTGGATTACATAGATGCTCGGGTAACGGCGGTCCGGGTCCTCGTCGTAGCCGGGCGGCAGGTACACCCACAGCGGCCTGCTGGCCGGGTCGCCGAGGGGGTTGTCGGCGAGCAGTCGGGAGTCGATGGTGAGCTCGTCTAGGCGTCCGGCCAGTTCGGCCGACCAGGGCAGCATGGTCACGCGGGTCAAGTTAGCGCAGCCTAGTGGACCTCCGCACTTTTGTTTCCGAATTTGTCTCGACCGGACAAAGAATAAGCCGTTGGTAGTAATTCTCGAAGCATTGACCGGGTCGTGTCGTCACTGTTATTCTCCCTACATATGACAACGTTGTCACGGGCGACGAAGCAGGCGACCCGTGATCGTTGTGTGTTGACTTCGCGCTGGCCAGGGTGGTGCCGAACCCCTGGCCGGCGCGGTACGACGTGCGCGTCGAATCAACTGGGGGTTTCCGCGCGAATACGCGATGAGCTTTACCGATTCGGCATTTCCGACCGAGAGGAAAGGCGACAATGGTGACACCATCCATCGGTTCGAGACACGACAGACAATACCGAACGAGAGGGTCCTGGCGCGGATTATGTGCACTGGCCGTGGCCGCGGGTCTTGCGGTGGGAGTGGTCGCGGCGGCACCGGCAGGCGCGGCGCCCGCGAAGCACGCGCCGGGGTTGGCGGCGGCGTTCGACAACGTGGCGATCAGTCCGTCCTCGACTCCGGGCGCGGCGAACATCGACGGGACCGGGCACAGCTTCACCGCGGAGGATCTTGACGCCGCCGGGTGGACACCTGGCACCTCGGTGACCGTTGACAACGCGCGGTTTACATTGCCGAACGTGGCCGCCGGGCAGCCGGACAACGTGCTGGCCAACGGTCAGCAGATCGGCGTGGGCGGCACCGGGTCGGCGTTGTCGTTTCTGGTGACCAGTACGAACGGGCCCGCGGCCGGGGCGGGCACGATCACGTATGCCGACGGGTCGACGCAGAGCTACACGCTGTCCGCGCCGGACTGGGTCGGCGGTCCTACCGACACGATGACGCTGCTGCTCCCCCGGTGGAACACGCCGAGCGGGCCGGGCGCGGTGGGCACGAAGCTCTACACGGTGTCGGTGCCCCTGAAGGCGGGCGCCGCGCTGAGCTCGGTCACGCTGCCCACGGTCGGCGCCACCCTGGGCGGTCCGCTGCTGCACGTGTTCTCGCTCGCGGTGCGGCCGTCGTCCGGGCCGTGGGCCGGGACCTGGTCGGCCGCACTGGACGACGGCATCGTGCCGGGGCCGTGGACCAACCGGACCCTGCGCATGGTGGAACACACCAGCATCGGCGGCGGCCAGGTGCGGATCCGGTTGGACAACGACTTCATCAACGCGCCGCTGACCGTCGGCCACGCGACCATCGCGGTGCAGAAGTCGACCTCGGTGGCGGCGAAGGCACCCGCGACGCTGACCTTCGGTGGACAGCGGCAGGTGACGATGCCCGGTGGCGGGCAGGCGATCAGCGACCCGCTGCCGTTCGCCGTGCCGGCCGACGCCAACCTGTTGGTGAGCGTGTGGTTTCCGGGCACCGTCCAGTTGGCCGCCGTGCACAGTCTTGGCATGCAGGACATGTATTCCAGCGCGGACAACGCCGGCGACCAGACCCGCGACGTGAGCAACTTCCCGGTGTCCAACGGCTTCGGGTTCTGGACCGTCCTGTCCGGTATTGACGTCGTGCCGGCGCGTCCGGTCGGTACGGTGGTCGCGTTCGGTGACTCGATCACCGACGGGGTCGGGTCGCACGTGGATGGCAACGATCGCTGGCCCAACGATCTGGCACGGCGACTGCTGGCGCAGCAGGGCACCGCGCCGCTGGGTGTCGTCGACGAGGGCATCAGCGCGAACATGGTCGTCAAAGATCATTTCACCGGCGTGTACGGCACCGGGAACGGTGGCATCAGCGCGGTGTCCCGACTGGACCGGGACATGGTCAGCCAGAGCGGGGCGCGCAGCGTGCTCGTGCTGGAAGGGATCAACGACGTCAAGGCCGGGACCTCCTCGGACCAGGTGATCGCCGGTCTCAAGCAACTGGCCGCGACGGCGCACGCGTACGGGTTGACGATCGTGGTCGCCACGATCACGCCTTTCAAGGGGTGGTCGGAATACACCCCGCAGGCGGAGGCATGGCGTGAATCTGTCAATAACTTCATTCGCGCCAACGGTGGTATTTTCGATTCCACCGTTGACTTCGACGCGCTGATTCGCGATCCTGGCGACCCAGTAGCCATGCAGGCGCAGTACGACTCGGGCGACCACCTGCATCCGAACGCGGCCGGCTACCAGGTGATGGCGAACGCCGTCGATCTCGCGTCTCTGTACTGATTTCCCTCGCTGATTCTTCAGCAGTAGCACCAGGTCTCGTGCCGTCGGTGCTGGCCTCGCACCAGGTCAGCACCGGCGGCACGTCCATGTTCGCGGGTGTTCATCGATTGCGGGCTGCCCGGTCTGGACCAATTCTCAAGGAATCATGGTCCGATGTCTTGACGTTTGTTGTGCCCGACAACATACTCGGGGTGACGCGTCCGACACTCCGATCCCAACGGCTCATGAACTCTCGGAAGCGTTGCTACACACTGGATTGCCGATCGGACCCGTAACCCGGTCGAGATCCAGCTGCTCGGTTGTCAGCGGCGACAACCGCCGACTTCGGCTGCGCGGGCGCTGGCACACCGGACGACTGCGCTGGGTGCGGCCTGCCGTACCCGCAATCCGTACTGGAACCGCGCCTCGGGCGCGGATGTCGAATTCGGAGGCAGGTGGCAATGTTCGGATCTCGACGAAGCAGTGCTGGCCATGCGACCGACCCGGATGGTTTATCTTCCGGCCGGGTGATTTCCAACCTGGTCATCTCGAATCGGGTTATCTCCAACCAGATTGCCGACCGGAGGGTCATCTCGAATCGAGTCGGCTTGAAAGGACGCAGACTCGCGGCGGCGGCGTTCGCGGTCGTCGCCCCGCTCGGTCTGGTCGCCGCGCTGAGCACGACGAACGCACCGCACGCGGTGGCGGCCCCTGTCGCTCCCGCCATGGTCGGCGTGACCCATTCGACCGCGTCTCCTGCCGCCGTGCCGGGGCCGCCGTCGGGTTGGTCCACTGTGTTCAGTGACGACTTCAACGGTGGATCCGGCAGCGCGCCGGACGGAAACTGGAGCTACGACACCGGAACCGGCTTCGGTACCGGTGAGATCGAGCAGATGACCACGTCCACCGCGAACACGCACCTGGACGGCAACGGCAACCTGGACATCACCGCGCTCAACAACGGGGGGAACTGGACGTCCGGCCGGATCCACACCGGCGATATCGTTGGCGCGCCGGCAGGCGGTGAACTGGAGGTCACCTCCTCGATCCAGCAGCCCAACCCCGGCAACGGTCTGGGCTACTGGCCGGCGTTCTGGATGCTCGGCCCAGGACAGTGGCCGGAGAACGGCGAGATCGACATCATGGAGGACGTCAACGCGCTCTCCGACGTGGCCGGCACGATCCACTGTGGAACGTATCCTGGTGGCCCGTGCAACGAGGGCAACGGCATCGGTAGCGGGCTGCGCGGCTGTGGCGGCTGCCAGACCGGCTACCACACCTACAGCATGATTCTTAACCGCACCAACACATCCAACGAGTCGATCACGTTCTACCTCGACGGCAACTCCTACTTCAGCGTGAGCGAGTCGCAGGTGGGCACGTCGACCTGGCAGCAGGCCTACGACCACAACATGGACATCATCTACGACCTGGCCATGGGCGGGGGCTTCCCTAACGGGCAGTGCAACTGTTCGACGCCCAACAGCGGCACCTCCTCGGGTGGCACGATGAGCATCGCCTACGTCGCGGCCTACACGACCAGCGGTGGCGGCGGCAACCCGCCGCCGCCCGGATCGGGCCCGGTCGTGTCGCACGAGGGCA
>DASYBO010000225.1:0-21644 GCA_036500685.1 Pseudonocardiaceae bacterium | reverse complement strand
CTGGGATGGCCGCCGAGCCTGCTGTCGGGCATGACATAGCTGTCCAGCTCGGCGGTCGCCAGAAAGCCTCGTTCGGCGAGCGCCGCGTACAGCGCCGCGCTGGCGTGGCCCTTGCTGAGCACGAAACGGTCCCGCTCCGGCCAGTCCGGACGCACGGGATCCACCCGAAGGACACCGGAGTAGAGCACGGCGAGAATGTCCACACAGGACAGACTGCCGCCGACGTGCGCGCCTTCCGGGTTGGCTGCCATCCGGACAACATGACGCCGCATCCGCCGTGCCAGCGCAAGGACGGCCTTGTCGGTGTCGTCGGCGACTTCGGTGGTAGCCGTCATGCCGCGGCCTCGGCCGGCAGGCTCGTCGCGATCCGGCAGAGCCGGGGCAGCTCCTCCCACACCTTCGCGAAAGCGTCGGCGTAGCGCGCGAGCGCGTCCCCGCTGTCCGGGTTGAGGTGACGTCGTTGCAGGCACAGGGAATCCGCGAGCACGGCGGAGGCGACCGGAAACCGCCCCGCGCTCTCGGTGCGAAAGCTCGGCTGGGCCGGCAGCGGCACGACCTGGTAGCGGGACATGGGAACACCTTCGGCGCGCAACGCCCGATGCAACACCTGGCGCAACGCCGACGGCCGGATGTCCTCGGCACCGAGCGCGGGGGGGTCGAGCCGGAACCGCAGGATGTGCCACGCGTGTTCGCGGTCGGCGGGGCAGACCGGGACGACGAGTCCTGGTAGGTCCCGCAAGCGATCCAGGAATCCGGTCACGTTCCGCTCGCGGGCCTTCTGGTACTCCGCGAACCGGGAGAGCTGGCTGCGCGCGAACGCCGCCTGCACCGGACTGAGCTTGTGGTTGCCGCCGGGCACGTGCGAGACGTAGTCGCGGATGGCTCCCTGCCGTTCACCGAATCGGCGGAGACTGGACACCCGCTCGTGCAGGTGCGGGTCGTCGGTCGTGATGAGACCGCCTTCACCGCAGGTCGGCAGGTTTTTCGACGGGTGCAGGCTGAAACAGCCGAGCGTGCCCAGCGCACCGGCCCGCACACCGCGGTAGCCGGCACCGTGCGCCTGGGCCGCGTCCTCGACCAGTGGTATGCCGCGATGGTCAGTCTGCGCGCGCAGCGCGGCCATGTCGGCGGGCAGTCCGTGCAGGTGCACCGGGACGACCGCGGCGGTGCGCGGCGTGATGACCGACGCGAGCGACGCCGGGTCCAGGGTGAACGTGACCGGGTCGATGTCCGCGAAAACGGGCTGCGCGCCAACGGAAAGCACGGCAAGAGCGGTGGCATTCATGCTGACCGCTGGCACCACCACGTCGTCACCGGGACCGACGTCCAGCGCGGCAAGGGCGAGGTGCAGCGCCGCCGTGCCGGAAGCGACGCCCGCGCAGTGCGCCACCCCGACGGTCGCGGCCCAGGCGTCTTCCAGCGCACCGACTTCCGGCTCGCCTTCGGCACCGTCGGCGAACACGCCGCGGCGCAACACCGCCAGCACGGCTTGTTCGTCGGCGGCCGTGACCACCGGCCACGACACGCCCCCAGGTGGCTCCGACAGCACCCGACTCCCGCCGAACATCGCCAGCCGCGTCACGCCGCCGCTCCCAGCGCGTCGCCGATATCGCCGACGGCTTGTTCCCATGCGCGCAGCACGCGCCGTCCGCGCGAGCGCAGTCGCCCTGGCAACAGTGCACTGTCGCCGCCGTGCGCTGCGGCGATGCGCAGGCCGGTCCACTCGTGCGCGACGCGGTCCGCGAGGCGCCCGGCCGCCACCAGGTCCGGCCGGTGCAGTACCTGCCCGGCCGCGGACAGGAACTGGCCGTGCAGCGCGGCCGCCGCCTGCGTCCACCAACCGAGGACGTACAGCTCCTGGCGCAGCTTCTCGCCTTCCACGCGGGCGCGGTCCGGCAGGTCTTCGACGTAGGCGGCGAAGCCGGCGAGCCCGGTCAGCCGGCCGGAGTCGTCACGCGCGGGCCCCGCGAGCGCCGAGAGGTTGTCGCGCAGAATCCTCTCCACCCAGGCCCATGACCAGTCCGGCTGCCGACCGGTCGGGTAGACCTCCAGCCAGCGCCCGCGCAGGCTGCTGCCGGCGAAGAACGGGTCGGTCCGGTCGGTCACCGTGGCTGCCGCCCGGCTGGTCGCCAGCGCCGAATCGGCCAGCGACCCGTCGAACGCCGGGGGCATCGGGTCGAGCACCTGTACCGTGTCGCCGTCGTAGCCGCGGACGACGACCAGATGTGCGGCATGCACGTCGCGGTAGGCAGGCCGGAACGGCAGGTGGTAGTTGTCCACCGCGACGATCGGCGGCCGGCCCGCGTCGATCGCGGCACGCAGTTGCGCCGCCGCGTCTGCGGCGTCCGAGGGCCATCGCCACTCCGCGTGCAGTGGCTGACCCGCGGCGAGCGCGTCGGCAAGATCCTCGTCGCGGCAAGGATGGTAGAACTCGACCGGTTCGCACGTCCCAGGCACGAACGTGAACCGCCACGACGCGCCGAGCGCGCGCACCGGATCCCAGCCGTGGAAGCGCAGCACGCACGCGACGTCGACCTGCAGGCAGCTGCACAGGTCGTCATACCAGGAGGTCATCGGAAGGCAGGTGCTCACGGGGACGGTTCCTGTGCCAGTTGAAGGGTCATCGCGAACACATGGATCGCCGGATTGTCAGGCAGCTGGACCGAGGCCAGTGGCGTGCGGCGGGGGACCGGGATCCTGGTCAACCAGATCTGACCGTCCAGGTTGGACTGCCAGTGGTGCGGGTAGTGCATTCCGGTGCTGCGGAACGCGAGCAGCTCGCCGAAGCGGGGTTGCGCGGGCCAGAAGTCGGACACGCGCAGCCATTCCGGGTCGCACGCGCCGTCGGCGTAGTGCAGCTGGACGACATCCTCGGTCCGCCGTTCGGACGCCGCCAACAGGTGCAGCCAGTCCGTCGCGGCCGACGCGAGTGCGAGGCGCTGGCCTCCGCAGCGGATGTTGTCGGCGGCGACGCCGGCACCGGAGAACAGAAAAGGAATGTCGTGTACGAGTACTTCGCCGGTTGGCAGGGAATGCGCGGGCAGGCTGTTGCCCCACACATTCAACGCGCCTTCGCCGAGCCTGTCGTCGGTGGTGATCCCACAATTGTCGAAGGCCCACTCGATGGCGATCGGGGCGTACGGTCCTCGGTCCCCGCCGGGCGGCGGCGACGGTACGACGGAGAGTGCGCGGTGCCCTCGAACCCGCACCGAACGGGTCGACTTCCCAGCCGGTTCACTGCTTTCGCTCACCATGCCTCCCGCCCGACGACATTCCCAAGTTGGCCACAACGAAGGCGGGGCCCGCCGCGAAACCGCGTAGTGCGGGAGGAGAAAGTCAGATCCCGCATGGGAATTAAGTCAAGTCGCGTCCGGTGTGGTGGTTTCCGTTGACGCGCACTCGTGTGGCAGAGTCTAATCCCGCACTATGGACATGCATATCATCGAGGAGACGGCTCCCCGGGAATCGGAGTCGGTGCTCTCCGGGTGTCCGGAGTGCGGCAAGGCACTGGTGGTCACCGACGTACTCCTGGTCACCCAGGTCCTCGAATGCGAAGGCTGTGGCGTCGAACTGGAGGTGATGGCGCTGAGCCCGCTGGTGCTCGCGCTCGCGCCCGAGGTTGAGGAGGACTGGGGGGAGTGAGTGCGTCGACGGGCGGTCCGCTCGTCGCGCTTGTCGCGTCCCGGGTCCGCGTCGAGGAGCGACTCATCCTGGCGGCGATGGCGGCTCGCGGACTGGTGCACGTCATGGTGGACGACCGGCGGCTGTCCGTCCGGCTGGACGACGCTCCGCCGAACTGGGACCTGGTGCTGAACCGCAGTATTTCCGCGCAGCGAAGGCTTCTGGTCAGCAGGCTCTGTGAGGCGTGGGAGCTGCCGGTGCTCAACAGTGCCGAAGTCGTGCAGACCTGCGACGACAAGGTCGCGACCAGCATCGCCCTGTACCGGCGCGGGCTCCCGATCCCGGCGACCGCGATCGGGCTGAGCCCGGACGGCGGTCGCGGCGCGATCGAGTCCGTCGGCTACCCGGCGGTCGTCAAGCCCGTCAACGGATCCTGGGGCAGGCTGCTCGCCAGGGTCAACGACGAGTACGCGGCGGAGTCGCTGCTGGCACACCGGCAGGCGTTGCCCTCGCCACAGCTGCGGGTCATCTACGCACAGGAATTCGTGAAGACGCCGGGGCGCGACATCCGGGTGCTGGTTGCCGGGCGCCAGGTGATCGCCGCCGCCTACCGGGTGTCCGCGCACTGGGCCGCGAACAAGGCTCGCGGCGCCACGATGCACTGCTGCCGGTTGACCGACGAACTGGGCAAGCTCGCGCTCGCCGCCGCGGAGGCCGTCGGCGGTGGGATCGTCGGGGTCGACCTGCTGGAGAGCGACGACGGGCTACTCGTCAACGAGGTCAACGGCGCACCGGAGTTCGCGGGGCTGGCCGAGACCTGTGCGGTGGACATCGCCGCCGAACTCGTCTCCTACGCGCTTGAGCGGGTGGGTGGATGAGGGCGGTCGTACTTGGCGCCTCCGGTTACGTCGGTGGGGAGCTGCTCCGGATTCTGTCCGGGCATCCTCGACTGACCGTGGTACAGGCCGTCTCGCCGCGCAACGCAGGCCGTCCCGTGCATGCCGTACACCCGAATCTGCGCGGTGTCACGGCGTTGCGCTTCAGCGCCGACGACGAGCGCGCGGACGCCGACGTCCTGTTCTCCGCGCTGCCCCATGGGTCCTTTATGGACGTAGTGGCGGAGTCGGCGGGCCGGGCGCCGCTGATGGTCGACCTGAGCGCCGACTTCCGGCTGCGGGACGCCGCCGACATCGAACGCCACTACCCGGACGTCGCAGGAAAAGCGGCGCAGGCAGCGAAAATGGCCGCCGGCTTCGTCACCGGCCTGCCGGAGATGTTCCGCGCGTCCCTGCGCGATGCGGACCGGATCAGCGTGCCGGGGTGCATGGCCACTGCCGCCGTGCTCGCGCTCGCGCCGCTCGCCGAGGCCGGTCTGGTCGGCGGCGAAGTGCTCGTCGACGCGCGCAGCGGTTCCAGCGGTTCGGGTGTCATCGCGACCACGGCCGGACAGCACGCAGAGCGCGCGGGTGCGTTGCGCGTCTACCGGCCGGTCGGGCACCGGCACGAAGCCGAGATCCGGCAGCTCTGCGGGGTACCGGTCACGATGACGGTGACCGGGATCGATGCCGTGCGCGGCGTCCAGGTGCTGCTGCACGTGCCAGCGGCGCGCCCGCTCACCACAGCCGAGCTGTGGGAACTGTACCGGCAGCGCTACCACGATGAGCCGTTCGTCCGGCTGGTCGCGTCGCGGTCGGGCGAGCACCGCTATCCCGAGCCGAAACTGCTGTCGGGGTCCAACTTCTGCGACATCGGGTTCGCCCTCGATGAGACGGGCGAGCGGCTGGTGCTGATCGCGGCGCTGGACAACCTCGTCAAGGGCGCGGCGGGCGGCGCGGTGCAGAGTGTCAACGTGGCCGCCGGTTTCGCCGAAACGGCGGGCCTGGAGTTCCCCGGCCTGCACCCGTGACGGGGCCCCTCGTCGTGAAGATCGGCGGCCGAGTCGCCGCCGATCCCGGTGCGGTACTGGACGACCTGGCCGGCCTTGCCGGCTGTGGCACGCCGACGGTGCTCGTGCACGGCGGCGGGACGGCCGTCGACGAGCTGTGCGGGAGCCTGGGTGTGGGCGTGCGCCGGTATGTGTCCGCGAGCGGTGTGATCAGCCGCGCGACCGACCCGGCGACGCTGGACGCGGTGCTGATGGCGTTGGCGGGACGGGTGAAGCCTGCGCTGGTCAGCGGTCTCCAGTCGCGCGGGGTGCGGGCCGCGGGGCTGACCGGGCTCGACGCGGGCACCGTGTGTGCGCGGCGGAAGACCGCGCTGCGGGTCCGCGACGGCGAACGGGTCCGCGTGGTGCGGGACGACCTGACCGGCCGGATCGTGGACGTCTCGGTGCGGCTGCTGACACTGCTGCTCGCCGACGGTGTCGTTCCGGTACTGTCGCCGCCCGCGCTCGGCGAGGACGGCCCGCTCAACGTCGACGCCGACCGCCTCGCCGCGCGGGTGGCCGCCGCGCTGGGCGCCCGTTGTCTGGTCTTCCTCACCGACGTGCCCGGCGTGCTGCGCGACCCGGCCGACCCGTCGAGCGTGCTGGCGCGGCTGGACGCCCACTCGCCGGGCGAACTCGTCGCGACCGGGGGAATGCGCCAGAAGCTCTTGGCGGGACGGGAAGCGCTCGACGCGGGGGTCGCGCGGCTGGTGATCGGGTCGGGTCTGCGCGCGGATCCGGTCCGGTCCGCGCTCGCCGGCGCCGGAACGGTAGTCGAGCCGTGCCGATGATTCTGGGCACCGACTACCCGCGCGAGCTGCTGTCGCGGATGATCTCGATCGCGTCACCATCCGGGCAGGAGCGGGAGCTGGCGGATTTCCTTGCGGGACACATGGATTCGCTCGGTTTCGACGCCTGTGTCGACGCCGAGGGCAACGTCGTCGGTGAGATCGGCGGCGCCGAGCGGCCGAGGATCCTGCTGCTCGGCCACCTGGACACGGTGCCCGTGACGATGCCGCCGAGGCAGTCCGGCTCGCTGCTGTACGGCCGGGGTGCGGTGGACGCCAAAGGGCCGCTGGCGACGATGATCCTCGCGGCCGCGAGCGCCGCCGACCTGCCGGCCCGGATCGTCGTCGCGGGCGCCGTCGGCGAGGAGGTGCCCGGCTCGCGCGGAGCCCGGCACCTGCTCGCCACGCAACCCCGGCCGGACGCGATCATCATCGGCGAGCCGAGCGGCTGGGACGGCGTCTGCCTCGGCTACAAGGGCCGCACCGGCATCGTCTACGAGGTGGACCGGCGCCCGAGCCACACCAGCAGCCCGCACGAGCGCGCGGTGGAGGTCGCCGCCGAGTTCTGGTGGCACGTCCGGGATCTCCTGCGCGCCGATGCGAGCGCGGCGGATGGGACCTTCGCGTCGGCCACCGCGGCGCTGGTCCGGCTCACCGGGAGCATCGAGCACGCGCGGGCCGAGATCACCTGCCGGCTGCCACCGGGGTTCGACTTCGACGCCTTCGAGGCGGACCTGCACGCCGCGCGCGCAGGCGGCATGGTCGAACTGGACGAGCGGATCCCCGCCGTTCGCGTGCCCCGCAACGATCCTGTGGTGCGGGCCCTTGTCGGCGCCATCCGCGCGGACGCGGGCACCGTGTCGCTGAGGGTGAAGTCGGGCACCAGCGACATGAACGTGGTCGCGCAGCAGTGGTCGGTCCCGATGGCCGCGTACGGCCCCGGCGACGCGCACCTCGACCACACCGACGACGAGCACCTCGATGTCATGGACCTGCACCGCGCCGTCGGCGTCCTCCACACCGCCCTCACCACCTTGGTGGCGTCCGTTCAATAGCAGTGAGAGTGGCGTTGGGCTTTGACGAACGGGGATTACATGCCGTGATCTTTCAGCGGCGCCCATGATTCCGAGATTTGTGATTCCATTTTCGTGTGGGTAATTCCGCCGCGTCGGAACGCGCCCGGTAATCATGCGGTCACCGGTGGTGCGCCGCGATGACCGTGATGATCGTGCTGGTCCCCGCGCCGGCGGCCGAATGCGGGAAAGCCCCGAACGCACCGATTTGCGAAGGCCTTAATCCGACGCTGATCGTGTGTGACCGGCCGCTCGCCACCCGTATTCGGACTGATTACGTCATGTCTGCCTTGCCACCGGATATTCGACCTTGGTTTCCTTATTCTCTAGCGACGTATGTCATCTGGGGGCTGGCGTGGACAAGCTTTCTGAGGAGATCTTCACCCTGTCACGCTTCTGCGAAGGGGTTTTCGGCTCGTTGCCGCGTTCGGACCAACGACACTGGGCGGGCGCCTATGTAGCCGGACTCCTGTATGGGGAAGGCAAACGCACGATCAGGCGGATGCTCGGCGAACACGCGCCGGAGCGGTTCGCCCAGTCGTTGCAACAGATCGTGAGCCAGAGCCCGTGGCGCCCGCAGCCGGTGCTTCAGGCGATAGCCGAACATCTCAGCAGCACGGCGCGGACCGTCGCGTGGACGGTCGACGAGGTCATGTTCGTCAAGTACGGTCCGCATTCCGCGGGGGTGGAGCGGCAGTACTCACGGCTGACCGGGCGGGTCAGCAACTGCCAGCTGGGGCTGGTGGTGTGTCTGGTCTCGGACGACGCGGCGGTGCCGATCAACTGGCGGCTGATGCTGCCGCCGTCCTGGAACTCCGACTCCGACCGCCGCGCGCGTGCCAGGGTGCCGAGGGAAGAGTTGCACCGCCCGCGCTGGCATCACCTGATCGCGGCCGTCGACGAGGTCGCGGACAGCTGGCCGGTGCGGCCTGCGCCCCTCGTCACGGACGCCGTCACCGACACGCAGGTCGATCTCGTGCTGGCGGCGGCGGAAAGCCGTGCCCTCGAGTACGCGGTCGAGGTCCGTGGCGACCTGCGCGACCTGCCGCACGTGCCGCACCTCGACCAGTTGCCCGGCGGCATCAGGGCCGGGGCAGCTCAGCCGATGACGCTCGCGGCGATCGCGAAGCTGGTCGAGGACCGCAGGCAGACCGCGACGTGGCGCTCGCCCGGCGGCGCGCTCAAACGCTGCCAGTTCGTCGCCGTCGCCGTCAGTCCGGCCCCCGGGTCCGGCCCGGAGCGAGGGCGGCAGGCGCCGCGCCGGGTGCTCATCGCCGAATGGCCGCTCGCACTGGGCGAACCGCGCCGGTACTGGCTGACCAACATGGTCGACCGGCCACTGAGCGAGCTCGTGCCGCTCGTCAAGCTGAGCCTGCGCTCGCGCGCGGCGATGGAGGACATGCAGCGGCACTACGGCCTGTGCGACTACGAAGGCCGCTCCTATGTCGGTTGGCAGCACCACGTCACGCTGGCGTCCGCGGCGTACGCGTTCCCGATCATCGAGGCACGCCACCAGGAGGAGCTGAGCCAACTCAGCGGCTTCTCGCCCGACGGCCGCACGGCCTGACGAGGAAGAAGGAACGGACGTGGAACTGTCGCCGGATCAGGACCAGGCGATCGCGGTCGTGGGCATGAGCTGCCGCTTCGCCCCCGACCTCGACTCGCCGGAGCGGCTGTGGGCGAGTCTGGCGCAGGGGCGCGGTGGGGTCGCGGCCCGGATGCCGAGCAAACGCTGGGACCCTTACGCCGCAACGAGTCCCGAGGCGACAGCCATCCTGCGCAGGACGATCGGGCGCGCGATGTTCCTCGACGACATCGAGGGCTTCGACGCGGAGTTCTTCGGCATCACCCCGCGCGAGGCGGACTTCCTCGACCCGCAACAGCGGATCATGCTGGAGCTGGCCTGGGAGTCCCTTGAGCGGTCCGGAATCCCACCGCTGAGCCTGCGCGGCTCCGATGCCGGGGTGTTCGTCGCCGCCAACTCCAACGACTACGGCAGGCGGCTGCTTGAGGACATCCCGAGGACCGGCGGGTGGGCCGTGAACGGCACCACGTACTACGGGATCGCGAACCGGATCTCGTACTTTCTCGACCTGCGCGGGCCGAGCGTTGCCGTGGACACGGCGTGCGCGGGCTCACTCACGGCGTTGCACTACGCGTGCCAGAGCCTGCGTCTTGGCGAGACTTCGGTCGCGATCGTGGGCGGCATCAACATCATGGCGACGCCCGCGTTGTTCGTCGCGCTCGACGCGGCGGGCGCGCTCGCGCCGGACGGCCTCAGCAAGTCCTTCGACAAGGCCGCCGACGGGTACGGCCGTGGCGAGGGCGGCGCCGTCGTGGTCGTCAAGCGGCTGGCGGACGCCCGCCGCGACGGGGATCCCGTGCTGGCGCTCGTCCTTGGCAGCGGTGTGTACCAGGACGGCCGCTCCGACGGCATGATGGCGCCGAACAGCGACGCGCAGGCGTACATGCTTCGGCAGGTGTGCGAGCGCGCGGGCGTTTCGCCGGAGTCCATCGGGTACGTCGAGGCGCACGGCACCGGCACCACCGCAGGCGACCTCGCCGAGGCGAACGCGTTGGCGGCCGTGTACGGCGCGAGCCGGGGGCCGGAGGATCCGTGCCTGTTCGGCACCATGAAACCCAACATCGGCCACGTCGAGGCCGCGTCGGGCATCGCGGGGCTGGTGAAGACGGTGCTGGCGCTGCGGCACGGGTCGATCCCACCGAGCCCGCACACCGAGCCGAACCCGGATCTCAAACTGGAAGAGTCCGGACTCCGCCTGGTGGCGGAAACCTCGCCATGGCCCGTGAGCGAGTTCCCGCGTCGTGCGGGGGTTTCCAGCTACGGCGTCGGCGGCAGCATCGCGCACCTCGTATTGCAGGAGGCTCCCCAAACCATTGCCGCACCTGCCCACGCGGCGTCGCGGACGGCCAGGGTGTTCCCGCTGTCGGCGATGTCGGAAGCCGGTTTGCGCGGCACGGCGGGCGTCGTGGCGGACTGGCTGGCCGATCATCCGGACGTGCCGCTGCCCGACGTCGGGCACACGTTGTCTCGACGCCGGTCCCACCTCGCGTGGCGGGCGGGCATCGTGGCGTCCTCCGTGGACGAACTCGCGGCCCGGCTGCGCGCGGTGGCCGACGGCGAGCGCCCGCCCGGCACGATGGTGGCACGTACGACACCTGGCCTGGCCAGCGAGCTCGTGTGGGTATTCTCCGGCCACGGCTCGCAGTGGCCGGGCATGTGCCAGGAACTGCTGCGCGACGAGCCGGTGTTCGGCGCGATGATCGACCGGCTGGGGCCGGTGTTCGCGGCCGAACTCGGCTGGACACCGCGTGACGTGCTCACCGCCGGCGGCCCCCGTTCGGTGACCGAGGTACAGGCGCTGACGTTCGCGACCCAGGTCGGGTTGGCCGAGGTCTGGCGCGGTCAGGGAATCGAGCCGGGCGCGGTGGTGGGACATTCGGTTGGCGAGATCGCCGCCGCGGTGGTAGCCGGCGCGCTGGGCCTCGACGACGCAGCGAGATTCGCCTGCCGCCGGTCGGCGGCGCTCGAACGGGTCGCGGGACAGGGCGGGATGGCGTTGGTGCGGCTGGGTTTCGGCGACGTACAACGCCGTCTCGCCGCCCGCGCCGACCCCGTCGATACGGTCGTTGCCGCCATCTCGGCGAGTCCTCGGTCGACGGTCATCTCGGGTGAACGGGAGGCCGTCGAGCGCCTGCTGGCCGACTGGATCGCGGACGGCGTGCAGGCGCGACGGGTCGACAGCGACGTCGCGTTCCACAGTCCAGGCGTGGACCCGGCGGTAGCCGAAGTCGCGGCTGCGGCTCGCGAGCTGCGCGCCCACCAGCCTCGAATCCGGCTCTACAGCACGGCGTTGCCCGACCCGCGTTCGACCGCGTTGCGCGAAGGCGACTACTGGGTCGCGAACCTGCGCCAGCCGGTCCGGTTCGCCGGCGCGGTGGCGGCGACGCTGCACGATGGGTACCGGGCGTTCCTCGAAGTCTCCACCCACCCTGTCGTTGCCCACTCGATCCGGGAGACGTTCGAGGAACTCGACGACGGCACCGGCGATGCCGTCGTCGCCGGTACGCTCCGCCGCGACCACCCCGAGCGGGAGACGCTCCTGCTCAACCTCGCCGACCTGCACGCTCATGGCGCCACGGTCGACTGGCCCCGGCACCACCCGGACGGCTCGCTTCGTTCGATGCCGCTCACCGGATGGCAGCACCGGCCGTACTGGATCTTCCCGGCCACCACGCCCACCAGCGGGCTCGGTGGCGGCGGGCACGACCCGGACCGGCACACGCTGCTCGGCGGTCGCAGCACCGTCGGTGGCGTCCCGGTCAAACAGGTGTGGCAGACCTACCTCGACCTGTCCAGTCGTCCGTATCCGCAGGACCACAAGGTCGGCGGGGTCGAGACGGTGCCGGCTTCCGTCGTGATCAACACGTTCGTGTCGGCAGCGGCGAAGGACGGCGAAGAGCCGCCCGGGCTCACCGACCTGGTGCTGCGGACGCCGGTCGCGCCGACGCCGCCACGGGTCGTCCAGGTGGTGCTCGACCAGAACTCCGTATTCCTGACCAGCCGGATCGCCACCGAAGACGCGGAAGACGCCGAAGACAGCCGCGACGCGGAAGAACATGGCTGGATCACGCACTGTACGGCGACCATCGACGAGCACCCCACCGTGGCACGGCGGGAGATGACGGACATCGCCGCGCTCAGGGCGCGCTGCCCGGAGCAGTGGTCGTGGACGCGCGTCGACACCATGTTCCGGAACATGGGCGTCGAGGGGTACACCTTCCCCTGGGTGGTCGAAGAACTGCGCCGCAACGACCGTGAACAGCTCGCCGCGCTGATGATCGAGCCACCTCCCGCCACCCACGCGGCCAGCTGGACGGCGGTCATCGACGGTGCGCTGACCGTCAGCGGTGTGCTCGTGACCGACGAGGGCAGCCGCAGGCTGCGGACCTCGTCCAGGATCGACGCGATCGCGTTCCGCGGCGAGCCGCCCGCGCGAGTCTTTGTGCACACCACGCGTTCGGCCGGTTCGCCCGAGAACACGATCGACGTGCTGGTGTCCGACCCCGAAGGCCGAGTGGTCTGCGAGGTCACCGCGCTGCGGTTCACGCCCGTCCAGGACCTGCCCGGCGAGGCGGCGACGCCCCGTGAGTTGGTTCACGAGATCGTCTGGCGCGTCCGGCCGACGGCTGACCACCCGCTGCAACGGCCCGCGCGAGCGACGTTGGTCGGGGACGCGGCGGTGACCGCTCCGCTGGCCGCATACCTGGAGCGGGCCGGCGTGCCGTGCGCGCGCTGGTCTTCTCCCGAGGACGTGCCAACGCAATCCCTTGCGCGGCACGGAGTTCTGATCGTCTCGCCCGAGCCGCAACGGCCGGAGGAGCGGCCGGAGCAGGCGGCCGAACGCTGCGCGTGGACGCTGATCCGTTCGGCCCAGCTGCTGACCGGTTCGAGTGACGGCGCGAAGCTGTGGTGTCTCACCCGCGGTGTGCGACAGGCGAACTCGCTCGCGCACGCACCGCTGTGGGGCGTTTCCAGAATCATCGCGGGCGAGCGGTCGGATCTGTGGGGCGGCGTCGTCGACCTGGAACCCGGGACCGAGACCGCGCTCGACGGCGAAGCCGGCGGCCGTCTGCTGTCCCTGCTGAGCGACGCCGCCGAGGACGAGGACGTCATCTCGCTCACCGCATGCGAAACGGCCGTCGCCCGGTTGAGCCAGATCGAACGCCCAGCGGAGGAAGGTGCCGCGCTGCGGTGCCGGGCCGGTGGCACGTATCTGATCACCGGCGGGCTGGGCGCGATCGGCCTGGAAGTCGCGCGGTGGCTGGTCGACCGCGGCGCCCGCAGGCTCGTCCTGGCCGGCAGGCGCGGGCTGCCGCCGCGTTCGGACTGGGCGTCGGTCACCGCGCCGGAGGTCCGGCGCCGGATCGACGCGGTGCTCGCGATGGAGGCGCTCGGCGTCACCGTCCGGGTGCTCGCGGTCGACATCGCCGACGCCGAGAAGGTCGCCGCCGCACTGGATCCCGGCGCACTCGGCCTGCCGCCGATCCGCGGCGTCGTGCACGCGGCCGGTGTCGTCGCGGACGCCCTTGTGGACAATGCCGATCTCGATGGTCTGCGGCAGGTGCTGGCGCCCAAGGCCAACGGCGCGATGGTGCTGCACCGGCTCTACCCGCCCGGCGCACTGGACTTCTTCGTGATGTTCTCCTCCTGCGGACAGCTGGTCCGGCTCAGCGGGCAGGTCGGCTACGCGGCGGCGAACTCGTTCCTCGACGGACTCGCGGCGTACCGCTGCCGCGACGGGCATCGCGAGACGACCAGCCTGGCGTGGACGTCGTGGCGGGGAATCGGGATGGCGGAAACGACGTCGTCGATCGTCACGCTGGAAGCGAACCTGCGCGGCATGGACGGAATCTCCTCGACGGAGGCCTTGCGCGCCTGGGCGTTCGCCGAGCGTTTTCCCTCCCCTTACCGGGCGATCCTGCGGGTGCTGGCGCCGGAGCCGCACACCACCCGGCTGCCCCTGCTCAGCGAACTGACCGTCAACAGCGACGCGAAGACGCCGGGGGAGAGCGCCATGATCTTCGACGAATGGGCCGCGCTGCCGCCGGCCGAACTCCGAGAACGGGTGGTCGCGGACGTCCAGGAGCAGGTCGCGGCCGAGCTCAACCTCACAGCGCAGGCGATCGAGCCGAAACGCCCGCTGATCGAACTTGGCGTCGACTCGCTGCTGACCGTCGCGCTGCGGGTCCGGTTGCAGCGCCGCTACGGCGTCGACCTGCCCGCGACGATCCTGTGGGGCAGGCCGACAGTGGCCACGCTCGCCGCGTATCTCGTGGAGACCGTCCAGGAGCGATCGCCGGCCGAGGCCGGCGATCGGGAGGTGATCGCGGAGCCGGTGGCGGCATCGTGACCGGCCGCGAACTCAGCCATCTGGAACGGCTGGAGGCCGAGAGCATCCACATCCTGCGTGAGGCGGTCGCCGAGAGCGAACGGCCCGTCCTGCTGTACTCCATCGGCAAGGACAGCTCCGTCATGCTCCGGCTCGCGCAGAAGGCATTTCGCCCTGCCCGTCTGCCTTTCCCACTGTTGCATGTGGACACCACGTGGAAGTTCCGCGAGATGATCACATTCCGCGACCGGACCGCGCGCGAGCTGGATCTCGATCTGAGGGTGCACAAGAACCCCGAATGCGTGCGGCGCGGGATCAACCCGTTCACGCACGGTTCGGCGGTCCACACCGATCTGTGGAAGACGGCGGGGCTGCGGCAGGCGCTCGATTCCGGCGGGTTCGATGTCGCTCTCGGCGGCGCGCGACGGGACGAGGAGAAATCGCGGATGAAGGAGCGGATCTTCTCCGTCCGCTCGGCGACCCATCACTGGGATCCGAAACGCCAACGACCCGAACTCTGGCATCTGTACAACGTCCGCAAGGCGCCAGGAGAGACCATTCGGGTCTTCCCGCTGTCGAACTGGACGGAACTGGACGTCTGGTCCTACATCCTGCTTGAGGACATTCCGGTCGTGCCGCTGTACTTCGCCGCCGAGCGGCCGGTGGTACGGCGCGCAGGGGCGCTGATCATGGTCGACGACGCCCGGATGCCGCTCGAACCCGGCGAGCGCCCGGACATCATGAGTATCCGGTTTCGCACCCTCGGCTGCTATCCGCTCACCGCCGCTATACCCAGCACGGCGCGGACAGTGCCGCAGGTGGTCGCCGAACTGCGCACGACGTCATGGTCCGAACGGCAGGGGAGGGTGATCGACCACGACGGCGCGGGATCGATGGAGCGAAAGAAGCACGAGGGCTACTTCTGATGGGCGGTGCGTCCGACCTATCCGGCCGGTCACTGCTGCGGTTCATCACGTGCGGTAGCGTCGACGACGGAAAGAGCACGCTGATCGGGCGGCTCCTCTACGATTCCCGGCTCATCCACACCGATCAGCTCGACGCACTGGCCGCGGAATCGAAACGTCTCGGGAACGACGGCGACACACCGGATCTCGCACTGCTTGTCGACGGTCTCGCCGCGGAACGGGAACAGGGCATCACCATCGACGTCGCCTACCGGTACTTCGCAACGGACCGCAGGCGGTTCATCGTCGCGGACACGCCCGGCCACGAGCAGTACACCCGCAACATGGTGACCGGCGCGTCGACCGCTGCGCTTGCGGTGATCCTGGTGGACGCCAGCAAAGGCATGCTCACGCAGACCCGACGGCACAGTTTTCTCGTGTCGCTGCTCGGCATCCGCACCGCGGTGCTCGCCGTCAACAAGCTGGATCTCGCCGGCTACTCGGCGGACGTGTTCGGCCGGATCGAGCGGGACTATCGCGCTTTCGCCGCGTCCGTCGGGATCACCGACGTGCACTGCGTTCCGACATCCGCTCTGCGCGGTGACAACATCATCGATCATAGCGTGCGCACGCCGTGGTACGACGGTCCGCCACTGCTGCGACTGCTCGAAACGATCACGCCCGAGGCCGGTCCGGCGTGCGCGTTCCGGATGCCGGTGCAGACCGTGATCCGGGAAGGGGATTTCCGGGGCCTCGCGGGAACCGTCAGCGGCGGCGCGCTCGCGGTCGGCGACCGGATCCAGGTTCTGCCGTCCCGAAAGGACACCACCGTCGCGCGACTCGTCGGCGGCCGGCAGGACGCGGTGGCGGGGGAGGCCGTCACCATCGCGGTCACCGACGATCTCGACATCGGCCGAGGAGATCTGCTGTGCTCGCCGCAGCACCCGGCCACGGTTGCCACTAGCGTCGACGCGACCGTGATCTGGCTGCACGAGCAGCCGATGCTGCCCGGCCGCTCGTACTACGCCAAGGTCGGCACGAGAACGGTGCCGTGCACGATCACCCAGCTTCGGCACCGTACCGACATCACCACGCTCGACCACGTGCCTGCCGTCGAGTTGGCGCCCAACGACATCGGCGCCTGCACACTGGAGTTCGGCGCGCCCATCACGTTCGATCCCTATCGCGACAACCGCGAAACGGGCGGCTGCCTGATCATCGACCGCCTGTCGGGCGGCACGGTCGGCGCCGCGCTGCTGGAACGCGAAACCGACGGCGCCGGCAACGTCCACCGTCAACCGGTCGACATCGACAAGGCCGCTCGTGGCCGTCTCAACGGCCACGGCGCGTGCGTGGTCTGGCTCACCGGCCTTTCAGGCGCGGGGAAGTCGACAATCGCGAACCTGCTCGAACGGCGCCTGCACGCGCTCGGCAAACACACCTACCTGCTCGACGGCGACAACGTCCGGCGCGGACTCAACCGCGACCTCGGATTCACCGATACGGATCGCGTCGAGAACATCCGACGCGTAGCCGAGGTGGCCGCGTTGATGGCCGACGCCGGCCTGATCGTGCTCGCCGCATTCATCTCGCCTTTCACGGCCGAACGGCAAACCGCAAGAAAACTCGTCGGCCCACACGAGTTCTGTGAGGTGTTCGTCGACACCCCGCTCGACATCGCCGAACAACGCGACCCGAAAGGCCTGTACCGCAAGGCACGACGAGGAGAGCTCCCGAATTTCACCGGCATCGACTCGCCCTACGAAGCGCCGGACGACCCCGATGTGCGTGTCGACACCACCACGGACACTCCCGAACACGCCGCCGACCTGGTCATGGAGTGGCTCCGCGCCAACGTCCTGCGGTAGCCACGAGCGACGGGCGCCAGCGCGGTACGTCCTCGGCGCGGCACTGCGCACCGCTACTCGACCGGGACCGATCCGAGTCCATGGCCTCGCGTCTGTGCGAATTCACATTGACTACTCATCGTCGTCAAATTTCCGCGGACTTACCGTAACCATCATGAATTTTGCCATTGACCGTCGGGGCTTTGTCAAAGCCGCGGCCTCGCTCGCCGTCGCGGCCGGCATCGGGTTGGGGCGAAACACCATCAACAGCGGCAACGACGACAGCCACGACCGGGACGGCTACTACCGAGGACCGATCAAGGTCGCGTGCAGCTCATACTGTTTCAACAAGATCATGCTCGAGCAGCTCAAGGGCGGTCCGGACGACATGGACCTGATGAAGCTGCTTGACTGGTGCGCGGACCCGGCCCACAAGTTCGACACGCTGGACGCGACCGGATACTATTTCCCACCGGGAAATTTCATGGGCCAGCCGTTCACCATGCCGGCGGAATCATATCTCAAGGCGTTCAAGCGGAAATCCGATGACCTCGGTATTCCGATCAGCGGCACCGGAATAAGCAACGACTTCGCCAATCCCGATCCGGCCCTCCGAGCCGCCGACGTGGAAAACTTCCGCCGGTGGATTCACGTCGCGAAGGCCATCGACGCGCCGGTGATCCGGGTGTTCTCCGGCGCGGTGCCCGTCGGCTACGAGAACCGCTGGAGCGAGGTCGCCGCGTGGATGGTGGACAGCCTGCGACAGTGCGCCGACTATGCCGAGGATGCCGGCATCAAGGTGAGCCTGCAGAACCACGGCGACATGCTGGCCACCTCGGACCAGTTCATCCAGGTACTGAAGATGATCGACAATCCGCACGGTCTCGGCGCCGACGATGACACCGGCTACTTCATGGACACCAAGCCCGACGGTTCTCCGGACTGGTACGGGGCGATCGCACGCATCCTGCCATACTCGATCAGCGCGCAGATCAAATCATGCCTGGTACCGGTCAAACACCACACGCCGCTGCCGTCCGAGCGGACGGATGTCACCAAGCTGATGACGATCATCCGCAAGAGCCCGTTTCGCAGGCCGCTGCCCATCGAGGTGTTGGAGGAGTTCAAAACACCCTACGACCCGTTCACCGTGACACCGCAGTTCCTGCAGAAGGTGCAGCAGGCCATCGAGGAAACGGCCGAGCTGCGCTTCCCCTAATACTGCGACGGCACTTGCTTGATCCGTAGTGGATCATCGTGACCGTGGTAGTTGATCTGCTGGCGGCAGAGTTGAGCCGGGTGCATGAGCGGATCTTGGAACGGTTCACGCGCGCTGAACCCCGTGCTCGGGTGCGGGGAGTACGTGTCCGGGCTGGTCGGGGGTTTGGAACGCAAGAACGGGTGGACCCTGGCTGAACGCGCGGGCGAGGTGTCTCCGGATGGTATGCGGCGGTTGCTGGGCCGGGCGGACTGGGACGTCGACGGGGTCCGCGACGATGCGCGCGACTATGTCATCGAGCACCTCGGCGACCCCGATGGGGTACTGATCGGCGACGAAACCGGATTCCTGAAGAAAGGCATCCGCTCGGCCGGGGTCCAGCGGCAATACTCCGGCACGGCAGGACGCACGGAGAACTGCCAGATCGGCGTGTTCCTGGCCTACGCATCCCGGCATGGGCACGCGTTGATCGCCCGCGAGCTGTACCTGCCCGAGTCCTGGACCACTGATCAGGACCGGTGCCGGGCGGCGGATATCCCGGCGAGCTGGAGTTCGCGACCAAACCCCGGCAGTTGCCCGCCATGCTGGCCCGCGCCCTGGACGAGGGTGTGCCCTTCTTGCCCGATCCCGCCCATGTTTGGCTCTGGTCGGGATGGCGCCGTCGACGCCAACACCAAGCTCGGCTCTGCCACTACCGACGACGAGGACCTTCCCTCACCTGAAAACCACCGCAGGGTCATGCGTTCAGTCGAGCGCACGGTAGTCAGCCGACGGCTGAGCCAACTCCGGGTGTCTCACCCAATAGGTATCCCCATGGATCTTCAGCATCCCCCAGTGCCATGACTCGTCATGGAAGATCAGTCCGCGATACGGCTTGTCGCTGGCCTCGTACGGGTATCGCTCCAGCGCCGCCGCATCGGCCTGAGCCGCTGACAGGCCGCCGTGCTGCTGCATCACCCACGCGAAGCGCCGTCGTTCGCCCGCCAGATACTCGACGTACTCCTCTTCGCTCCAGGCCACGCATGCACTCTATGGCCAGGCATCGAGACCACGCTACCGCTCAAGTGCCGTTGCAGTACCAAGACTCATGACAAAAGGCCGCCGTGGCCGGTGGCTGTCGGTCAGCCGCTTGAGTCCGTGCCTGTGGCTCTGAGTCGAGACCATTCACGGGTTGGCGTTGGCGGGAAGGTAGTGTCGGCTCGATTTGGACCCGGTTCCGGGGGTGGGCTGCGAGGTGGTCGCGCCGACTCCGGGTAGTCAGGATCGACCCCACTCGAGGAGTGAGCCAGCCATGAACACCGAGGAAAGCGCCGATACCCGGATCGTCGACCCGGCCCGCCTCCCGTTCACGTACCAGGATGCGCTCAACGCTGGGGACGCCGACGCCGTTGTCGCGCTGTTCCACCAGGACGCGACGATGCGCACGTTCACCGGCAAGGTCCTCACCGACCAGGAGGCGCTGCACGCTGAGGCGGTCCAGTCGATCGCGGCTCAGGCGCGTCTGACCAACAAGCCCAGGTCCACCCTGATCGGGGGCGATACGGCCCTGATCGTCGTCGATTGGGACCTCGAGGCGATGCTGCCGGATGGCACCGGGGTCTCGCCGACCGGTACGACGACGGCTGTCGCCCGCCGGTCGGCCGACGGGTCGTGGCGGTTCGCCATCCTCGACTGTCAAGGGGCAGTTGGATCTCCCGGGTGGTCGTAGTCGCTTCAGGCGAGGCGACACCACGTCGTGCAGTGGCCTTGGTAAGCCGGTTGCTATCGCCTTGGGTGACGTCCGGGCGGCTGGCGGTGGCTTCCCGCTCGGAGGTCGCGGTCCTTGCAGCCGCACTCCGTCATGCCTGAGCCGAAGCCCACAGTGGACTTTGAGCGGGAGTGGCCGATGCCGGGCCGGACAGCGTCGATCCGATGGTCAAGCCTGGCCGCCAGGGTGATCGCGATCAGTGACTTCCTCGTTGACTTCCTCGTCACATGAACACCATTCCGCCGAGAACCGGCAGAAGTCAACGCTTTCCCTGTGTGCTGACTCGCTCTGTTAGTTGGTGCTCCAGCGGTCTTGATCTGGTCGGCGAGCGTGAGAGCCTCTCCAGCTAATCCGTTGCGCGAAGCAGCATTTTGTGACCTATTCCAGAGGCCATTACGGTCGGATTCATGGAATGGAGTTTTCAGACAGCCGAACAGCTCACGGCCGCGTTGCGCGCCGGTGAAGTGACCTCGGCCGAACTGACCGACGAGGCGATTGCCCGTATCGAGCGCGACGACAAGGTGATCAACGCGATTTGTGTGCCGGACTTCGACCGTGCGCGGGCCGCCGCGCGCAGTGCCGACCAGGCGCGCGCCCGCGGCGAGGACCGGCCGCTGCTCGGCATTCCGGTGACGGTCAAGGAGTCCTACAACATCGCCGGGCTGCCCACGACCTGGGGCATGCCACAGCACCGGGACCATGTGCCGGCCGAGGACGCGGTGCAGGTGTCGCGGCTCAAGGCCGCGGGCGCGGTGGTGCTGGGTAAGACCAATGTGCCCTTGGGGCTGCAAGATATCCAGAGCTTCAACGACATCTACGGCACCACCAACAATCCGTGGGATCACGATCGCACGCCAGGCGGATCCTCCGGTGGATCAGCGGCGGCCCTGGCGTGCGGATTCGGCGCACTGTCCATCGGCTCCGACCTCGCCGGTTCGCTGCGCACCCCAGCCCATTTCTGCGGTGTCTACGCACACAAACCGACGCTCGGACTGGCAGCAACCCGCGGCATGGTCGCGCCGCCCGCACCGGCCTTGCCGGTCGACCTCGACCTCGCCGTCGTCGGTCCGATGGCGCGGACTGCCAGCGACCTCACGCTCCTGCTCGACGTCATGGCCGGACCGGACCCGCTGACGCTCGGCAAGGCGCACCACCCGACGCTGCCGCCCGCACGCCACCAGCGGCTGTCCGACTTCCGGGTCTTGGTCCTCGATGACCATCCGCTCATCCCGACCGGGTCGGCGGTGCGGGCTGGCGTGAGCCGGGTGGCCGACGCGCTCGCCGACGGCGGTGCCCGCGTCGAACGGCACAGTCCGCTGCTGCCCGATCTGACCGAAGCCGCCGTGGTGTACACGCAGTTGCAGTTTTCGGGCTCTGTCGCACGTTTTCCCGTCGACTCCGACGAGCAGCTACGGGCCCGCGCCGCCGGACGGAGCGCGGAGGACCAGAGTCTCGACGCAGCGCGGCTGCGCGCGATGGTGTTCAGTCACCGCGACTGGCTCGAGGTCAACAACCGTCGCGAGCTCCACCGTCACGGCTGGCGGCAGCTGTTCGCCGAGTTCGACGCCGTGGTGTGTCCGATCACGCCGACTCCGGCGTTCCCGCA
>DASYBO010000224.1:0-24722 GCA_036500685.1 Pseudonocardiaceae bacterium | reverse complement strand
GTGTCCCTATTCAGCGGTCCCTCGATGCCACCAACTCCGGTGACATCACCCCCCGGATCATGCGTTCGACTGGGGGCGTAAGTCATGCCGGACCTGGTGACCACAGCTCCTTGATCAAGAGCCATGAAGAAGGTAACGGGGCGCGCTCAAATCGAGTTCGTCCGCCGGCGCGTTGCGCTGCTGCTCGCGGCGCCGAAGTGGCTACCGCGCACGAGACCGGGTAACGAGGAATGCGCCTTTCCAACCTGATCTCAACCGTCTGGATCAGCACCAGTAACCAGGCATGATCACTAACCCACCGAATCGAACTGTTCAGTGGCACCCAGGAGGACTCAGCATGACCGTGCTCAACGAGGAGGCCCGCGACCTCTTCGCCGGGCCGAACATCGCCCACATCGCCACGCTGCTGCCTGATGGCGGGCCGCACTCGGTTCCGGTGATGATTGACCTCGAAGGCGAATACCTGGCGTTCTTCACCTCACCCCACTCGCGCAAGGGCCGCAATCTGCAGGCGGACGACCGCATCGCGGTCTCCGTGACCGACCGGGAGAACCTGGTCCGCGGTGCGCTCGTCCGCGGCCGCGTCGTGCAGCGTTTCGGCGGCGACGCGGGCTGGGAGATCGCGATCGCATCTTCGCCGAGTACACCGGCGGGCCCATACCCTCGGGGCGAGGACCGCGAGGCCTTCCTCGTGGAACCGGCGCACGTGATCGTCCCGACGCATCGCTGAGGAGCGGAAATGGCCAGAGTAGTCATGCATGCGGTCGTGTCGGTGGACGGCTACATCGCCTGTCCCGACGACTCGGTCGGGCCGCTGTTCGACTGGTACGCAGGCGGCGACACCGAGTTGTCCGCCACGGCGAGCGGCTGGACGTTCCGTGTCTCGCGGGCCTCCGCCGACTACGTCCAGCCCTTCTGGGACGCCGTCAAGGTCACGGTGATCGGCCGTCACCTGTTCGACACCACCAACGGCTGGGACGGCAAGCCGGCCGCGGGAGACGAGCTGGTCGTCGTCACCCACCGGCCGTTGCCCGAGGACTGGCTCGCCGACCACCCGGACGCACCGTTCCACACCGCCGACTCGGTCCAGGCGGGCATCGCGCTCGCCACGAAGCTCGCCGGCGACGGTCTCGTCTGCGTGACCGCCGGCGACCTCGGCGGCCAGGCGTTCTCGGCCGGGCTGGTCGACGAGGTCGCGATGGATGTCGCCCCGGTGGTCCTTGGCGAGGGAGTGCGCTTCTTCGGCAGCCACGCCGGCACGGTGCTCCTCGACGATCCCGACCAGGTGGTGCCCGGCGACCGCGTGCTGCATCTGCACTACACGGTCAAGCGCTGACCGATTTCCCAGCCGCTACGCCCGCGAGGCAGTGCGTCCTTCCAACCTGGGGTCAGCCAGCGAGGACGAGGGTCTGGATAGCCTTGAACAGGGTGGTGGCCCGGTCGGATCCCGCGGAGGACACCCGTCTGTGGCGCCGACATCGGTCGGGCGTGGTTCAGTGCGGCCTCGGCTGGTGTCCGGCGGGACTGTTGACCAGCGAGTTGGTCTTCATGATCAGCACGGTCAGCACGGTGGCGCCAGAGGCGATCCATGGAAGATCCCCGAGACTGACCAGGCTCAGTAGCGCGCCCGCCGCCAGGCCTCCGGTGGCGATTCCGGTGTTGGCTGCACCCGAGTTGAGCGCGGCGGCCAGGTTGCCGCCCGACTCGACAGCCTGGTGAGTCACGATAGGCATGATCACCTGCATAGCCATGCCCCAGATGGCGATGAGGAGGTACGCGGCGCCGAGGTGGGTGCCGAGAAAGCCGAATACCGCCAGTGAGACCGCCATGGCAATGCCGGCGAGAGTCGCCCACCGTCGAGGATGTCGACCAGCCGCGTGGCCGCCGAGGAAGGTCCCGAGCACGCCGGCCAGGCCGAACGCGGCCAACCCGCCGGCGACGCCGGGCCCGTCGAGTCTGGTGACGGCGGCGAGGTAGGCGCCGAGGTAGGTGAACATCAGCGCGTTCGCCAACTGTATGACGAGCGCGGCAATGAGCGGTTTGGCCACCGATGGGTGCAGCGCGGCGCGCAGCGCGGCCCGGTCCACCGACGGTTGGTCGGGAATGCGTGGCACGGTGCGCAACACGGCGAGCGCGACGAGCAACCCGAGTCCTCCGACCAGCGCGAAACTCGCGCGCCAGCCGACGACGGCGCCAAGGGCCGTGCCCAGCGGAGCGCCGAGGAACATTGCGGCCGCCAGGCCGCCGGACACCATGGCGACCGCGGGACCGCGCTGTTTCGGGGCGGCCAGCACGCTCGCGGTGCAGAACGCGCTGCCCAGAGCGAGGCTGTGGATGGTTGCGGCTACCACCCGACCCGCGATCAGCACCACCAGGGTCGGGGCCAGCGCCATCACCGCATGCGCGCCGGCGAACACCGCGAGCCCGCCCGGCAACAACACGCGGGGGCTACGCTGCATCAGCGCGACCGCGACCGGCAGCGTGGTCACCGCCACACAGGTCGCATAGAGTGAGGAGATCAGGCCCGTGCTGCCCACCGGAGCCCGCAGGTTCTCCGCGATCTGCGGGACCATACCGACCGCCATGAACTCGGTCGTGCCGACGATGAAACTGACCGCGGTCAACGTCACGACTGCTGGCGACACCAAGCGGTAGCTGTGCTGCCGCCTCGGCAATAATCCGGGCACGCGGCGTGGTCCCCCGTCTGCTTGTTGTCCGGCTGTTCAGGCGGCTCCGGCGGATGGTCTGATCTCAGGGCGGCCCCACTGCTCGGTTGTCCCAGCCGCGGTGATCACCGCCGCGGCGCCGGACGCGGGTGTGCTGTTCGTAGGGGAGTGAACCGTCGGGCAGGTTCAACACTTCCATCGCTAGGCCGAAAGGGCTGACGAAATAGACCCAGCGGTCGCCCGCGATAGGGCCGGTGACGACTGTTTGCGGCTCGTCCAGGACCTCAACGCCGGGTTGGCCACGCAGGTAGGCGGTGGCCCTGTCCACGTCATCGACACGGAATGCCAGGTGGTGGCCACCGATGTCACTGTTGCGCGGCCTGCGGGTCGCGGTGGACGGCGCGTCGTACTGGAACAGCTGCAGGTTGTCCGTCGGCCCGAGCCGCAGTACCGCCCGGGTGGCAACGGCGGTGGGGGCAGCAAGCTGGTGGTGCATGAAACTCGCGGGAAGGCGGACCAGCCCCTCCCGATAGAGCAACTCAGCGCCGACGACCTCGACGAAGAAATCGGTCGCTGCGTCGAGGTCGGCAACGGTGTACCCGACGTGGTCGATGTTGCGCGCCGTCGGTATCCCGCCGGTCACCTCACGGTCCGTCCGCCAGCTGGCACACGGGCCGAACAGCCGTCCCGGAGTATCATTCTGGTACGGCATTTCGGCGGGAAGCTGCTGCAGTCTGAGAAACATTCCCCACGGCGCCCGGAAATAGACCCAGCGAGAGCCGACGTCCGGGGCGTCCGTTGCCGCCGCTTGCACGTCCCCCAGCACCTCGACGTTCCATTGCCGTAGGTACGCCGCTGCCTTTTCGATGTCGTCGACGCGGAAGGCGAGGTAGTGACCGCCGTCGTCGACGAGTCGGGGTGGCGTCGTGCGCTGGCGGCACGCCTGGTACTCGAACAGCTCGAGGTTGCTCGTCGGCCCGAGGCGGAGCATGGCGAGGTGCGCGACGGCGTCCTTGTCGACTCCGAGGTGCCGGCTCATCCACTCTCCTTCCGGGTCCGCTATCGGCCCCTTCCGATAGGCAAGCTCAGCTCCCAGCACCGAGGTGAAGAAGTCCACGGCCTCATCAAGCCGGGGGACGGTGAAAGCGAAATGGTCCACGTTCCGTGCGGTGGGTATTCCACCGCGAGTCACCTTGTGGCTCGTCGTGGTCACGGCTGACCTCCTCGGCTAGTACGTTCCGGCGAGGGCGGCATTGGGTGCCGCCGCCGTGAGCATGAGGCCTCCGTCCACCACCACCGAATGCCCGGTCGTGTACGAGGCCTGAGGACTGGCCAGGTAGGCGACGACAGCCGCCACCTCGGCCGGTGAACCGGGGCGCTTGGCCGGTATCGCCGGGCGGTCGATGTCCCGGGCGTCCAGGTGTTCCGGTATTCCGTTCAGCCCTGTCGCTATTTCCCCGGGCGCCACCGAGTTCACCGTGATGTGATGTCCGGCCAGCTCCAACGCCATTGTCTTGGTAGCCGAACCGAGTGCCGCCTTGGCGGCGCAGTATCCGGTACCGCCGGGCAACGGAATATGCTCGTGGACCGAGGTGATGTTGATGATGCGCCCACCCGTTCCTTGCTCCACCATTTCGCGGGCCGCCGCGCCCGCGCACGCGATAGGGGTGAGAGCGTTGATGGTGAGAACCTCGCGGAGCGCTTCGACGCCTTCATCGAGGCAGGAAGCCCTCGGATTGACACCGGCGTTGTTGACGAGGACGTCGATTCCGTTGAGTGCCTGGAACGTGTCCCGACACGCGGCGACCGTAAGCTCTGGGTCCGCGCAGTCAATCATGAAAAGGATGGGTTTCGCGCCGGCTGCCCGGACCAATTCGGCGGTGCGGGCGGCGCCATCGAGATTGGCCCGGTATGCGATAGCCACCGAACGTCCTTGGCCCGCGAGCGCGACCGCGCACGCGCGGCCGATTCCGGAACTTGCCCCGGTCACCAGGATACGTTGCGGACTCCACGTCATTGCTGTTCTCCAGGCGAAGATAGATTTCGGTGCTCGGCAGGATGGTCGGGCGTCACCGGGATGCCGAAACACCGCGGGTGAGCTCCGGGACCCGGGGAGGCAGCGCGGCGCTCTGCTCCGCGGACAACGTTCTGACCACCACGAGCTCGGCCCCTTCCTCGCCCGCGGTCACGCATCCTTGCGCGGCGGTGCCAACCAGCACGGCTACTCGTTCGCCGAGGATCCGCGGCACGCCGTCGGTGCCGAGGCACAGCCGGGCGCTCCCGCGCACCACGAACAGCGACTCCTCGACACCGGCCCGCAGAGCACAACGCGCTCCAGGCGAAAGTCGGACATGCTCGACCGCTTCGCACTCGCTGTACAACATCCCGCGTCGAGCCAGGCACCGCCACTCACTCGCCCCGTCGGGGTCATGGCGGATCACGGCCGCTCCACCGGCACTGATGATCATTGCGGTTCCTCAGGGCCGTCGACGCTGAGCACGGCGGTGAACAGTTCGACCCGCTCCGATTCCGCCGCGATGGTGACCGCGCCACCGAGCGGTACCGTGACGCAGTGCCCGGCCTCGAGCCGCGACTGGGTACCGCCCGAGACCGCGAGCGCGGAACCGGACAGCACAAATACCGTGTGTTCCACCCCTACCGAGGCAAACTTCCGCTCCTGGCCGGACGTGAGCGCGACCAGCTCGATCCGCTTGAGCGGGCCGCTGAACACGGCGGATGTCTCGACCGACGGTTCACGGGTCATGTCGACGACCAGTGCGTTGCTCACAGGAACCTCTCCTTGCTCGCGGCTTCTGCCCGCCAGCACAGCGCTGGTCGCCGGGCTAAGGCACTCGATCACCAACCAGTCCAGATCGGTGGCACCGATATTGCGCAGGCCATGCGTCGCGCCGATCCCGGTGAGCACCAGGGATCCTGGTTCGACCGGCTGGGCCGCGCCATTGAGCAGAATCTCCCCCGAGCCCCGGATGATGAAATAGCTCTCCTCGGTTCGGGTGTGCCGGTGCTCGCCGCTCATGCCATCGGGTGGCACCGACGCCCACTCCACCGCTTCGCAGTGCGAACTGAGGTCTCGCCTGCTCGCCAGGCATGCCCAACGGGTCACCCCGGCGGCGCCGTGCACCCCATGGACGCTCGCCGGATTATCGGTCGAGCCGACCAACAAGCTCACCGTCACCGGACGGTCCCCCATTCACGCAGAGCTTCGGCGGCCTCGACGATCTCACCGGCCGCGACGTCGTTCACGAACACCGCCGCGCCGATACCCACGGGCAACGGCATACGCTGTGCACCGTCTCGATGAGCCACTGCACTGTCCAACGCGGCGAGCAGGACATCGGCTCGACACAGCTCGTGCCAGACGGGCAACCCCAGCCCGCGCAGTAGCCGGAGAATTCGGCCCCGCTGAACACCGCTCACCAAACCGCGCGACTCCGCCAGGACCGTACACAACGCCATGTCAACAGCCACGGCCTCACCGTGCAGCAGCTCAGGAAGCGCCAACATCTCCATTGAGGGACTGAATGTGTGGCCGTAGTCGACCACCCGTTCGAGCACGCTCTCCCACAGGTTCGGCTGCAGTTCTTCCAACATGCCGTGTACTGCTCGCTCCACGACTTCCATACCGGGCTCCGGTACCGAAGGACGCACCTTGAACCGGTCTTGTGGGGAGACGTTCGCCAGAGGATCCAGCTGCTCGGCGGCACTCTGGAACTTCGATGCGAGCAAGTTCTGGCCGTGCCGTTCGAGGACCGCGAACAGTTCGGCGTCCTTGATCAGAGCGATCTTTGCTATCTCGGCGAGCCCGTTACTGATGTGCCGGCCGTCGAGCGTGCGCAGAAATGAACGGTCGAGCAGTCCGCGTTCCGCCGGGAAGTACGTCCCCAACCTGTTCTTGTGGCCGTTGAAGTTGAGGCCCGTCTTGACCCCGATGCCAGCGTCGACCAGCCCGATCAGCGTCGTCGGCACACGAATATAAGGAGTCGCCCGCCGATAGGTGCTGCACACGAAGCCCGCGATGTCGAGCAGCACACCCCCGCCTATCGCGATCACGGGCTCCCTGCGGCGGTCGATCCCGAATGCGTCGAGCGCCGCGGCCAGCCGCCGCGCGCTGGAAAAATCTTTCGCCACCTCGCCGGCCGGCAGCACACAGACTTCGTGCGTGACTCGATGGCAATCGAAGTATTCGCGAATCTCATGCCCGTACAGAGCATCTACCGTGGTGTCCGTCACGATGAGTCGCCGCCGGTGCCCGCCGTCGTTGCCCGCCCCCTCCAGCAGGGCAGGATTACCGGGATCGAGAACACCGTCACAGATCCGGATTTCATAGCTAAAGGACCGCTCGGCGGTCACGGTCCAATGGCTGACCGGGCTACCGACCGTAAATAGGCCAGAGCGTTCTTGTGCTTCCAGTGATGATCGGGTCATGACTCTCCTAGGGAGGAGGACTCAGCCAGTCATCATCGTTGACACCAGCACCTGATACTGAGGATTCGTCGAATCACGAATGCGCTCAGGCGGCCGGAAGTTACGCGGACGAATTCAAAATCTCACTCCTGAACTATCACCGCAACGAGACCTTCGTCACACCGAAGTCTGAACGCTGATCGAACGTTTCGCTTGCCACGGTTGAGTGGCAGGTATCGACGAAGATCCACGAAACTCGCTGTTAACAACACGATCCCGATGGTGATATCCCACAACAACAAGATATTCAGGAAGAATTCATATGGCGACCTGGATCCAGCCTGGACTCACCAGCGACAGCTAATCCACTGTCAGCAAATACTTTTCGGCACATCAGACAGGAACCCGTTTCTGGTTCGCGGCGCTATCCTCGCTCATCCTGCGATGTCGTTGGCGCACAGTCTTCGCCGTCGCCCCAGCCACACTGCCCGCCTGGCAGCACCGATTCATCGCCGCCACCGGCGCCCGCGGCGCCCAGTCCCGGCCGAAGCGCCCGACATACGCCGACACCCATGCCTGGGCGGCATCGTCGATGAGTACCGACATGCGGCATGACCTGCGCGGACAAGGTTTTCGGCAAGTGCGGCGCCCGCCGCGTTTCTCAGTTGACCGCGCGCAGGGTGGTGCCACCGCCCTCCCTGCGCAACAGGTTCACCGCATCGGCGGTCGTGGCGTCGGCGGGAAGAAACACCACCAGCTGTTGCGCGTCGGCCGCCGGGAGCTCCATGACCTCGCGGTCGAGCCGCAGCTCGCCGACCACCGGGTGCGTCCACCGCAGGGTGCCGCGCGGTGGCAGGGCGTGCCGGTTCAGCCGGCGGGTGAACTCGTCGCCGGCGACCGGGGCGAGTTCGGCCTTGAACCGGGCCGAGCGCTCGGCCGACGGGCCGAGCCACAGGTCGAAGACTCGCTCGTCGGCGCTCTGGTCCCAGTCCGGGAAGGTCTCGCGGGCACGCTTGTCGGTGAAGATGAAGCGCGTGAGGTTGGGCCGGTCGGAGTCGAGCAGCCCCGACGGTCGGGCGATCAGGTCAAAGCCGCTGGTGTGCGCGAGAACGTCACCCAGTCGGTTGGTGACCAGCGCGATCCCCGGCTCGAAGTGCTGCAGCAGCGTGCGGACCGTCCTCCCGACGTCCAGCCGGGGCTGCGCGGGCGAGCCGGCGCAGGTGCCGTCGGTGATCTTGGCCAGGTATCGCAGATGCGCCCGCTCGGAGACGCCAAGGCGCAGTGCCTCGGCGAGCGCGTTGACCACGGAGACCGAGGGGTTTCGGTCGCTGCCCTGCTCGATCCGGACGAGATACTCGACGCTGATGCCGGCCAACGAGGCCAGCTCCGATCGCCGCAGCCCCGGAACGCGACGCCGGGACTCCGCCGGCAGGCCGAGCGTCTCGGGTCGGGTGGCGTCGCGCCTGGCGCGGAGGAAGTCACCCAGCGGCGTACCCATGCTTGTCACTGTAGGGCGCCGACGGCCCCCGCATGCCGTCCGAGAGTGGCCCTGTCAGGGCCGGCCTGTCTTCGGTCTAGCTGGCGCGCCCGGCGCGACCGAAGGTGTGGTGCATGAGCGAAACCAGCCAACTCGTCATCGTCGTCGGCAGCGTGCGCGAGGGGAGGTTCGGCCCGGTCGTGGCCTCATGGGTCGCCAAACAGGCGACCGCCCACGGGGGCTTCGACGTATCGGTCGTCGACCTCGCCGACTACGAGATCCCGCTGTCCCTGCCCGCCGCGCCACCGAAGTACGCCGGGGACTCCTACCCGCGTCCGACAGGCATGCTCGCCCTGACCGCGCAGCTCGACGCGGCGGACGCGTTTGTCCTGGTGACCCCGGAGTACAACCATAGCTACCCGGCGTCACTGAAGGCCGCCATCGACTGGCACTTCACCCAGTGGACCGCGAAGCCGGTGGCATTCGTCAGCTACGGAGGTGCGGCGGGCGGTCGACACGCGGTCCTGCACCTGGAGAACGTCCTCACCGAGCTGCACGCGGTGACCATCCGCGACGGGCTGGCATTTCCGAACTACTTCGTGAACTGGGATGACGGCCGGCCGGCCGATCCCGATGCCGTCGGTTACGCCAAGACGTTGTTCGACCAGCTTGCCTGGTGGGCCAGCACGCTCCGGACAGCGCGCGCCGGGGCGCCCTACCCCGACTGACGTCGGCCTTTCGACCGGCGCGACACCGCGACGGCTCGCCTTCCCTGTGGCCCTGCGGCTCATCCTGGACGAGGTGACCGGAGTACCCGACCAGCTCAGCCAGGCAGCCACGCCAGGGGTCGCATCGTCAGGTTGGAGGACCGATGGCGCGCTCCGCCCGGGGGCATCGGCACGGCATCGGAGGCGCTGGGCCGCCGTCTGTCGCGCCCGGTGGGCCGGGTCCACCGGCGCAGAGTGCCCGGGACCCGGTTTCGGCCAGCACGGCTGGCGGCCCGGGGGCGGGCAGTCATGTCGCACCCCGGGCCGAGGGCGCGGGTGCTGGTCGCCCGGTGCCTACCGACGCGCCGGACCGGTGGTTGGCGTCGGTGCTGGTGCTGGGGGCCGACCTCGCGCGCCGCCGAGAAGATCGCCGACCCGCGCGAGGCCTTCGAGTCGGTCCTGCGCGGCTACCTCGAAGCGGCCGAGGGCGACGCCGCCTTCCAGCTGGCGCTGATGGGCTCCATCGACCTCGAGTGGGAAGGCCTCGCACAGCACAAGGCCGAGTTCGGCGAGGTCGTCAGCCGCATCATCGACCGCGCCGTCGCCTCCGGCCAGGTCCGCGACGACCTCACCTTCGCCGACTTCCCGATGCTGGCTTGCGGCGTCATCTCCACCATGTACTTCAGACCCGCCGGCAACTCCGACTGGCGCCGCCACCTCCAGATCGTCCTCGACGGCACCCGCGCCGAGGAGCCCGAGTGACTTACGGCTGTTCGCCGAACTCAGCGGCGTGGTTGCGTGCCCATTGCTCGAAGGTGCGCGGCGGGCGCCCGGTGACAGCTTCGACGGTGGGCCGTACCCGGGATTCGTCGAGGGTTCCGGCGACGTAGAAGTCGAAGAAGGCGTCGACGTACTCGGCGGGCATGCTCGCGCTCATCTCTTCCCGTGCCTCGCCGTCGGGTTGCGCTTCGAACCGCAGGTCGCGGCCGAGCACCCGGGCGAGGATCTCGACCTGCTCCTCGGGCAGCAGCGCCTGAGGTCCGGTGGGCAGATACACCTGCTGGTCGTGGCCGTCCTCGGTCAGCGCGGCGGCCGCGAGCGCGGCGATGTCGAACGGGGGTCGACGGTAGCCGTGCGGACGCTCGCGAACGGCAGGCGCAGCGTGTCGCCGGCGGCAATCGCGGCCTTCCAACGCAGTGCATTGGACATGAAGGCGGCGGGCCGCAACATCGCCCAGGCCAATCCGGACTCCCGCACCGCCGTCTCGGAACGCACCATGTAGGCGGTCACGGCGTTGGTCAGATCGCCGCTGCCGGCCGATCCGCCGGAGAGCAGCACCATTCGGCGCACTCCGGCCAGCCGGGCCTGCTCGAGGATCCCCGGCATGTCCCGGAACCCTGGCAGCAGGAACAGGCCCTCGACGCCGGCCAGCGGCCCGGCCAGCGACGCGGGATCGTCGAGGTCGCCGCGAAGGACTTCGACGCCGGGTGGCATGCCGCGCCGATCGCCGGCCCGGCTCAGTGCCCGGACGTGCTGTCCAGCGCTGACCAGCGCCGATACCAGCTCCGCTCCGACGTTGCCGGTCGCACCCGTCACGAGGTAGCTCATCCGCACAGTGTGGCACCGCCCCGACCTCAGGGAACCGGTCCTGGAACTCCTCGGCAAGGTCGGCGGGCAGTTTTGAAGATCTGAACTTTCCTAGTCGATTTTCATCGGCCCGGGTAGCCTGGCAAAGGGGTGCAACGTGAACCGAACCGATCTTTTCGCCTCGATTGTCGCCGCCGGCCCCGGTAGTGACGATGTCGTGTACCTGGAGCGGCGCGGTGACGCGTATGCCTGGCACACAGTGGCCGCCGCTGACCAGCGCTGGGACTTTTCCGGCCAGGACGGTCCGGACGTGTGGATGTATTTCCACGGGGCGTGGCCGCTGGACGACCCGGCGCGGCTGCAGCTGTTCTTCGACGATCTGCTGGAGGAGCTGGAGTCGATGGCCGGTGGTGCGGACCGGTGCCGCTGGCCGCTCGACGAGCCCTGGCCGCACACACACTGAGCGAGGTCTTTGTGGATTTTCGGATCACCCCGGACGACCGCGCCAGGTTCAAACGCTGCCGCAGGCAATGGGACTTTGCCTCTCCCAACCGGCGCGACCTCGAACCTGTCCAGAGCGCCGAGCCCGACCTGCCGACCCCGATCAAGGACGCATTGGCCTCGTACTACTACCCGGGCACCTGGGACTGGTCGCGGCAGATCGTGCTTCCGCTGGTGGACAAGGCATTTCTTCGGTCGGTAACGGGCCTGGCCGGCTCGACCGACACCGCGTGGCTGGTGGCGGCCGGGCGTGAGCTTTTGGACCGGTACTTCTCCTGGGCACCCACGGTTGACGACTTCGCCCCTATCAAGATCAGCCACGAGATGGACGTGCTGGTGTTCGATCCGCATGATCCCGACCGCGGCCTGCAGACCGAGGACGGGCTCCGGGTGATCTACACGCCCAGGGTCGACCTACTGGCGATCGACGCGGACGACGCCTACTGGGTCGTCCGCCACCTGGTGGCTTCCGAATGGCAGGACGTGAACCAGCTGGTCCTTGACGAGGAGGCGGTCGCGGCCTGCTGGGCGTGGGAGCAGACCTACCTGGGCATGGAGATCGCCGGAACGATCCACAACGAGGTGCGCACGACGGTCGAGCCGAACGTCGTTCACGCCCCGGCGCGGCTGTCGTCGCGCTGGGTTGCCCAACACGAACCGAGTGGTGGGGGCCGTTCGATGCCACAGCACCGGCGGATGTACGCCAAGCCGCCGGACGCGGGCAACGCCGACCGGCTGGTACATCAGTTCGCCGGTCCGGTGCGGCGGACCGTGATCCGCCGCTCCCGCGAGGAGATCACCGCCATGGGCCGGATGATCGGTGCCGAAGCGCTGGAGATGATGGATCCGCGGCTGGCGCCCTATCCGTCTCCGGCCGCGCACTGCGCCGACTGCGCATTCGTCGCACCGTGCCTTGCGATGGCCGAGACCGATGACCCGGCCCCGGCACTGACCGCCGGCTATCGTCGCCGGCCGGAGCGGGGCGTGCCGACCCCTCGGTTGGGCCAGTCGACCTGGGGCCTCGGTCGGGGTGCCGCCCCGCCGGGTTGGGACACCCCGTAGCCGGTGAACGTGCACGCTGAACAGGCGAAACGCGGTCAGCTGGTTGATGTGGGCGGGTATCGGCTTTCGGTGGCGGTCAGTGGCGAAGGCGGCCCACCGGTGGTGTACCTCGGCGGGCTGTCGCTGGACGACCCGGGCGACGACCACGACATCGACCCGGGCAACGAGTGGCGTTTCATGATCGCCGAGTCCGGGGTGTCGACCGCGACGGTGCGCTACGACCGGGCCGGTGTGGCACGCAGCGACCCGGCGCCCGAGCACCTACGGCCCGGCGGTGCGGTGGCGGCCGCCGCCGAACTGCAGCGGCTACTGAGCGCGGTCGGCGTCGCGGAGCCGGTGGTGCTTGTCGGCCACTCGCTCGGCGCCCGGGTCGCGGAGATGTTCGCCCGCGACCACCCGGAACGCACCGCAGGCGCGGTGCTGATCGACCCAACGCCGTACAGGTTCGGCGGCGACCGGGAGGACTCGCACCGCCGTGAAGGCCGGGGCGGACGGATCTTCGACGAGCGGTTCGACGTCGATCCCGCCGCGTACCACCGCCCGTTCCCGCCGGTGCCGGTCGTGGTGCTGGCCAGCGCGGTCGGCAGGTGGTTGCACACGCCGGCGGAGCGCTACACGCTGCCCATCCCGATGGCCGAGGCCGACAAGCTGTGGCAACGCCGCCAGCGGGAGGCGGCCGAGCGGGTCGCGGCTGTCCAGGTCATCGCGCACACCGCCGGCCACGCCGTGCACCGCGACGCCCCCGCGCTGGTCGCCCGGGTCGTCGAGGCCGTGGTCCTGGCGGCCCAGCAGTCGGGCGGCCTGGTGCTGGACCCGGACGAGATCGACCACGCGGGCGGCCGCCTCGTCTTGGCCTGAATATCGCGTGAGGTTCTACGGTGAATGGAGCAAATCCAGCCGGCGGGGCATCCGGACGAGCGAGCGGCCCATGCGAGCCAACCAGCAGACCCACGATGGCATCACGGCCGACGAGTACATCGCCGCGTTGGACGTGCCGCGTCGCATGACCGCCAACCTCGGCGGCAACATCGGCCTGCCGTGACCCGGTTGGCGCGCCGGCTGGGGCTGGGTGATGCGGTGGTACTGGGGTTGGGGTCGATGCTCGGGCCCGGTCTGGGGTTTCCTGGCCGGCTGGGGGTTCGTGGTCGGCAAGACCGCCAGCTGTGCGGCGATGGCGCTCACCTTCGACGCCTACACCTGGCCGGCCCATCCCGACACGCCCGGATCGCCACCCTCGGCGAAGAGGTCCGTGACCCCGCCCGCACCATCCCGCTCGAGCTGGGTGCCGTCGTCGCGAGCTACGCCCTGGTCGGGACTCCCGCGCTCGCCGCGGTCGGACCGGAGGTCCTCGCCACCGCGACCGCCCCGCTCGCCGCCGCCACCGAGTCCGGCGCGCTGGGCTGTCTCACCCCCTCGGTCCGCATCGGCGGTGCCGTCGCCTCCGCCGGCGTGCTGCTCTCCCTGATGGCCGGCGTCGGGCGCACCACCCTCGCCATGGCCCGGGACCGAGAGCTGCCGCACGCCCTGGCCGGGGTCCATCCCCGCTACCAGGTCCCGCACCGCGCCGAACTGCTGCTCGGCGCCCTCGTGGTCGGCATCGTCGCGGTGGCCGACGTGCGCGGCGCGATCGGTTTCTCCAGCTTCGCGATCCTCACCTGCTACGCCATCGCCAACGCCGCCGCCTTCACCCTCCCAGGACCGGGGCGCCGCTGGCTGCGCCTCCTCACCGTGCTCGGCGCCACCGGCTGCGTCGTCCTCGCCCTGACCCTCCCCACCGCCACCGTCCTCACCGGCGCCGCCGTCCTCGCCCTCGGCCTGCTCGCCCGAAGCGTTCGCGCCGCCTGGACGGTGTGACGGTGATCGAGGACCGGGGCGCCACCGGTGGTTCTCTGACTGGTCGGCCCGCGCTTGCCCTACCGGGTCACCGCGAACGTGCACCCGGACCTGATGCCCGCCGGGTTCTGAAGGAACCGAACAATGAGTAAGTACCATCTACACGCCCGCCTGCACGAGGGGCCGCTGGGTCATCCGGTGCGGAACGAGCCGCAAACCCGCGAGAGTGACGACCTCGCCGAGGTCGAGCAGTTGGCCAAGGAGTTGGCGACCCTCGGGTTCACCGGGTGGATTTACGTCCACGGCAACACCGCTGTGTCCTCGGGTGGCAGTGACTATCGGACCGTCCTCAAATACGGCCCCCGATGGTCGGCTGGTCGACTACCGATGAGGGTGTTGGCGTTTGTCCGGCGGACCGCTGAGGCCGTGGGCGGCAGCGGGCTGGAGCGGCCGCGAGTTGCTGACGGGCAGCGGCTCGGCGGAGCCGCGTGCCTCTGCTACCTCGCAGCGGACACGCTGGAGCGATGTTTTGCCGAGGACCGATGAGTTTTGCCGTGCGCCGCGGTCTGTAGGTCGAAGGTACGAATGTCCTGGACGAAACGGAGCGCGCACACCCATGCCGAACGAGACTCTCAGCGCGGTCATCACCATCCAAGCTCCTCCCGAGGTCGTGTTCGCGGTGCTCGCGGACTCGACGAGCCATGCCGCGATCGACGGCACGGGCTGGGTCCGCGAGTCGCTCGGCGGCGAGCGGTTGACCGAGTCGGGCCAGATCTTCCGGATGGCGATGTACCACGACAACCACCCGGACAAGACCTACGAGATGGCCAACGAGGTCCGGGCGTTCGACCAGCCACGCACCATCTCCTGGGAGCCGGGCCAGTACGACGCGGACGGCAACCTGGGGCTCGGAGGCTGGGAGTGGCGCTACGACCTGAACCCGGTCGGTGAGTCGGCGACCGAGGTCACGCTGACCTACGAATGGTCGCAGGTGCCGCCGGCCTTCCGGGAGGTCATCCAGTTCCCGCCGTTCCCTCCCCAGCACCTGGACAACTCACTGAGCCACCTGGCCGAGCTCGCCGTGGCCCAGCGCGCGTCCGCCGGCTGAAACCAGCGGCCGATCTTGAGCTCCCCGGGCGTTTCGCGTTACCTGAGCGGTGAGGTAGTGCAACGATGCTGGTTGTGCCGTCAGCGAGGAGGAGGGTGTTGTGGTGAAGATCGATCGGTTCCGGACTCCTATCCTGACGCCCGCTGACACCGCACGTCACCTTGCGATGCCCGCCTCGACGCTCTACTACTGGTTGTCAGAGACAACAGACGGGGCGGAACCGCTGGTCCATCGGGTTGTTCCGGAGAAACGCGGCGCACCGTCAGTCCCATTTGTTGCGATTGTTGAGGCCTACGTCCTGCGGTCGTTGCGTGAACTGCATTTCACCAAGGAACGGATTCGGCACGTTGCGTCACGGGTCAGAAGAGATTTCGACACGCCATACGGCCTCGCCGCTCGTCGGATAGCAACCGATGGTCTAGACATTTTCGTTGATTATGCTCCAGGCGAGATGGTCCGGTCCGGGGACGGACAGCTAGCTTTTCGGGAGATTCTCGAAGAGTACTTGAAGTATATCTCTTGGGAGAAGGGCGACGAATTTCCGACACGCCTTACTCTCAGGCGGTACCCTGACATAGCGCCGGTGATCATCGACCCTCGGTTCGGATGGGGCGCACCTGTTCTCGCGGTCAGCAAAGCCCCGGTGGATGCGATCGTAGGCCTTTGGCGTGCCGGTGAGACGATGGAGTCTGTGGCCGAAGAGTACGGGATGACCAGGGATGCCGTCGAGGCCATCTGCCGAGCCGCCTGAGTTCTTCTTCGACCGAAGCCTGGGGCGCCGCACCGCACAAGGACTCCGCGAGCTTGGTTGGACGATTCATCTGGTTGGGGACCATTTTGCTGACGATGGCCAGCAAACCGATGATGAGACCTGGATCAGCTACGGAATCAAACACGGTTGGGCGCTGCTGGCGAAGGACAAGCGGATTCGTTATGTGACGAGCGAACGCCAGGCGCTGACAAAGGGAACCTTGTTCGTCCTCAGTAGCGGCAATCTGACGATCGACCAGCAGGTGAACTATTTCCACGGCGCTCGATCCGCCATCCACCGTCACGTGGCCGATCTACAGGTTGCCGTCTACATCGTGTACGGAGGCGGCCGGGCGCGACGGCAATGGCCGTGAGGAGTAACTGACCGTCTACTCGGGGTCCGCCTTGCTGAGGTGACCTTCACCCCGAGGGCGCACATCGACCGAGGAGTGCCGGCCGAAGCGATGTTCGCCGGTGTCGAGCGAGGGCGCCTCGCGGCCAAGGCCGCACATGGGATCGAGCTGCGCTGGGTGGCCGACTTCGCCGGGCAGCGGGGCGTTGCCTCGGGTGAAGCGACCCTCGACGCGGTGCTTGCCGCGAACCTGGACAGTGTCATCGGTTTCAACGTCGGCGGGATCGAAGTCGACCGGGCGCCGTTCGCCGAGCTGTTCGATCGCGCCCGCGCCGCCGGCCTGCACAGCGTCCCGCACGCCGGCGAGACCCACGGTCCTGACCGGATGTGGTCGGCGATCCGGCGCCTTGGCGCCGAACGGATCGGTCACGGCATCCGATGCCTGGCGGATCCGGCCCTTGTCGAGCACCTGGCCGCCACCCAGCTGCCCCTGGATGTGTGCCCCACCTCGAACCTGTGCACCCGCGCGGTGTCCTCCCTTGCCGAACATCCCCTGTCGAGGATGCTCGAAGCCGGACTCATGGTCACCCTCAACTCCGACGACCCGCCCATGTTCGACACCGACCTGACCAACGAGTACCTGGTGGCGGCGCGGATGGGTCTGTCAGCCACGACACTCATCCAGCTCGCCCGCAACGGCGTGCACGCCAGTTTTGCCTCGGAGTCAATCAAGGCGGCGATCCTCTCCGGCATCGACCGGGTCGCCGAGCACTTCGCCGGGTTCGACGCCGGCTGATCGGGTGCGCCGAGGCGCGGGTTTGCCCTGAGCGAACTCGGGATGCTCTGAGCGAACCCGCCGCTCAGAGCTCTCTCGCTGGTTCACCGCCCAGGATGCCTTGGACTACGGCTTCGTTGAGCACGTCGTGTCCGGCGCCGGTCAGACGTTCTCCTCCCGGAGAGTGCGGGGCCGGTATTCGTGACCGTCCCGCGGTTCTCGGACGTTCAGGCCGGCGGCCGGTCCCGTTATATCTTTCACTTCGCAAATATTGTGAGATTCCGGTGATTTCGTTTCGGTCGGTGGCGCGAATCCGGCGCGAGTGCGGCTTGACCTGGGCGGCGAGGCGGACGCCCGGCTGCTGGCGCTGGGCTCGTCGGCTCGGGGCCGCACGGCGCGAGCCCTCCACCGCTGAGAATTACACGGCTGAAATTCGACTTTGATTACGACAAATGTGTGATCCCGGGAAATGTGACGTATCCGGGGACATCGGGCATTCGTTGAGCCGGTAGTTGTGAGAAATTCTCAGGAATTTCAGGAAGCGCCCCCGCCGTCACGGGCGAGAGCGCGGCCACAGGCAGGACACAGCGCGCGCCCAGGGTGCGTGGCTAGTTTCGACACGGATCAAGCTTTACGCACCTTTCCCTAAGGAGCCCACGCAATGCCCGAAGGTTTCCTCGGCCGTCAGCTGGCGTCCGACATCCGAGACGACGTCCGGCACGACGTCGCCGACGCCCTGCACGACGCGCACCTGTCCGTGCCTGGTGCCGACTACTTCGGTCCGGTCTGGGCCGAGGGTGTCGGCTGGGCGGCGCCGCACGGCTGGGAGCCCTCGCACGGCTGGGTCGCGCCCGCCGGCTGGAGCCAGCCCACCTACTGGGAGCACGACCAGTACCGCGACTGGGTCAACAACCACTACAGCAACAGCGGCGACGAGTGGCGTGGCTGGCACCACCAGTCGCAGGACCATGACAACCGCGGCTGGAACGACCACGACTGGAACGGCCACGACCGCGACTGGAACGACCACGACCGCGGCAGCTGGAACGACCACGACCGTGGGCACGACCACGACCGCGGGCACGACAACGACCGTGGGCACGACGTGCGCGATGCCCGTCACGACTTCCGGGACGGGAACCACGACTTGCGCGACGCCCGCCAGGATTTCCGCGACGGCCGCCACGACCTGCGCGATGCCCGCAACGAGTTCCGCGATGGCGCCCGCGAGCAGCACGAGGCGCGCCGCGACTTCCGCGACGCCCGTGACGAGCAGCGCCAGGCGGACCAGGACCTGCACAGCGCGCGCCACGAGGTGAGCCAAGCCCGTGACGAGCTGCGGCACGCGGACAGCTCCCGCGAGGTGCACGCTGCCCAGAGCCACCTGCGGGACGCCCAGCACGACGTCCGGGACGCCCAGCACGAGCAGCGCGACGCCCACGACGACCTGCGGCACGCGCGCAACGAACAGCACCAGGCGGACCGGGACTTCCGCGAAGGCCGGCACGACATGCGCGACGCCAGGGGCGAGTTCCGTGACGGCAACCACGACCTGCGCGATGCCAGGGACGATTTCCGTGACGGCCGCCACGACCTGCGCGACGGACGCGGCGACCACGACGGACGCGGCGACCACGACGGACGCGGCGACGGACGCGGCGACCACGACAGCCGTGGCTACGGCGGTCACGACGGGCGCGGTGACGTCCGGGACCTGCGCCAGGACAACCGCGACCTGCAGCACCAGAACAACGACCTGCGCCACGAGGACCGCGGCCTGCAGCACCAGAACAGCGACCTGCGCCACGAGGTCCGCGATCTGCAGCACCAGAACAGCGACCTGCGTCAGGACAACCGGGGGCTGCAGCACGACGTTCGCACCCAGCACCAGGTCGGGCAGGACGTCCGTGGTCAGGCCGGGCACGACGTGCAGCGTGGGTTCGACGGCGGCCGCTCCGGCCAAGGTCTGCAGCGCGGCGACCTGGGTGACCAGCACAGTCAGTCTGCCGGCCAGTCCGTCAGCGGGTTCCAGAGTGGCCCGGTCGGGCCCGGCGCCGGGGGCTTCTCACCGGCACCGTCTGCCCCTGCGTCGCCCGCGGCGTCCTTCACCAACGGCCCTTCGTACTCCAACGCGCCGAGCTCGGCGGCCGCTCCCAGCTCGGCGGCGGCTTCCAACGCGCCGGTGGCCAACGCCGCCAACGTCGCGGCCTCGGCCGCTCCGGTGAACGCCACGCCGTTCGACGCGCGGTCCACCTCGCACCCGGCGTCCCAGCCGCTGAGCCACAGCGTCCAGCAGGCCGCCACGGTGCACACCTCGCACCAGTCGGAGAGCGACACGCGGTCCGGATCGGGGAGCAGCAGCCAGTCCGGCCACGGTGCCAGTTCGCAGCAGGGCTCGGACCAGGGCGCCAGCCACAGCTCGGGCGGGTTCCTCGGCAACTTCTTCGGCAGTGGTAGCGGCAGCCAGCAGAACACGCACGGCGGCGGCCACGAGCAAGGGGCCACCAGCGGTTCCACCACCGGCGGCACTGGCCAGAACACTGGTCAGCAGAGCGGCCTGGGTGGCGCCCCGCAGCCCGACACCGGTTCCTCCGGCGCCGCGCAGCCCGACACCGGCGCGGGTGCCCCCGGCGCCGCACCCGGCATCGGCTCCGGCACTCCTGGGCAGTTGTCGCACACCGGTATTCCCGGGCAGTTGTCGCACTCCGGTGCTCCTGGCCAGGTGTCGCACACCGGTGCACCCGGGCAGTCGCACACGGGTGCCCCGCAGGCCGACGTTGGGAGCAGCAACGCGCCGAGCTTCAGCCCGAGCACCGGCTCGACCGGCTCGGTCACCTCGCATGCCCCGGCTGCGAGCACCCCGGCGACGAACCCCGCCCCTGCCGGGCACGCCACCCCGTCGACGCACGGCACGACGCCGTCCACGCACAGCACCGGCGCGGGCGCCTCGAGCCTGCACACCACGCCGACGACGCACAGCACCACGCCGACGGCGGCGCACCCCGCCGACCCGAGCAGCGCGCTGAGCCCGTCGCCGTCGCACAGCCTGTCCAGTGGTCTGACCACGCACGACGCCAGCCCGGCCGCGACGCCGGCGCACGACACGACCCACCCGACTACCGACCACACCGCGGTGACCCCGCACTGACCGGGGCATAGCGGACAACTGACGGAACAGTGGAGGAGGACCGAGCGGTGTCGGTGACGATGCAGCCAGTCGAGCAGCTGACCAGTGTGGAGCTGGTCAGCCTGCTGGCACAGGCCAACCGGCTGGCCAACGCGGCAGGCCGGCCCGAGCTGGTCGCGCGGCTGACCCGGGCTCGGGCCCGGGTCAGCGGCCGGCAGATGCGGGTCGCGGTGGTTGGCGCGCGCGGCCAGGGCGCCAGCACTTTGGTCCGCGTCCTTGACCAGATACCGGCGGACCAGCTGGCGGGCGCGAGCTTCGCGGACGTCTCCGGCCGGCCGGGATCAAACCAGGTGCGGGTGCCGGAGCCGGCGTCGGTGGACGTGGTGCTGTTCGTCTCCGACGCCGGCCACGAGTACAGCCCTTCGGAGCTGGACGCGCTGGCCCGGATCCGGGGGCAGGGCACCGCGGTGGTCTGCGTGCTCACCAAGATCGACGCCTACCCGGGCTGGAACGACACGCAGCGGGCCAACCGGCGGCGGCTGCAGGCCGCGAAGCTGGACTCGCCGACCATCCCGCTGCTACCGGTGTCCGCCGCGCTCAGCGAGAGTGGGCGGCAGCGCGGCGACGATTCGCTCGTCGTTTCTTCCGGGGTGCCGCAGCTGCTGGAGTTCCTCGGCGACCAGGTCGGCACCAGGGTGGAGCCTGCGCTGCGCGACTCGGTGCTCACCGAGCTGCGGGCCGTGACCAACCAGCTGGGCACGCTCTGGAACGCGGAGCTGGACGAGCTGCACGGCGCCGAGCAGTCCCCGCAGGACCGCCAGCAACGGGCCATCGCCGAGCTGGAGCGACGCCAGCAGCTGTCCGCCAGCTGGCAGCTCGCGCTCGGCGACGGTGCGACCGAGTTGATGTCCGAGGTGGACTTCGAGCTGCGGGACCGGCTGCGCGAGGTGATGGAAGGCGCCGAGGAGCAGATCACCAAGGGGGGTGTGACGGGCAGCTGGGAGCGGTTCGACGGTGCGGTGCGCCGCCAGGTGACCGAGAGCGTGAACGCGAGCTTCCAGCTGGCCACCGCGCGCTCCCAGCAGCTGGCCAAACGGGTGGGCGCCAGGCTGGCCGGCAACAAGGACGGCTCGACCACCGGTGTGAAGCTGCCCGAGGTGTGGCTCGACGACCCGGACGAGGCGCTGCGCAAGGTCAAGCCGATGAACAAGCCGGAGGACGGCGGCATGTTCGCGCGGGTGATCAACAGTGTCCGGGGATCCTACGGCGGCATCCTGATGGTCGGCGTGCTGACCAGCCTCGCCGGCCTCCAGCTGATCAGCCCGTGGTCGGTCGGTGCCGGTGTGCTGTTGGGCCTTTTCACCTTCTGGGAGGACCGCAAGAACGGCAAGGAGCGCGGCAAGGCGGAGGCCAAGATGGCGCTGGCCAAGCTGATGGACGCGGTGAACTTCCGGGTCGGCGACGAGCTGCGGCTGCAGCTGCGTACCGTGCACCGCACACTGCGGGACCACTTCACCGAACTCAACGACCAGCGGCTGCGGGCCGCCTCGGACGCGGCCCGTGCCGCCATGGAAGCCCCGCAGCGCAACGGCGACCAGCAGGCCGCCCGGCTGTCCGAGGTGCAGAACTACCTGGCCGAGCTGCGCCAGCTACGCATCCGGACCGCCGCCCGGCCTTCGGCCTCGTGAGTGAAAAGGATCGCCATAGCGTTACTTTTCACTCACGACCCCCGGAGGGTCAGCGCATCCGTAGCACGATCTTGCCCCGGGTGTGCCGCTTCGCCAGCTCGGTGTATGCCTCCCGGACCTGTTCCAGCGGGTAGCTGGCGGCGACCTCCATGACCAGTTCGCCGGTGGCGATCAGCTCGGCCAGCACGGCCAGCACGCTGGCCGAGCTCGCGGCCGCGCTTCCCTCGGTCTTCGTGCCGAACTTCTGCGCGGCGGCGAAGTCGATGATCGTGTCGATCCGCTCCGGCGCGACACCCAGGTCGATGGCCAGCTCGACGTAGCCGCCGCCGAACGTGTCGACGACACTGTCGACGCCCTCGGGAGCCGCCGCACGGAGCCGCTCGGCGAGGCCTTCGCCGTAGGCCACGTGGTCCGCTCCCACCGAGGCCAGCCACTCGCGGTTCGCCTCGCTCGCGACGCCGATCACCCGGGCGCCGGTGCGCCGGGCCAGCTGCACGGTCAGCGAGCCCACCCCGCCGGCCGCGCCGCTGACCACGACGGTCTCCCCGGCCTGCGGCGCCACCGCGCGGACGGCCGCGTAGGCGGTGCTGCCGGCCACGAACAGCCCGCCGGCCTGGTCCCAGTCCACGGCCTGGGGTTTGGCCGTCAGCTGGTCGGCCGGCACCACGACGTAGTCGGCCTGCGCCGCTCGCCGCTCGGTGAAGCCGATCACCTCGTCGCCGACCGCCGGGGCTGGCACGCCGGCGCCAACCGAGGCGACCCGCCCGGCGAAGTCGCTGCCCTGCCCGGACGGGAAGGTGGCCGGCCACCTCTCGTGCAGGCCTCCCTCGCGGATCATGACCTCGCCGGGGTTGATCCCCGCGCTGACCACTTCGACGAGCACTTCGCCCTCCGCCGGCACGGGTTGGTCCACCTCGGCGACCCGCAGCACGTCGAGCGGTCCGTAGTGGTCGTACTGCACGGCTCTTGGCATCTGCTGCGCTCCTGACGGCGAGACTCGCACCGTCGGCGACCAGGTGAGCCCCGGTGGCGGTGCAGCGGATGTAACGTCGATGGACCGCCGGGAATTTCCGGTTACGCCCGGCTCGGCTGGGTGGGTCCGGGGATGTCGCCGATGTGGCTGATGGTCTCTGCCAGGTCGCGGACCTTGATGTTCTGGGACTGTGACGCCGCCACGATCCGGGCGAAGGCGTCCTGCTCCGGAACCTTGTACCGGGTCATCACGATCCCGATGGCCTCGCCGATGACCCGCCGGCTCTCCATGCCTTCCTGCAGGTTCTCGACGTGCCGGGCGCCGGAAAGCACGACCGCCGCATGCGAGGCCAGCAGCCAGCCGACCTGTTCGGACCGCTCGGTGAAGACGCTCGGTCGGGACGAATACATGTCGAGGGCCCCGAGGTCGTCACGCTCCCTGGTATAGAGCAGGAAGCCCATCATCGAGCCCACTCCCAGTTTCCGGGCCTCCGGCACGAAACGGGGCCACTGCTTTTCCCGGGTGGTGAAATCGGCGATCCGGTAGGCCTCCGTCTTGTTGCGCGAGGCGTCGAAACACGGTCCCTCACCGAACTCGCCCTGCAGCCGGTCGGAAGCGCGCACCACATTGTCACTGGCCGAGAGGGTGTGCACCTTCCCTCGGCGCACGGCCATGATCCCGGCCGCCTCACAGCCGTCGACCAGCTGCACGGCGTGGTACGCAATTCGGTCCAGGGTGTCCTGCACGGACGCCTGGGCCAACAGATCCCGCGCCATCTCGGCAAGGCGAACCGCGAACTCCGACCATTCAGCTGCCCCCGTCATGATCCAAACCTCCACAGCCGCGCCCGAAACCGAATTCCACGGCACACAGCGAGTGGATGCGGCACACGGCCGCGGACCAGTGTGGCGCGACCACTACCTGCGTGCGGTCACGCTGTTTCTACAGGGTGCCCTGGATAGAGTGTCCTTCGGTGGCGGATTGTCGTCCAACAGACTGGTGCGCAGCCATTCGAGGGTCCTGCTGAGCAGGCGGGAAATCTGCATCTGCGAGACGCCGAGCAGCTGGGCGATCTGCGTCTGCGTCATCTCGCCGAAGAACCGCAGCATGATGATGGTGCGCTCCCGCTCGGGCAGCTGCGAGAGCAACGCGCGCAACGCGTGGCGGTACTCGACGTGGTCCAGCTCCTTGTCCAACTCGCCGATCCGCTCGGCCAGTGGCGTCCCGGTCTCGGAGCTGGCCGCGTCCAGCGAGCTGGGCAGATAGCCCGACCGCGCCTCGAGTGCCGCGAGCACCTCGTCGCGGTCGATGTCAAGGTGCCGTGCCAGCTCGCTGGCGCGCGGGGCCCGCCCGAGCTGCTGGGACAGTGGGCCGGTGGCGCGGTTGATCGCGAGGGTCAGGTCCTTGAGCCGCCGGGGGACCCGGGTGGACCAGGTGTGGTCGCGGAAGTAGCGCAGCATCTCCCCGCGCACGCAGGGCACCAGGTAACCGAGGAAATCTCCCTCGGCACGCTCCGGGTCCCACCGGTCGATCGCGTTGATCAGCCCAATCGTGCCGATCTGCACGAGATCGTCCCGAGCGACGCGGTCGGAGCCGTGCCGCCTTGCCAGGTGCTCGACCACCGGCAGGAACGCCAGGATCAGTTGCTCACGCAGTTCAGGTCGCTGCGGGTGCGCCGGTGGCAGCGAGGC
>DASYBO010000223.1:0-3828 GCA_036500685.1 Pseudonocardiaceae bacterium | reverse complement strand
AGCGGCGAGAAGGCGTAACTGGCGCAAACAGGCCGGTAACCTGTGGGTCTGTCTTGCAACCAAAGGCGGGCACCGGGCGTGTAAGTGGACGTGCCCAACGACCTGAAGGCCAGACACGCGCGGCGGATCGCACCGCTGGCGACGGCCATCGGGGTGATCATCGCGGCCACCATCGGACTGGTGCTCGCGCGGATCGACCTGCCCGTGCCCGGCCAACCCACCGTGCCCTCGGTCGGCACCACGGTGCCGACGACGCACTGAGAGAATTTCCGCGCCACGGCAACCGATCGAGCCGGGCGCGCGTGCATGGTGCGTGAAAACTCCCCCATGGCGACACATCGCGGTCGCGACGACGATGGCGTCCCTGGTCACGTTGGCGGCGTGCGGCGCGGGCGGCGCAACGGCCGCGCCGCAGGTGGCATCGCTGCCGAGCAGCGGTTCGACCTCGGCGAGCCAGGCCCCCACGACCACGGTGACCGCGGGCCGACCCCAGGAGCGCCTTGACGACAGCCCCCAGCAGCACGAGGCCCTGATCCACGCCTGGGACGTGTGTCTACTCGCGAACGGCGCGACCACCGAGGGCGCGGCCGGCGTGGCAGGCGACCGCACCCCGATCAAGGAACCGATTCCGAAGCAGGCCTATACCGCGTGCATGAGCAAGGAGCCGCTCGGCCCGCCGGAACTGGATCCGAACCTCAACCCCAACTACCGCCAGGACTGGCAGGCCGACATCAGCTGCCTGCGCTCGCACGGGATCATGGTGCACCTCACCCAGGACACCAGTGTGGACGCCAACGGTCTCAGTTGGACGTTCGACGACAACGCGCCGCCGCAGCCTGCCAACGCGGCACAGCTCGAGAACACCTGTGAACTCTCGGCTTTCGCGGGCAAGAAGTGACCAGGAACCGCATCATCGGCGGCGCGGCCGCGCTGGTGGTGGTCGCGGCCCTGATCATCGGGATCGCGATCGTCACCGCGCACGCGCACAAACCGGCGCCACCACCGGCCGCCGCCGCGGTGAACACCGCGACCGTGGTGCGCACCAACCTGTCCAACAGCCAGACGCTGCCCGGCACGCTCGGGTTCGGCCCGGCGAGCACGGTGACCGGCAAGGGCACCGGCACCATCACCAGCCTGCCGCAGGCCGGCGCGACGATCTCGCGGGGCCAGGCCCTCTACGGCATCGACGACCAACCGGTGATCGTCTTCTACGGCAGCAGCCCGCTCTACCGCACGTTGAGCGTCGCGACGCCGCCCCTGCAAGGACCGGATGTGACCGTGGTCGCCGACAATCTGCGCGCCCTCGGCTATTCCGTGCCCAAGGGCGACCTGTTCACCCAGGCCCTCTCGGACGCGGTGACCAAGTGGCAGAAGAAGATCGGCATGGCGCAGACCGGCACGCTGGGTGTCGGCCAGATCGTGGTGTTCCCCGGTGCCGTGCGGGTCAACGGAATCCAGGCGCAGCTCGGTGATTCCTCGACCGAACCGGTGCTCGCGGTGACCCCGACCGACAAGGTGATCACCGTTCCGGTCGCGGCGACCAACCTGACCGGCATCAACACCGGCAACAAGGTCACCATCACGCTGCCGAGCGGCCAGCTGGTGCCTGGCACGGTCGGCGTGATCAGCCAGACCGTCCAGAGCAACAACAACCAGCAGAACGAACCCGGTTCGCCTGCCACGCCGCCGAACGTGAACGTGACCATCACCGCCGACAATCCGGCGGACGTTGCGAATCTGGCCGCCGCGCCGGTGCAGGTCGCGTTCACCACCAGTGGCAAGGACAACGTGCTCGCCGTGCCGGTGACCGCGCTGCTCGCGTTGCGCGGCGGCGGGTACGCGTTGCAGCTGCCGAACGGGAAGCTGGTTCCGGTGCAGACCGGCTTGTTCGCCAACGGCGAGGTCGAGGTGAGCGGGCCCGATGTGACCGAGGGCCTGCGCGTCCAAACCGCGCAGTCATGAGCGAACCCGTTTTGCGGCTCGATCACGCGAGCAAGATCTATGCGGGCGAAGTGGCGGCGCTGCGCGACGTTTCGCTGAGCATCGACGCGGGCGAACTGCTGGCGATCATCGGGCCCTCCGGATCGGGCAAGTCCACTTTGCTCAACATCATGGGCACCTTGGACCTGCCGACGGAGGGAACGCTGGAGGTGGCAGGGCAGGACGTGGCGCGGCTGTCCGATCGGCGGCTTTCCGTGCTACGCGGGCAATGGCTGGGTTTCGTGTTCCAGCAGTTCCATCTCACCGAGGGACTGAGCGCGGCCGAGAACGTGGCCACCGGGCTGCTCTACGCAGGCGTGCGGCGCCGCGATCGGTTGCCGATGGCCAGGGAAGCGTTGGCCCGAGTGGGTTTGGCGCACCGGATCGGGCACCGGCCGCACGAACTGTCCGGCGGCGAGAAGCAACGGGTGGCGATCGCGCGAGCGTTGGTGAACCGGCCCGCCCTGGTGCTGGCCGACGAACCGACCGGCGCACTGGACTCCAGCAACGGACAGGCCGTACTGGACCTGTTGATCGACCTGAACAGTGAGGGCACGACCATCGCGATCATCACCCATGACCGGGACATCGCCGCGCAACTCCCGCGCCAGGTCGAACTGCGCGACGGCCGGATCGTCGCCGACCAGTACCAGGGAGTCCTGCGATGACCCGCAACGTTCGGCTGACTCCCGGTGACGTGCTGCGCCTCGGCCTGATCGGCGTGCGGGTGCGCAAACTGCGCGCGGCCCTGTCCGCGTTGGGGATCTGCATCGGAATCGCCACCATGATCGTGGTCACCGGCATCCCCGCGTCCAGTCAGCAGGCGCTGCTCAACCAGTTGACCGCGTTGGGCAGCAACATGTTGCAGGCACAGCCCGAACCGAACCAGACGCCGCCGGTCACCTTCGAACCGGACGCGGCCGCGATGGCGCGCCGGATCGGCCCGGTGACCGACGCGAGCGCGCTGGGCAACACCCACCAGTCCGTGCGGCGCACCGCACAGGTCGACCCCAACGACAGCGTCGGCGTCAATGTGCTCGCCGTCGACGACTCGCTGCCCAGTTCGGTCAACGCGACCTTGCACGCCGGCACCTTCCTCGGCCCGGCCACCGACCGCTTCCCCACCGTGGTCCTGGGCTACCAGGCCGCGACCATCCTCGGCATCAACGCGTTGCCGCCAGGCCAACCGCTGCCGCAGATCTACATCGACCACCGCTGGTTCAGCGTGATCGGCATTCTCGACCCGACGCCGCTGGCCACCGACATCGAACAGTCGGTACTGGTCGGCTGGCCAGCCGCGCAGGCCGACCTCGGTTTCGACGGCAGGCCGACCGAGCTGTACCTGAAGGCGCAGGACTACGCGATCGACGACGTCCGCTCGGTGCTGCCGGCGACCCTCGCCCCTGAGGAACCCGGCCTCGTTCTGGTCAGCCGCCCCTCGGACGCGTTGGCGGCCAAGCGGGCCACCGAGAACACCTTCTCCAGCCTGTTCATCGGCCTTGCCGGGGTGGCGCTGCTGGTCGGCGGGATCGGCGTTGCCAACACCATGGTGATCTCCGTGTTGGAGCGGCGCCGCGAGATCGGGCTGCGGCGCGCGCTCGGCGCGAGCCGCGGCCAGATCCGCGGCCAGTTCCTCACCGAGGCGGTGCTGCTCTCCGCGCTCGGGGGCATCATCGGCACCGTGGTCGGCGCGTTCGCCACGCTCGGCTATGCCGCGTACCAGAACTGGCCGCCGGTGATCCCGTTGACCTCGGTGGCGGCCAGCATCGGCGGGGCGCTGCTGGTCGGCGTGATCGCCGGCATGTATCCGTCCATCCGGGCCGCTCGGCTGACCCCGACGGAAGCGCT
>DASYBO010000222.1:0-8106 GCA_036500685.1 Pseudonocardiaceae bacterium | reverse complement strand
GACCTTGCGGTTGAAGTCGTCGATGTGCCGGACCTTGTTGGCCTGCATGTCCTGGTAGCGCTGCTCCATCTCCTCGACCAGCCAGGTCAGCGCGGCGGCGGCCTTCTTGGGCTGGGTGATGATGGGCGTGATCAGGTGCGGAATGCCTTCGTACGGCGTCAGTTCGACCATCTTCGGGTCGATCAGGATCATCCGGCATTCTTCCGTAGTGGCCCTGGCCAGCAGGGAGACCAGCATCGAGTTGACGAAGCTGGACTTACCCGAACCGGTCGAACCGGCGACCAGCAGGTGCGGCATTTTCGTGAGGTTGGCGGTGACGTAGTTGCCTTCGATGTCCTTGCCGAGACCGATCACCATCGGGTGCTGGTCGGACATGGTGGTGCTGGCCTTGAGCACGTCGCCGAGACGAACCATCTCCCGGTCGGAGTTGGGCACCTCGATGCCGACCGCCGATTTGCCGGGGATCGGCGCGAGCAGCCGCACGTTGTCGGTGGCGACCGCATAGGCGATGTTCTTGGTCAGCGCGGTGATCTTCTCGACCTTCACGCCGGGGCCGAGTTCGACCTCGTAGCGGGTCACTGTCGGGCCCCTGGTGAAGCCGGTGACCTGAGCGTCGATCGAGAACTGTTCCAGGACACCGGTGATCGCCTCGATCATGGTGTCGTTGGCACGGCTGCGGGCCTTGGGCGGCTCGCCGTCGACCAGCAGGCCGGGCGGGGGCAGCCGGTAGTCGCCGTCGACGGCGCGGGCGAGGACCGGGTCGCTGGAACGCATTGCTGGCGGGGTCGCCGCCTTGACCGGGCGGGCGGGTTTGGTCGGCGCGGGCGCGGGTTCGTCGAGGGGCAGTTCGGGCTGCTGGCCGACGGGCTCGGGCTCGGTCGTGGACTTGGCCTGGCGACGGCGCGACGGGCGGCGCAGCGGTTCGAGGCCGGGATCGGTATCCGTGATCGGGTCGGCCGGGGCGTCGGCGGTGTCGTCGGTTTCCGGCTGCGCGGGCTGGCCGATCGACTTGAGGCGGCGCGGAATCTCCCGGACGGGCGTGCCGGTGAACACGAGCACGCCGTAGATGCCGATCAGGATGAGCACGGGCGCGGCGACCCAGGCGGTGACGCCCTGGGCGAGGAACTGGCCCGCCACATAGCCGATCGCGCCACCGGCGCTCTCCCGGCCGGAGTTTGCCACGGGTTGACCACCGAACAGGTGCGCGAGGCCCAGGACGGCGAGCCAGAACAGCAGGAAGCCGATGACCAGACGCGGCCGGGCCTCCTTGTGCGGGTCCGAGCGCATCAGCACGATGCCGATCAGTAACAACACGACCGGCAGGGCGAGCGCGCCGATGCCGATGGCGCTGCGCACCCCGGCGTCGATCCAGTGCCCGATCGGGCCTGCCGCGCGCCACCACACGCCGACCGCGCTGATCAGCGCCAGCACGATCAGCACGAGCGCGACGCCGTCCCTGCGGTGCGCGGGGTCGAGTTCCTTGCCCCTGCCGACGGCGCGGGCGAGGCTGCCGACGCCCTTGGCGATCACGCCCCAGGTCTTGTTGACGCCACCGCCCGATGAGCGCCGTGCCGGCGTCGCCCTGCGCCGTGACGACGAGGACCGCCCGGCGGGTTTCGCGGATGAGCGTGCCGGGGATTTACCGCTGGACCTGGGCTTCGCCGCGCCGCTCTTGCTTCGCGTGCTGCCACCGGTCGAGCGCTTCGAAGTCGGAGTCCGGCTCGCCATACCCCACACGGTAGCCCCTCACGGGCGCATCACGCGCCCCACCAGCACCATCCGTCGAAACGGGCAAGCCGGGACAAGCCCCGCACGTGGGGTATCACCCGGCCGTGCCATGCTGCTCAGCCATGGTCGCGCTGACACTGGACGGAACCGAGCCGACACGCCGCGACGGCTCGGATTCCACCCCGCTGCTCTGGCAGGTCCTCACCACGCTGGACAGTGCGTTCGTCGCGCTGAGCGGTCGGCTCTCGGTCACCGGGACGCTGCCACCCGACCTGCGCGGGCAGCCGATGTTGTTGGCCGCCAACCACATCGGCGTCTTCGACGCGTTCGTGCTCGTCGCGGCCTGCCACAAACTCGGCATCGAACCGAGATTCCTGATCGCGGGCGGCATCCTGGACGCGCCGGTGGTCGGGCCCGCGCTGCGGGCGTCCGGGCATCTGCGGGTGGACCGGGGCAAGAGCACGGTCGTCGAGGCGTTCGACCGGGCGGTGCGGGCGCTGCGTACGAGCGGCGACCCGATCCTGGTGTACCCGGAGGGCCGGATCAGCCACGAGCCCGGCCTGTGGCCGGAACGTGGCAAGAGCGGGGTGGCCCGACTGGCGCTCGCCGCTGGCGTGCCGGTGGTGCCGATCAGCCAGTGGGGCGCGCACGAGGCGGCGTACTGGGGCACCGAAACCGTCGACGGCTGGGCGGATTTCCAGCCGGTGGCCACGTCGTGGTTGCGTGCGGTGGTGCGCAGGCCGACGTTCCGGGTCCACTTCGGCCCACCGGTGGACCTCAGTGGACTGTCCGTGACCCGCGCGGGCGACGCGGTGCGCGCGCGGGACCGGATCATGCGCTCGATCACCGACGGGCTGGTGCCGTTGCGCCGCAACGAACCGGACGAACCACGCTTCTATGACCCAACCAGGCCGACCGACGGCAACAGTCCGTGGCGACCCTGATACAGCGGATGAGCCAGGATCTCATCTTGGCGAAACCGGTCGAAACCGTCCGCCGCACCGGTTAATGTGCGCTTCCCGTCCCTGTACGGGACCTACCCACTACCGGGCCCTTCGCAACTGTCGCAGTGGCGGCTGCGCGAAGAAACGCAGGTAAACCTCCAGGAGGACAGCGTGACCACGCCGCCGCAGCAGCCCGGCCAACGACCGGGAGACGGGCCTTCGGGCCAACCGCCGTACGGCGGTCAGCCGGGACAGTTCGGCCAGCCCGGTCAGTTCGGCCAGCCCGCGCCGCAGGGCGCACCCGGCCAGTTCGGTCAGCCGGGCCAGCAGGGACAACCGGGCCAGCAGGGCCAGTTCGGCCAGCCGGGGCAGTTCGGCCAGCCCGCAGGCCAGCCCGCAGCGGGCCAGGGCCCGGGATTCCCGGCCTCGGGTCAGGGCCAGGGTTTCCCGGCCGCCGGCCAGGGCTCCGCTTTCCCGGCCGCCGGGCAGGGAACGGGATTCCCGCAGCAGTCGGGGCAGCAGGCGACGTTCGGGCCTGCGGCGGGCGCCGGTGGCGCCGGCTTCGGTCCGGCCATGCCGCCGGGTCGCGCGCGCGGCCGTCGCGTCGGCCGGGGGCTGATGATCCGGCTGATCGTTTTCGGCGTCGTTGCCGTCATCGCCCTGGTGACCTGGCTCGTCACCTCGCAGTCCGACCCCGGCAACGCAGGTGTCGGTGACTGCGTCGGCAACCTGCCGGACGCGTCGAACTCGACCACCGCGGTCGACGCGAACAACGCCAAGAAGATCGACTGCACCAACTCGGGCGCCCAGTACAAGGTGGTCGGCGTGAAGAGCGACCCGAGCGGCAACGAGATCAACAACACCGACCAGGTCACGAAGGACTGCAGCGCGTTCTCCGGCTTCGAGACCGCGTTCGAGGAGTACTCGCAGGACAACTCGGGCAACAACTCCAACGGCACGCTGCTGTGCCTGGAGCCGGTCAAGCACTGACCCGCCGGCGCCACCGGTTGGGCTCGTCCCAACCGGTGGTCAAGTCGTTGGAGTCTCGTCGGGGTCGCGTTGCACACTGGCCGACGTGGCAATCGAAACCGGCACAACGGTCAATCACCGCGGTCGCGGCACGGCGCTGGCCGTCTGCTCCGCTGTGTTGTTCAGCAGTTCGGGGTGGCTGGCGACGGCCGTGATGGATGTCGGTTGGAGCCCGGCCCAGGTGTCCTGCGCGCGGATCGTGCTGGCCGCACTGCTCCTGCTGCCGGTGGTCGCGCTGGTGCGCGGGCGCGCGCTGCGGCTGCGCAGGCGTGAGGTGCCGCTGGTCCTGGCGATGGGCTTGCTCGGGGTCGCAGGCACCCAGCTGTGCTACTTCATCGCGGTCGCCCGGATCTCCGTCGGTATCGGGATGGTGCTGGAGTTCGTCGCGCCGGTACTGATCGCGCTGTGGGTCAGGGTGGTGCGCAGGACGCGGCTGCGTGCGCCGGTGTGGCTGGGCATCGGCATCGCCGTGATCGGGCTGGCGATGCTGGCGCAGGTCTGGCAGGGGTTGAAGCTGGACCCGATCGGCTTCGCCGCCGGGCTCGGCTCGGCGGTGTGCACCGCGGGATACTTCCTGATCGCCGAGCGCGGTGCGGCCAAACAGGACCCGATCGGCCTGATCACCTGGTCGATGGTGGTTGGCGCGGTGTTGATCAGCCTGGTCAGTGCGCCGTGGACGCTCCCGTTCCACCTGCTCGGCGCGAGGACCACCCTGGGCGGCGGGCATCCGAGGGTGTGGCTGCTGATCATCCTGATCGCGGTGGTGAGCACTGCGGTGCCCTATCTGGTCGGCACCCTCTCGATGAAGTGGGTGTCCTCGACGGTGGCCAGTGTGCTCGGTGTGATCGAGCCGCTGATGGCCACGATCGCGGCGTGGCTGCTGCTCGGCCAGACCCTGAACCAGGTGCAGGTCGTTGGCGCGGTGGTGCTGCTCGGCGGCGCCGCGCTGGTTCAGTTGACCAGCGGGAAACCGTTGCCGGGACCGGAACCACTGCCCGCGCGGAAAGTGGACAGCGCGGTCGGCTAGCTGGTGTCAGTCCACAAGGGCCGCGACGAGGTCCGGGCGTTCCTCCGGGATCAGGTGGCCACAACCCGGTACGACCGTCACTTCGAGATCGTCCATATGCCGCTCGCCGCCGGTCAGCAATTGCGGCCGGATCAACACATCGCGCTCGCCAGCCAGGATTCGGGTTGGCACGGTGAGGCGGGTGTGGCGGTCGCGGCGCAGCAGCAGTCGGGGAATGTCGTGCAGCACGAATTGCCAGTTCATCGCCTCGCCGGCATGGGCGTTGGCCGGTTGGCGGCTGCCCTCGACGTACTCGGCGACGTCCGAGGCGGACAGTACGTCCGGACCACCGGCCCACCGCCAGAGCAGGAACCTGGTCAACGCGGGCCAGCGCCGCAGCACGGTCCGGCCGATCAGCGGGTACTCCCAGCACGCCGTGTACCAGAACCGCCACGCTTGCGCGCCGAGGCGCCGCTGGTTCGGCCAGGGATGGATCATGTTCGCGGCCACGTGCGAACGGATCCGGTCCGGCGCGGTCAGACAGAGGCGGAACCCGGCCCAGGCGCCCCAACCGTGCGAGACCAGCCGCACCTTGTCCACGTCGAGCGCGTCGAGCAGCCCGAGCAGGTCGGCGACGCGGGTATCGGTGTCGTAGCCGGACTTCGGCGCGTCGGACCAGCCTGCGCCGCGAAAGTCGGGGCAGATCAGCCGGTACCGCTCGGCCAGCAGCGGGATCACCTTGCGCCAGGCGAACCAGTGTTGGGGGAAACTGTGCAACAGCAGGACGGGCTCCCCCGCGCCCGCCTCGGCCACGTGCAGCCGGACCCCGTCGACGGTGACGAACCGGTGGGTCACCCCGGCGACGGTGGGAAAACGACGATGCGACATGCGGACTCCTCGATGATCGGTACACCTGGCAGGAGGCGCCGCGACCCCGGAAACGTTCCGCACCGGAACTGTGAGCTGACTCGCGGGAACCTTTCGCCGGTCGCGGTCCTCTTCTCACCGAGGGGAGGAACATGTCCGGAACCGAACTCGCCGACCTGGTGACCTCGGCCCAGCGCGGCGACGCCATGGCCATGCAGGAACTGCTCGGCGTCCTGACGCCCTACGTCGGCCGACTGTGCGGGCCGATCGCGTTGCAGGAGGGCCAGGACGCGACCCAGGAGGCGTTGATCGCGATCTTCCGCAACCTCGGCCAGCTCAGCGAACCGGCCGCGGTCTTCGGCTGGGCGCAGGCCATCGCGGTGCGGGCGGCGATTCGGGTGGCGAAAGCGCCAGGCGCGGGGTGGCCGCGCCACTGGAGGACCTGCCGGCGGCCGGGGATCCGTTGCTGGCCAGCGACATCCGCGACGTGCTTGACCGGCTGTCGCCGGAACACCGGGCGGTGCTGGTGTTGCGTGACCTCGAGGGCTTGGACGAGCACACGGTGGGCACGTTGCTCGCGGTACCGGAGGGCACGGTGAAGTCCCGACTTTTCCGCGCCCGCAAGAGTTTCCGAAAGGCGTGGGTCCGATGAACCGTGACTGGCCGGTGACCGACCTCGACCCGGTGCGCAGGCTCGCCGTGCTCGCCGCGACCATCCCTGGCGGCACGGTGCTGGCGGAAGGCGTGCTCGACGCGCCGTTCGACGAGGTGTGGGCGGTCGCGGCCGACCTCGAGCACGAGCTTCCCCACCTGCTGCGCAACGTCCGGTCGATGCGACCGGTCGAGTCGGCAGGTGAGCACCACGTCTTCGAGGCGAGGGGCTACTTCGGCCTGCGGGACCGGTTCGACGTCGTGCTGCGACCGGGCTGGTGCGTGATGCAGAGCTCTCGCGCGGTTGGCGGCATGGCCGCGGTCGCTGAGGGCGAGCGCACCCGGTTCGCGTTCTTCGGTGGGTTGCGCGTGCCCGGTTCGCGGCTGCTCGCCCGCGTCGGGCAACCGCTCGGTCCGGGGGTGGTGCGTCGACTACGGCAGCGGGTGGCGCAGCGCTAGACCGGGATCACCGTCGGCACGATCATCGGCCTGCGCCGGTATTCCTGGGCGACCCAGCGGCCGACGACCCTGCGCACGGACTGGGCGATGCGGTGGGTGTCGGTGATGCCCTCGGCCTCGGTGCGGGACAGCTCCATCTCGACCAGCGGCACCACGGCCTCCAGCGCCTTGGGGTCGTCGGAGAAGCCGCGCCCGGACACGGTGGGCGGGGTGACCGCGCGGCCGGTGGCGGAGTCGACCGCGACGCTGATCGCGATGAACCCGCCCTCGCCGAGGATCAGCCGGTCGGACAGGGTCGACTCGCCGACGTCGCCGACGGAGAGGCCGTCGACGTAGACATGGCCGACCTCGACCCGGCCGGTGATCGACGCGACCCCGTCGACGAGGTCGACGACGACGCCGTCCTCGGCCAGTACCACCCGCTCGCGGGCGACGCCGGTGCGGATCGCCAGTTCGGCGTTGGCACGCAGGTGCCGCCATTCGCCGTGCACCGGCATGACGTTGCTGGGCCGCACCGCGTTGTACAGGAACAGCAGCTCTCCGGCCGGCGCGTGGCCGGACACGTGCACCCGCGCGGTGCCCTGGTGCACCACGTTCGCGCCGAGCCGGGCCAGGCCGTTGACCACGTTGAACACCGAGGTCTCGTTGCCGGGGATCAGCGACGAGGCGAGCACGATGGTGTCGCCGGGGCGGATGTCGATCTGCCGGTGTTCGCCGCGGGCCATCCGCGACAACGCGGAGAGCGGCTCGCCCTGGGAACCGGTGGACACGAACAGGGTCGCGGAATCCGGGAGTTGCAGGGCCTCGTCGATGTCGATCAGCAGGCCGTCCGGGATGTTGAGCAGGCCGAGATCGGCGGCGATGCCCATGTTGCGCACCATGGACCGGCCGACCATGGCGACCTGGCGGTGGTGCGCGGCGGCCACGTCGAGCACCTGCTGGACGCGGTGCACGTGGCTGGCGAAGCAGGCCACGATGACCCGCTGGGTGGCGCGGCCGATCACGTTGTCCAGGACCGGGCCGATGTCGCGTTCGGGGATGACGAACCCTGGCACCTCGGCGTTGGTGGAGTCGACGCAGAACAGGTCGACGCCCTCGTCGCCGAGCCGGGAGAAGCCGGCGAGGTCGGTGAGCCGACCGTCAAGCGGCAACTGGTCGAGCTTGATGTCGCCGGTGTGCAGCACGAGGCCCGCCGGGGTGCGGATGGCGACAGCGAGCGCGTCCGGAATGGAGTGGTTGACCGCGAAGAACTCAAGGTCGAACGCGCCGTACGAGCGGTGCTGGCCCTCGGCGACCTCGGTGAGCCTCGGGGTCAGCCGGTGTTCCTTGCACTTGGCGGCGAGCAGGGCGAGGGTGAACCGGGAGCCGATCACCGGCAGTTCCGGCCGCATCCGCAGCAGGAACGGCACCGCGCCGATGTGG
>DASYBO010000221.1:0-38885 GCA_036500685.1 Pseudonocardiaceae bacterium | reverse complement strand
CACGGGCTGAGCGCGGCGCTGCCGGGGGCCGCGTTCGCGGCCGAACGGATCGGGTCGTCGGCGACCGGGTTGGCCGGCGGCGAGTTCGTCACCGAGGGCGAGTACAGCCACCCCTGGCCGGATGACGAGTCCAACCCGGTGCGCAGGGCCGAGCTGGTCGGGCGGCCCGCGATCAAACTGCTGGTCCGACACCATGGTGTGACCAGCGACGAACTGGCCTCGGCCGCGCGCGACGTGCTCGGCGAGGCCGCCGAGATCACCTTCTCCAGCAACGTCGGCATGCTCGAGATGTCCGTGCCAGGAGTCACCAAGGCCTCGGGACTTGCCGAGGTCGCGGACCTGGTCGGCGTCGGTGCCGAGGATGTCGTGGCGTTCGGGGACATGCCGAACGACGTGCCCATGCTGCGGTGGGCCGGGCTCGGCGTCGCCATGGCCAACGCGCACCCGGACGCGATCGCGGCGGCCGACGAGCAGACCGCATCCAATGCCGAGGACGGCGTCGCGGCCGTCTTGGCGCGGTGGTTCTGATGCGCGGCGCGGTGGTGGTCGGCGGGGGGATCGTCGGGCTCGCGGTAGCAAGGGAACTGGCCGGGCGCGGATTCACCGTGACCGTGTGTGAGAAGGAGAACCGCTGGGCCGCGCACCAGAGCGGGCACAACAGCAACGTGGTGCATGCCGGCCTCTACTACCGGCCGGGCTCGCTGAAGGCGAAGGTGGCCACGGCAGGTAATGCCTCGATGGTCGCGTTCGCCCACGAACACGGCGTCGACGTCGACGTATGCGGCAAGCTCGTGGTCGCCACCGAGGAGGCGGAACTCCCCCGGCTGGCCGCGCTGGCCGAACGAGCCTTGGCCAACGGGGTCGAGGCGGTGCGGATCTCGGCCGAGCAGGCGCGCGAGTACGAGCCGGAGGTGCGCTGCGTCGCGGCGCTGCGGGTGCCGAGCACCGCGATCATCGACTTCCCCTCGGTGTGCGCCGCGTTGGTGCGGCTGCTTGAGGGCGCGGGCGTGCGGTTGTTGCTGAACACGCCGGTGTTGGGCATCCGGCCAGCCGGTGCCGGGGTCGAGATAGCCACGCGGGAGGAGATCCTGCGGGCGGATCTGCTGGTCAACTGCGCCGGGTTGCACGCGGACCGGATCGCGCGGATGGCCGGGTTCGACACCGACGTGCGGATCGTGCCCTTCCGCGGCGAGTACTACGAGCTGCGTCCGGCCGCGCGAGAGTTGGTGCGCGGGCTGATTTATCCGGTGCCCGACCCGAATCTGCCCTTCCTCGGCGTGCACCTGACCAAGGGACTGGACGGGGGCGTGCACGCGGGGCCGAACGCGGTGCTGGCGCTGAGCCGCGAAGGTTACCGATGGACCGATGTCTCCGCGCGGGACGTCGTGGAGATCGCGCGGTTCCCTGGAAGTTGGCGGCTGGCAAGGCGGTTCGGCCGCACGGGGGTGGACGAGGTGGTGCGTTCGCTGTCCCGGCGCCGGTTCGCGGCCAGTCTGGCCCGGCTGGTACCCGCTGTCACCGAGCAGGACATCACCAAGGCCGGCGCCGGTGTGCGGGCCCAGGCCATGCGCGCGGACGGTGCCCTTGTCGACGATTTCCTGGTCGAGCAGGGCCCCGGTCAGATCCATCTGTTGAATGCGCCATCGCCTGCCGCGACCAGTTCGCTGGAGATCGCCAAGCATGTCGCCGAACTGGCGTTGGCGCGCCGGTAGAAGAAGGACAGCAGCAGCGCGGCCAGCGCGGCGATGCCGAGCACGTACTGGCCGATCCGCACGCCCGAGTCGTGGAAGCTCAGTGTCACGGTGTGCGCACCGGCCGGCACGGTCAGCATGACAAGGCCGATGCCGTTCTCGGTCACCTTCACCGCCTGACCGTCCACAGTGGCCTGATAACCGGGCCAGTCCAGCTGGGCCAGCATCAGCTGACCGCCGCCGGCAGGCGCGGTGTAGGCGGTGTGCTGAGTTTCCTGGTCGGCTTGGAGATCGGCGCCGTGCACCTGGACTCCGCCGGACACGCCGGACACCCGGCCTGGGTAGGGCAGCGGGCCGGTGCGCAGCCACAAGGTGCGCACGTTGTCCTTGGCCGCGACCCGCCAACCGGCAGGCGGGGCCGCGTCGGCCTGGGTCGGAAGCAGATTCCGTTGGATCACCAGGGTCCGCACCCGCAACGCGTCGATCAGGTTCGTGTTGGTGCCGGCGACCGGCTGCCACAGCTTGTCCCAGAGCTGCGGACACACGTCGCCGCGATAGTCCATACACAGCGCCGAGGTGAACCGGTCGAAGCCGATGCCGGTGTAGCGGGTCAGCGTGTCGTCGCCGGCCAGCAGCGCCTCGTTGCCGAAGAGGATCTCGCCCTTGGCCCTGGCGGCTGCGCTGGTGATGTCGATGTCGATCAGTTGCAGCACGGTGCCCTGGTAGTCGGCGGTGCCGGCCTTGATCGCGGCAACGTCGTGTGGCTGCGCGGCTGTTGTGGACGACGGAGCCGGCAGCATCGCGGTCTGGAAGCTGAACACGGCGATCGTGCCGACCACCAGGACCGCGCCGCGCACCGCGCCGTCGCCGGTCCTGCTGCGCTTGGCCACCACCTGGTCATAGCCCTCGGCGAGCTTGTCCACCATCTGCTTGAGCAGCTCCGGCGGGTGTTGCAGGTCCGCGTCGATGATCGCGACGACGTCGCCGTCGGCCTGGCTCAGGCCGGCGAGCATGGCCGACTCCTTGCCGAAGTTCCTGCTCAGCGCCAGATAGCGGAATCGGGGATCGGTGGACGCGATCTCGCGCATGGTCGCCAGCGTGCGGTCGGAGCTGCCGTCGTCGATGAGTAGGACCTCGAAGTCGTCGGACACTTCGGGCAGCGTCTCGCACAGTCGCCGACGCAGTCGTCCCAGGCCCTGTTCTTCGTTGTAGCAAGGGACTACCAGCGAGAGACGCATAGCTCTCCTCCTCACCGAATAATCTGGCGCAGCCGACATGGCGCCAAATCAACGGAAAGTGAGGAAATCGGGACGTAGCGTGAGAAAAGAGCTCAGTTTGCCTTGATCGGTTCGAGCAGTTCGCGACCGCCGAGGAAGGGCCTCATGGCCTCGGGAACGCGCACCGAACCGTCGGCGAGCTGATGGTTCTCCAGGATCGCAACCAGCCAGCGGGTGGTCGCCAGGGTGCCGTTGAGGGTGGCCGCGATCCGCGGTTTGCCTTGCTCGTCGCGGTAGCGGACGTTGAGCCGACGTGCCTGGAAGGTGGTGCAGTTGGACGTCGAAGTCAGCTCGCGGTAGGTCTGCTGAGTCGGCAACCAGGCCTCGCAGTCGAATTTGCGGGCCGCGCTGGAGCCGAGATCGCCCGCCGCGGTGTCGATCACGCGGTAGGGCACCTCGATCTTGGCCAGCATCTCCTTTTCCCAGCCCAGCAGGCGTTGGTGTTCCTCGGTGGCGTCCTCCGGCCGGCAGTAGGAGAACATCTCGATCTTGTCGAACTGGTGCACCCGGATGATGCCTCGGGTGTCCTTGCCGTATGAGCCGGCTTCCCTGCGATAGCAGCTTGACCAGCCGGCATAGCGGGCCGGACCCTTCGACAGGTCCAGGATCTCCTCGGCGTGGAAGCCGGCCAGCGCGACCTCCGAGGTGCCGACCAGGTACTGGTCCTCCTCGCGCAGCTGGTAGATCTCGCTGGCGTGCGCGCCGAGGAAACCGGTGCCGTCCATGATCTCCGGCCGCACCAGCGACGGGGTGATCATCGCGGTGAAGCCGTTGTCGACCGCCTGCTGCATGCCCATGTTCAGCAGGGCCAGTTGCAGCTGAGCGACAATGCCCTTTAGGAAGTAAAACCTTGCCCCGGAGACCTTCGCGCCGCGTTCCATGTCGATCCCGGCGAGCAGTTCGCCCAGTTCCAGGTGATCGCGAACGGGGAAGTCGAATTCCTTGGGCGTGCCGACGTGTTCGAGCACGACGTAGTCGTCCTCGCCGCCTTCGGGCACGCCGTCGGCGACCAGGTTGGGCACGGCCTTGTGGGCGAGCAGCAGCGCGGCCTCGGCCTCGTTCTGCGCCGCCTCGGCCGCCTTCACCTCGGCGGCGAGTTCCTTGGCCTTGACCAACAGCGCGGTGCGCTCCGCGCCGGAGGCCTTGCCGATCTGCTTGCTGAACGACTTCTGCTCGGCGCGCAGCTCGTCGGCGCGGGAGACGGCGGCCCTGCGGCGCTCGTCGGCGGAGAGCAGCGCGTCGACCAGGGCAACGTCGGCGCCACGGCGGCGCTGCGAGGCGCGTACCAGCTCTGGTTGTTCGCGCAGTGTCTTCAGCTCGATCACAGCTGGTCAGCCTAGTCCAGGCCGGAATCGGGCCATAGTGAATACCGGCCAGAAATAATGGGGATGACCCACGATGGGGACATGCCACAATGCCGGCGCGCACCTGACGCAGATCCGACTCATCGTGTCCGACTTCCCGCCGTGGCCGGCCTGCTACCGCGAAGTGATCGGCCTCAAACCGCAGTCCGAGCACGTCAGCGCGCCGTACGCGGCGTTCGAGCCGGAACCGGGCGGCGCGCTGTGTTTGCACGAGCGGGCCGATCTTGAGGCTGCCCTCGGGACGGGCGTCCTTGCCCCTTCGGTCGGAAAATCCGCCTCCCCAGTTGGTGGGGACGGCGCCTTGATCGCCTTGCCCGATCCCGCCCGGGAGTGAGGAATCAGCCGACGATGCGGTGCGGGACGAACGCCGCGCCGTCGTCGGTGACAAGGCCGGCCGTCTCCCGGATGCCCAGTCCGGCCGCCTCGTCGTCGACCAGCCACGCGCCGAGCGCGGGCCGGTAGCCGTCGAAGTCGGGCAGCGGGTCGAACAACTGGTAGACGTAGCCCTCTTTGCCGTACACGCCACCGGTTTGGGTCTCGTAGCCGGGCGCGACGATCTGGATGTTCGCGCCTTCGCGGCCCAGCTTGGGTTTGCGCACGTACTCGGTGAGCATGCCCGGCTGGTCGAGGAAGGCCGGCAACAGGTTCGGATGGCCGGGGTGCATCTCCCACAGGATCGCCAGCAAAGCCTTGTTGGACAACAACATCTTCCACAGCGGCTCGACCCACAGCGTCGCGGGCTGGCTCTGCACGACGTGCTTGCCGAAGTCCTCCTCGACGATCCACTCCCACGGATACAACTTCATGACCGCGTCCATCGGCGCTTCCTCGAGATCGACGAAGCGGTTGAGCAGCTTGTCCCAGCCGATCTGCTCGATGGCCAGCCCGACCGTGTTCAGCCCGCCCTCGGCCGCGGTCTGCTGAAGGTAGGACACGGTGACGTGATCCTCGCCGGTGGTGTCCGCCTGGGAGAAGGTGAAGTGCACCTGGTTGCCGGGGAGTTTGCTGCCGATCTCGGTCCAGCGCGCCACCAGCTTCTCGTGGATCGAGTTCCACTGGTCGTCGTCCGGGAACACGTCGGTCTTCCAGAACCACTGGACGACCGAGGCCTCCAGCAGTGAGGTGGGCGTGTCCGCGTTGTACTCCAACAGCTTCGCCGGACCGGAGCCGTCGTAGCGAAGGTCGAACCGGCCGTACACGTGCGGGTCGCGGCGTTTCCACGATTCCGCGATGGCGGGCCAGACCCATTCCGCGATGCCGAAGTCGTGGTAGCGCTCGGTCAGGATCACGTTGTCGACCGCGTCGAGGCACATCGAGTGCATCAGCTCGACGTCGGCCTCCATGGCCAGGATCTCGTCCATCTCGAACACGTAGTGCACGGACTCGTCCCAGTACGCCCTGGCGTTGCCTGCGGTGTCCTTGCCGGGGATGTCGTAGACGAGCCCTTGTTCGTGGATGGTCTGCTGCCAGTTGGGCCGCGGTTTCGCGGTCTGCCTGCGCAACTCAGCTGCCTCCGCTTCGGCCACCACTGCCACTGCCACCACTGCCACCGGCACCGGTGCCGCTCTTGCTGGACACGCCGAGTCCGCCGCGGGACACCGAAGAGCCCGAGCCGGTCTTGATCGTGCCGCTACTGGGCTGGGTGTAGGACCCGCCGGTCACCCGCTGGCCGATGTTTCCGCTACCGCCGTAGTAGTAGTGGTACTGGCTGTAACCACCGCCGCCGATGATCGGCAGGAAGATGATGCCGTTGCTGATGTAGCCGTTGTGGCTGGTGACGTAGTCCTGGTCGCAGTACTGGTCCTGCACGACCGTGCCGTTGTTCGCTGGATCGTTGGACGTGCAGCGCGCGGTCACGTCGTCGGGCCGGGTAGCCAGGTAGAGGCCGCCGATCACCGCGACGATGCCGACGGTCACACCGGCGCCGATCATCACGCGCTTGCGGCGCGCCCTGCGCCCCGCCTCGACCTCGGCTTCGAGTTCGCGCTCCTGCTCGGCCTCCTCGGCCTGCTGCCGGGCGCGCTGCTCGCCAAGGGTCGGCGGGCGCGGCTTGGTCGTCTCGTCCTGGAACCGCATGGTGCCCTGCTTGGACCCGGCCTCGGCCTCGCCGACCGGCTCGGTCTTCGCCGTCTTCTCGTCGCCCTCTACACCGAACACACCCAGGTCCGGTGTGGGCAGTCGGTATGGCCGTTCTTCGTCGTCACTCATCACGCTCTCCCAGCGGGGTACGGTACCCAGCTTGGCATACCCGGGGCACCGGCGAGCGCGGATGCGGCCAACAGGCATGATGGACCTTGATGGCCGGCGTGCAGGAATTGCGGACGACCCGTCCGGGGGGCAACACTCGGCAGTACCTCGCCGGGGCGTTCGCCGGTGCGCTCGTCCTGCTGGGCTGTAGCGTTTTCGCGGGTTGGCCCGTGCTCGCCGCCGACCCGAACAACCCGGCCACCATCGCCGCGAACGCCGCCGTCGGCAGCTGCGTCACCTGGACCAAACCGGACGCGACCGATCTGCGCCAGGTCGACTGCGCGCAGCAGCACCTGTTCGAGGTGACCGGCACCGCGGACATCTCCGGCTCCTACCCCAGCGGCGCGGCCCTGCCCGACTCCGTCACCTGGCAGCGGGTCACCCAGAGCGGCTGCGCGGCCAGCGCGACGGCGTATGTGGGCAAGCTCGACCCCAACGGCCGGTACATGGTCAGCGCGCTGCGGCCGACCGTGTCCCAGTGGAACGACGACGACCGCTCCCTGCGCTGCGGCCTACAGGGCTCGACCCCGCTCGGCCAGCCGCTGAGCACCACCGGTTCGGCCAAGGGCCAGGATCAGTCCGGGGTGTACCAGGTCGGCACCTGCCTGGCGCTCAACGGCAAGGCGCCTGGCGGCCCGATCTCCTGCGGCAGCGCGCATGCCTACGAGATCGTCGGCATCGTCGACCTGAACGGCAAGTTCCCCAACGGCTCGCCGAGCGGCGATCAGCAGCAGGCCCAGCTCGGTCAGCTGTGCGAGGCCGCCGCGAACACCTACACGAACTATCTGAACCTGGACACCTACAAGCTGACCGTCACCTGGAACACGATCAAGCAGGAGAGCTGGGCGGCCGGTTCGTACAAGACCAACTGCGAGATCGGCAAACCACTGCCGGACGGCAGCGGGCTGAGCCAGGTGGTCAACTCGGTGAAGGGCGTGGGGCCCGGAAAAACGGGCGGCTGACGTCGTGGCCGTGCGCATGACGCGCGAGCGGTTCGAGGAACTGGTCGGCGACGCGCTCGACCTGATCCCGCAGCGGTTCACCGAGGCCATGAGCAACGTGGTGATCCTGGTCGAGGACATCGACCGGGACAACCCGAACCTGCTCGGCCTCTACCACGGCATCGCGCTGACCAGGCGGACGTCGAACTACTCCGGTGCGCTGCCGGACCAGATCTTCATCTACCGGCTGCCGATCCTGAGCATCTGCCACACCGAGGAGCAGGTCGTGCGGCAGGTCGCGGTGACCGTGGTGCACGAGGTCGGTCACCACTTCGGCATCGACGACGCGACCCTGCACGAACTCGGCTGGGGCTAAGAACTCAGCACCGGGAGGATCATCCGCGATGGATGTTCGGCGTCGTGCAGGATCTCGTAGTGGTTGCGGGTGGTGGCGACGGCGTCGGCCATCGACTCCTCGGTGCCGTGGTTGCGGGCGAAGCGCGGGAACGCGCCCGCCGCGATCTGCACGCGCAGCCGGTGGCCGCGCCGGAACCGGTAGCCGGTCGGGTACATCGTCAGCCGCACCTCGACCGAGCCGTCCTGCGCCGGTTCCAGATCGCCTGCGCGGAGCCGGATCATCCCGTCGCACACGTTGCGGGACACGCCACGCAGGTCCACGTCGCAGAGCCGCACGAACAGGTCGCCGTGGCCGAGTTCGATGCGCAAGTGGACGGTGGCTTCCAGCTCGCCGGCCAGATCCAGGTCGCGGGTGAGCCGGTCGCCGGTGTAGGTCAGCACGTCGTCGCGGGCCTCGATGGCGGTGTTGTCGCGCTGCTTGGTCTTGCCGTTGAGCAGCGGGCCACCGGTCGACGGGGTCGGATCGGCCGGGTCGTAGTCGAATGCGTCCGGTTCGCTCTCGGTCGGGCTCGTCCAGTCGAGCCTGCGGCCGGGGTGCAGGTGGATCGCGGTCGGCGTGGCCTCCTCGGGCGGCCAGGTCGGGAAGTCCAGCCAGCGGTCGGCGTGCTGCAGGTAGAGCCGGACCGGCGCCCGGTTCAGCTCGCTGGTGTTCCCGCCGAGATGCGCCACCAGGAAATTCGCGGTGTCGGCGAGCATGATCTTGATGTTGCCGGGGTCGGCGTGCGCCCACGGGCCGATGGTGATCCTGGTGTTGCGGCCGGCCCGTTGCAGGTCGCGGAAGTCGTCGAGCTGGGCCGGCAGGAACAGGTCGTACCACCCGGTGACCATGGTGGTCGGGGTGGTCAGCTTGGCGACAAGCGGGCGGTGGTTGATCGGCTTCCAGAAGTCGTCACCGGGTTCGGTGTGCTCGATGACCTCCTGCCAGAACCGCACCGGCTTGTCGATGGCGACCCGGTCGGCGTCGCGCAGCGGCAGGCTGCGCAGGGCCTTGTCGATCCGCTCTTCGCGGCGGCGACGGCCGAACAGCCGACTCAGCGGCGTGCCGTCCTCCTGCGTGCCGATCATCGCCGACCAGTTCAGCAGGCTGTACAGGGAAAGGCTGCCGTCCGGGTAGAACGTCCTTGGAAAGTCGGAGGTGGTGACCGAGACGCACATGGCTTCCAGCGGCTCGTCAAGGTAGGGCCCGACCGACCACTGGGTGAGGCCGAGGTAGCTCGGGCCCGCGGTGGCGATCCGGCCGTCGCACCAGGGCTGCTCGCGCAGCCAGGCCACGGTGGCCAGGCCGTCGTCGCGTTCCTGGTGCATCGGCCAGTACTCGCCGCCGGAACCGAACGTGCCGCGCACGCTCTGCACGACCACCTGCAGGCCGCGCCGGGCCAGCACCGAGCCGAGCAGCCTGCCCAGGAGGGTCCGGTGGCCGTAGGGCGTGCGCACCAGCACGACCGGCATCGGTTGCGCGTCGGAGTTCGGCCGGTACCAGTCGGCCAGGGTGATCACGCCGTCCGACAGCGGGATGCGCAGATCCTGGTGCCGCCGCACGTCCGGCGCGGCGGCGGGCGGCAGCCCGAGCAGCCGATCGAAGCCCCAAGCGAGAAAACCACCCATCAGGCCCTCCAGTCGTCGGTCCGCACCGAACCTACCTCGGGCTCAGGCCATTCCGCGCAACTTGAGGTAGTGCTGCAGCTCCTCGTAGTTCGTTTCGACGCCGCTGGGCTTGGGACCGTTGCGCGCCATGGACAACCAGGCCCCCACCGAGGGGCGGACCGTGGTCATGGCGGCGTCGAAGTCGCGCATGTCGATCGGGCGCTTCTTGCCGGTCCGCGCGGTCTCCCGCACGGCGCGTTCGGCCGCGTTCTCGCACAGCAGCGCGAGATCGGCACTTGAGTAATCCTTGGTGCGCTTGGCCAGCTCACCGGGAGCGACGCCGGTGACCGGACGGTCGCGCAGGTGCTGACGCAGCACGGCCTCGCGCGCGGCGAGGTCGGGCGGCAGGACCAGCAGGCTGCGGTCGAACCGGCCTGCCGCGAACAGCGTCGGCAGCACCTCCCACGGCGTCTCGGCCGCGGCAAGCACGGAAAGGCCCTCGTTGTTCTGCTGGGTGCCGTCCAGCTCGCCGAGCAGCTGGTTCAGCACGGCCCGCGCGGTCGCGGCGTTGGCCGAGCGACTGCGCTTGTGGTCGAGGGCATCCAGGTCGTCGATGAACAGCACGCACGGCGAGGCCCTGCGAGCCGCCGCGAACACCTGGTGCAGGTTGCGCTCGGCACTGCCCAGCCAGCGGTCCATCAGCTCGGTCAGCGAGATGCCAAGGAAACGCGACCCGAGTTCGCCGGCGATCGCCCTGGCCAGCATGGTCTTGCCGCAACCGGGCGGCCCGTAGAGCATCAGCCCGCTGCGCAGGCTCGGCCCGTACTTGCGGCGCAGTTCCGGATTGCGCAATGGCGCAAGGAACGTGACGTCGAGGCGACGCTTGACCTCGGCCATGCCGGCGATGTCGGCCAGCCGCACCGAAGCCGGTTCGACCTCGTAGGGCGGCTTGACCACCAGCGGCTTGGTGCCGGGGTCGATCAGCCAGGACTGGGTCATGTCGGCGAACTGGCGTTCGGCCATGCTCCAGTCGAAATTGAAGTTGAACGTGTACCGGTCGGTCGGTTCGTCCCGATGCTGGCCCTGTCTTGACACGGCCGGGACCGGAGGTCCGGCCTGGCTGGCCATTGCACGGCCCATCAGTGCCCGAGCTTCGATCGAGTTGGGTTCGCGTTGCAACGCCGCGGCCACATGTGTGACGGCTTCCTCGACCTTGCCGACATCCAACAGCAGCTCAGCAAGATGTAACCGCAATGGCACGTCATCCGGGCCGGCCTGCACAGCCGCCCGGAGGCTACGAATCAGCCGCGTGTCACGCACAGGGCTACATTACGTCGCCCGAGCGGGCGAGCAGACGGCAGATGCGCGCATCGTCGATCACAACTCGGTCGCCAATTCACCGACAAGTCGATCACTTCGACTTGCGCGCGGTGCCATCAGTCCAGGTCGAGTCCTGTCCATTGCACACACCGCCACGCCGGGCCGTCCTCGAGAACGATCCGGCCGGTGTTGGGCAGCAGGGCAAATTTCGTCACGTTCAAGGTGACGTTGTCGGCCAGCATCGGCGCGACCAGCCGGAGGATCCCGCCATGGCTGACCAGCACGACAACGCCTTCGCGGTGTTCGGCCAGGATGTCCGCGACGACCCGTTCGAACCGCTGGCGCACCTGCTCGCCGGTTTCCCCGCCGGGCATGGACACGGTCAGGTCGCCCTCGGCCCAGGCGCTGAACACGCGGATGAACTCCCGCGCGTCGGTCGTGTCGGTACTGCCCTCAAGGTCGCCGACGAACACCTCCTGCGCGCCGGGCACGACCCGAACGGCGAGCCCGTGCTTGGCGGCCACCGGTTCGGCGGTCTGCTGCGCGCGGACGGCCGTACTCGCGTACACCGCGACGATCGGCTCGTCGGCAAGGTCCGCTGCGAGATCGGCGGCCTGTTGCTGGCCCAGCGGGTTCAGTGGCGGGCCGGGCGGCCGGGAGTCGAGGGCCCTGCGCACATTGGCCTCGGTCTGGCCGTGCCGGACCAGTATCAGCCGTAACCCCGCCACGCGATCCTCCTAGCCCGCTCGCCCGTCGCGCACCTCGTCGAGCCACTGCTGGGCCTGCGCGAAGTCCGCCTCCTCGTTGCCGGCCTGCACGACCGATGCGACACCGTCGGCCTTCGGGAACGACCCGAGGAAGCGGACCGACGCGCACCGACGACGCAACGCGGCCAGCGCGTCACCCACCCGCGCCTGCGCGACGTGCCCGTCGAAGTCGAGGAAGAACCGGTACTCGCCCAGCCTGCCCTTGGTCGGTCGCGACTCGATCCGACTGAGATTGATGCCACGCTGCGCGAGTTCGACCAGCACGTCGGACAGGGCGCCGGTGCGGTCGTCGGTGAACACGATCAGGCTGGTCCGGTCGGCGCCGGTCGGCGCGGGCAGCGGGCCGGGACGCCGCAGCAGCAGGAAGCGGGTCTTGGCGTCGGCGACGTCGGCCACCTCGGTCGCCAGCACCTCAAGCGGGTAATGGATGGCCGCGACCGGCGCGGTCACCGCCGCGTCGAACTCGCCGTTGAGCACGGCGACGGCCGACGCCGAAGTCGAGTTGGTGAAGCGGTGCTCGGCGTCGGGCAGGTGCTCGGCCAGCCACTCGCGCACCTGGGCCAGCGCGATCGGAATGCTCGCGACGGTGCGGACGTCCTGGGCTTTGGTGCCCGGCCGGACCAGGATGGTGAAGGCCACCGGCAGCACCACCTCGGCCACCGCGACCAGCGGATCGCCCGCCGCCAACGAGTCCATGGTGATGGTCACCGCGCCCTCGACCGAGTTCTCCACCGGCACGCAGGCCGCGTCGGCCGACCCGGTGCGGACGGCGTCGAGCGCGGCCGGCACGGTCTCGGCCGGGAACAGTTCGTCGGTGCTCGGATCGATCACCCGCAGGGCGGCCTGCTCGGTGAACGTCCCTTGTGGTCCGAAATACGCGATACGCGACACGGGGCAACCTTAGTCATTCAGCGCATAGCCCAACCGCAGGCAACCCACGCGACCATTCGGCCCCGGTTTCGGCCAGGTGTAGCGGTAATCACCCGTTCGGCCGGTACTTCACCTGGTTACTCGCACTGGCCCGGAATGACATGCTGGAAGCGTGAGTTCGGGTTTCCCAGCCACCGCCAAGCCCCCGCGGACCCCCCGGCCGCGGCTGGTGCTGTGTGCGCGCGGCGAAGCCCTGACCCGGGTCTGGCAGTCCGTCGCCGCCGACCGCGCCCAGATCAGGGTGCATCACGGCTCGGTGCTCGAGGTCGCGGCGGACGCGGCCGTGAGCCCGGCCAACTCCTACGGCTGGATGCGCGGCGGCATCGACGCGGCGTACTCCGCGGCCTGGCCGGACATCGAGCAGGAGGTACGCAGGGCGGTCCTGGCCCTGCACGGCGGCGAGCTCCCGGTCGGCGAAGCGGTGGTCGTGGCGACCGGGGTACGCACCCCGCGCTGGCTGATCAGCGCCCCCACCATGCGCCAACCCGGCGAGACGCTGCCCGCCGACACCGTGCACCCCTACCTGGCCGCCCGCGCGGTGTTCCGGCTCTGGCGCGACGGGCGACTCGAGGACGGTGAGCCGGTCCGCGGCGCGATCCGCACCATCGCGATTCCGGGGCTCGGCACCGGGGTCGGCGGGGTCTCGCCGGAGGTCTGCGGCCATCAGGTCGCGGCGGCCTGGGACGAGGTCTTCGCCAACGCGGACCACCCGACACCGGCCTGAGCCTCTTATGGTGTGGCGATGCCGCTATTCGCCTTCGAGGGCGTCAGCCCCACCGTGCATCCCTCCGCCTGGATCGCCCCGACCGCGACGCTGGTCGGCGACGTGACCGTCGAGGCCGACGCCTCGGTCTGGTACGGCGCCGTGCTGCGCGCGGACTTCGGTCCGGTGATCGTCAGGGCCGGCGCGAACATCCAGGACAACTCGGTGCTGCACGGCGGCCCGGAGGGCACCGAGGTCGGTCCGGGCGCGACCGTCGGCCACGTGTGCGTCGTGCACGGCGCGAAGATCGGCGCCGAGGCGCTGATCGGCAACGGCGCGACCATCCAGGACGGGGTGGTCATCGGCCCGCGCACGCTGGTCGCGGCTGGCGCGACGGTCGCCCCCAACACCGAGATCGACGGTGAGCTGGTGGTACTCGGCCAGGTGGCCAGGGATCAGCGTCCGTTGTCCACAGGCGCACGGCAGTGGATCGCGACAAATCCGGCGGCATACGCCGAGTTGGCTCGCCGCCACCGAACTGGTGTTACTCCTGTGACGAAACCGCACGATCAGGTGTGATCCAGAACACGCTAGGTATCCACCGCATGTGGACAACTCTGTGCACAACCTGTGGGCAGGAGATCATCTGTTGTGCACGCCTTCGCGTTGAGCCAGGTTGGTCTCGCCGGGGGATGTGGACGGGCCAGAACCCGGGGGTTGGGGACTGGTCGGGGATCACACTCACTCCATCGGGTCGCCGCGACCACTGGCCGTACGGTTGAGCAGTGGCGATCCGGGTGCTGCTCGTCGACGATCACGAGGTCGTCCGCAGGGGCGTGCGCGACCTGTTGGACAACGAGCGGGACATCGACGTGGTCGCCGAGGCCGGCACGGTGGCCGAGGCGCTGACCGTGGCCGCGGCCCGCAAACCGGACGTCGCCGTTGTGGACATCCGGCTGCCCGACGGCGACGGGGTCGCGCTGTGCCGCAGCCTGCGCGCGGCGGCCGACGGGCCGCGCTGCCTCGTCCTCACCGCGTTCGACGACGAGCGGGTCATCCTGGACGCGATCGGCGCGGGCGTGTCGGGCTACCTGCTCAAGCAGGTGCGCGGTCAGGACCTGGTGACCGCGGTGCGCGAGGTCGCGGCGGGCCATTCCCTGCTCGACCCGGTGACGACGGCCCGGGTCCTGGACCGGATGCGCGCCAGCGAAACCGACGAACTCTCGAACCTGACCGAACGCGAGCGCAAGGTGCTGGAACTGCTCGGCGAGGGCCTGACCAACCGGCAGATCGCGGAGCGGCTGTTCCTCGCCGAGAAGACCGTGAAGAACTATGTCACCTCGGTACTGGCCAAGTTGGGCATGCAACGCCGCACGCAGGCCGTCGCCTGGGTGGCGCGTCGGTCCAAATAGGACCTAGATGCGGGCCCACCAGGTGACCTTGGTGCCGGTGCTGGCCGACGAGTCGATCACGCACTCGCCGTGCACCGCGTGCGCCCGGTCCTCGAGGTTGCGCAGGCCGCGCCGGGTCACCCCGCGCGGGATGCCACAGCCGTCGTCGCGCACCTGCACGGTCAGTTCGTGCTTGGCCGCCTTGACCTGTACCGACACCGTGCCGGCACCGGCATGTCTGACCACATTGGACAGTGCCTCGCGGAGGGCGGCGCGGGCGTTGTCCGCGACCACGACCGGCAGCGTGGCGGCATCGCCGAACAGGGCCAGCGACGGCGCGAAGCCGAGCAGTTCGGCCGCGATGTCCACCTCGGCGCGGACCGAGTCGAAGAAGTCTGCGCGGGCGGCCGGTTCGGTCGGGTCGCCGTCGCGCAGCGCGCTCACGGTCGCGCGCACCTCGGCGATGGTCTCGTCGAGCTGCTCGACCGCGTCGCCGAGCCGCGCCGACTCCTTGCGGGCCAGGCGTCGCGACATCCGCCTGCCCAGCAGGTCGAGCTGCACGCCTGCCGCGTAGAGCCGTTGGATGATCACGTCGTGCAGGTCGCGCGCGATGCGTTCGCGCTCCTCGTAGACCGCGACCCGCTGCCGCGCGGTCGAGCCCTCGGCCAGCATCACCACCAGGCCGGCCTGAGTCGCGAACGCGGTCAACACCTCGACCGCGACCGGCGTGAACGGAGCGGCACCACGCCGCCGGTACACGGTGAGCACGCCGAGCCTGCGTTCCAGCGAACCGAACGGCGCTGCCGCGAAAGGCCCGTAGCCGCGCAGCGAACGCGGCACGAAGGGCGCGGTACGCGGGTCGGTGGTGAACTCGTCGACGACCACCGGCACCCCGCCCCTGGCCACCCGCGCGGCCGAGGATCGGGCGGACAACACCAGACCGAGCGGGTGTTCCTCCTCGCCCGGCCCGACCTCGCCGTAGGCGGCCTCCACCGTGACCGAATCGTCCTGGCCGCGCATCATCACCAGGCCGAGGTCGGCCTCGGCCAGTTCGGCGGCGCGCCGCACCACCAGGCGCAGCACGACGTCGGGGTCCTCCTCGGAGAGGGCGGCCGTCGCGATCTCGGTCGACGCCTTGAGGGTTCTTGTGGCGAGGTTGAGGTCCATGAGCAAGGTCAAGGCTACGTCCTGCCACTACTCGCGAGCAGGCCTTCGCCGGATTGCCGAACCAGCACCTGACCTGCACGAACCTCGATGACCATGTCAGCGTCGGCGGCCTGCGCCTGCTCGTGCGTGACATGCAGCACGGTGTGATCATGCAGACCCTGGCCGATCGTGTCGAGCACGATGGCCGCGCTGATCGGGTCGAGGTGCGCGGTGGGCTCGTCGAACAGCACCAGCCCACCGGGCTTGGCGTGCAGCAGGGCGCGGGCCACGGCCAGCCGGGTGCCCTCGCCGCCGGACACAGTTGCACCGGTCGCGCCGAGCCGGATGTCCAGCCGATCGGTCCAGTTCGGCAGGGCGGCACGGGTGAGCGCGGCGCGCAGCGCGTCGTCGTCGGCGTTTGGGTCGGCGATGCGCAGGTTCTCCCGGACTGTCGTCGACACCAGCTGCGGTTCCTGCGGGCACCAGGTGACCGTCTCCGGCACGGTCAGCGTGCCGCGCTCGGGCGGCAGAAAACCGAGCAACAGCGCGAGCAGCGTCGATTTGCCAGCACCGGACGGACCGACCACCGCAACCCGCGCACCGGCCGGAATATGAAGGTCCACGCCGCGCAGGGCCGGTGTCGCGGCGCCGGGCCAGCGGGCGTCGACACCCGTGAGGGTGATCGAACCGTCCGCGCTGATCTCCGCTTTCGCGCGGGCCTCGGCGGGTTCGGTGAGCACCTCGGCAATGCGGGAATGTGCGTCCCGCAGCGCGTCCAGCCGCTGGGCGGCCGGGCCGAGCGCGTCGAAGGTTTCGGCCAGTGCCAACGGAACCAGCGCCAACACCGGTGCGAGCACCGGGGCCAGGCGACCGGCGGCCACCGCGTCGCCGGCCAGCCAGACCGAGGCCACGCTGGCCAATCCCAACGCGGCCAGCGTGATCGCGCTCGCGGCGCCCGCGCCGAACGCCTGGCGGCGCGCCCGGCTCGCGAGTGTGTCGTCGAGCCGCGCGAGTTCGGCGCGACGCAGCCGCTGCGCCCCGTTGGCCAGCAGTTCGCCGGCGCCTTCGAGCAGGCCGAGGACCGCGGTGCCCAGTTCACGGCGCCCCCGCGCGAGTGCGGTCGACGCGCGCCGAGCCACCAGTACAGCGGCGACACAACCACCGACACCAGCGACAACCAGCGCGATGGCCAGCGCGACCGCCGCCGAAGGCAGCAGCAACGCGAAGGTGACGACCGCACCGACGGCGACGACCAGGGCGACCAGCGGCGGTTGCAGAACGCGCGGGACCAGATCGCGGACCGTGTCGGTGTCGTCGACCAGCCGGGCCAGACCGTCGGTGCGGCGCAGCCGCGCGGTCCGTGCCGGGCCGAGCCGCGCCAGCGCGGACCACAACCGCACCCGCAACGCACCCGAAGCGGCAAAGGCCGCATCGTGCGACACCATCCGCTCCGCGTAGCGCAGTACGCCCTTGGCCAGGCCGAACGCCCGGACCGCGACGATCGCCACGGACAGCGTGAGAATCGGCGGGTGCTGCGACGCGGTCGCGATCAGCCAGGCCGCTGTGCCGGTCAGCGCGACGCCGGAGCCCAGCGCCAGTGCGCCGAGCAGCGCGCCTGCCGCACCGCGCCCGGTCAACAGGTCGCGAAGCGCGCCAAGTAGCGGTGGGCGTTGTTGGCTTTCCGATGCTTGGTCGAGTCGCTGCGGTTCCTCGGCGGAGGTCGGGTCCTCGGTCGGACCGGCTGCGGCGTGCGTCGCGAGCACCACGGCGGCGCCGTTGTCGACCGCGTGCTCGATCGCGCCGTTCACGACCGCTGCGGTGGCCGAATCCAGGTGCGCGGTGGGTTCGTCGGCCAGCAGTAGCCACGCGCCGCGGCGCACCCGCATCAGGGCGCGGGCCACCGCGACGCGCTGCCGCTCCCCTGTGGACAGTTCGTCGACGCTTCGGTCGCGCAGGTGCCACGCGGCGACGGAAGCCGTGACTTCGTCCAGTTCCGCCTCGTCGACCTCGCCGTATTCGGCCACCGCGAGCCGTAGCTCCTCGGTGACGGTCGACGCGGAGAACGTCGGCCGCTGCGGAATCCAGGCGATCTGCCGCCGCCACTCCTCGATGTCCAGTGTGGACAGTTTGACGCCGTCGACGAGCACAAGACCCGCATCCGGCGCTGCGAAACCCAGCAGTACGGCCAATGCACTGGACTTCCCGGTCCCGCTCGGCGAATCCAACCGGACAAGTCGACCGGCCTCGACACTGAACGAGAGCCCGTCCGGCGCGTACCGACCGCGCCGGGAAACCCGCAGATCGAGCACGTCGAGCCGATGTCGAAGGGAGTCAGGCTGCACCCCTTTCGGAACCCGACTCCCTTCGACACCAACACTGTTCTCCGCCGCGTCGAGTACCTCGGTGACGCGGCGGACAGCTTCGAGGCCGTCCTCGCTGGCATGGTGCGCGGCCCCGGCCGCACGCAGCGGCAGGTAGCACTCGGGCGCGAGGATCAGCACCGCCAACCCGGTCGCCAGCCCGAGCGAACCGCCCACCAGCCGCACGCCGATGTCCACCGCGACCAGGGCGACGGACAGCGTGGCAATGACCTCCAGCGCGAGTGCCGACAGAAACGCGACCCGCAACGTGGCCAGGGTCTTCCGTCGATACTCCTGGGAAACCCGCCCCACGGCCTTGGCCTGCGCGGCGGCCCGACCGAACGCGGTGAGCACCGGCAACGCCCGGATCAGCTCAAGCAGATGCCCGGCCAGCCGCGCGGTCGCGTCCGCCGCACCAGAGGCGCGGGACTCGGTGAAGCGGCCGATCAGGATGGCGAACACCGGGATCAGCGGCACGGTGATCGCGACCAGGATCGCGCTGCGCCAGTCCTGCACCAGAATCCATACGCCGACCAGCGGCGGCGCCAGCGCGGCGGTGATCAGCGCGGGCAGGTAGCGGGTGAAGTACTCGTCGAGCGCGTCCAAACCCCTGGTGGCCAACGCGGTCAGTTCGGCAGGCCCGTGTTCGGCCAGCCACTCCGGTCCCAGCCGCAGCGCCGCGTCCAGCAGCGCGGCCCGCAGTTCCTCCTTGGCGCCAGCAGCGGCTCGCGCGGCAACCGACTGGTTCGCCCAGGCCAACAAGGCGCGCGCGAGCACCGCGCCGGCGAGCAGCGCGAGTTCGATGGCACTCGGCGCGCGATGCGCGGTCACGATGCCGGCGAGGGCAGTGGCCAGCACGCTCGCGGCGAGCACGGTGGCGATGGTCGCGCCGGTGGCCAGGACCGCGCAGGCGACCAGCGCCCGGCGCGTCGCCACGGATAGGCGAGGCAACGCGCCGAGCGGGCCTCGCCCGGACCTGACTCGGGCGGGAGTAGGCCGGTCCGGGGAGGTTTGCGTTGCGCTCACGGGGTGTGCGCCTTCGGGATGTGGCGGGTGCCGAGCCTGCGGCGGAACACCCAGTAGGTCCAGCCCTGGTAGATCAACACGACCGGCGCGCCGAACGCCGCCAACCAGGACATCACCGTCAACGTGTAGCTACTCGACGCGGCACCGCTCACGGTCAGCGAATTCGCAGCGTCCAATGTAGACGGAAGCACGTTCGGGTAGACGCTGCCGAACAACGTGACCAGTGCGGCCAGGATGACGATGCCCAGCGCGGCGAACGCCTGCCCGTCCCGGTCCGCGCGCAGCCGCAGCGGCGCGAGGATCCCGGCCAGCACCACGACCCCGAACGGCGCCCACACCCACGTCGACCCGGACCGGGTCGCCAGAATGATCAGCAGCCCGAGCAACGGAAGCAGCGCGACCGGCGCGGCCCGCAACGCGAACCGGCGCGCCCGATCCCGTACCTCACCCTCGGTCTTCAACGCCAGGAACACCGCGCCGTGCAGGATGGCGAAGCCGGCGAAGCCGACCGCGCCCAGCAGCGTGTCCGGCCGCAGCGCGGCGAACGCCGACCCGACCCGGTTGCCCTGCGCGTCCAGCGGCAGCCCCAACGCGGTCACCGAGACCAGCAGGCCGACCCCGAGCACGATCAGCAGCGAGCCGAGCACGATCACCACGTCCCAGCCGCGCCGCCAACGCTGCGCGTCGATCTTGCCCCGGTACTCCAGGGCCACACCCCGGCTGATCAACGCGACCAGCAGGACCAGCGTCGGCAGGTACGCGCCGGAGAACAGCGCCGCGTACCAGTCCGGGAAGGCCGCGAACGTCGCCGCCCCCGCGACCACCAGCCACACCTCGTTGGCGTCCCAGACCGGCCCGATCGTGTTGAGCAGCACCCGTCGCCCGGTGTCGCCCCGGCCGAGAACCGGCAGCAGCATGCCGACACCGAGGTCGAACCCGTCAAGGAAGAGATAGCCCACCCAGAAGAAGGCGATCACGCAGAACCAGATGGTTGGCAGGGACACGGTCGCGCTCCTCTCTAGTAGGCGAAGGCCAGGACGTCGTCGGAGGGTTTGTCCCCCTCGGGCGGCAGCACCCCCGGCAGGCCGGCGCGCACGTAACGCACCATCACCACCGACTCGATCACCGCGAGCACCACGTACACCGCGGTCAAGGTGATCACCGAGGTCAGCGCCTCACCAACGGTGATGCCGGAGGAGACGGCCTGCGCGGTGTACATCCACACGCCGTCGATGTCGGTCGGGTTCGGCGCGACCACCCACGGCTGACGGCCCATCTCCGTGAAGATCCAGCCGAAACTGTTGGCCAGGAACGGAGTCGCGATGCTGGCCAGCGCCAGCCAGGTGAACCAGCGGCCCGGTCGACCCCTCGGAAACCGGCCCTTCCTGGTCAGCCACAACACCCCGACCGCGGCCAACGCGGCGAGCCCGCCGAACCCGATCATCAGGCGGAACCCCCAGTAGGTCACCGGGAGGTCGGGCACGTAGTCGATGGGCTTGCCGGCCAGCGCGCCGAGGGCGGGATCGTTGGGATAGTTCGTCCCGTACCTGGCCTGATACTGCGGGATCAACTCCTGCACGCCCTGCACCTTCGAGGTGAAGTCACCCGTCGCCAGAAACGAGAGCAGGTAAGGAAGGTCGAGGCTTTTCACGCTCTCGCAGTCGGGTTTGGCCACGTTGCCGACCGCGAGCACGGAGAAACTCGCGGGTTGTTCGGTGTGACACAAGGCTTCCGCCGCAGCCATCTTCATCGGCTGCTGCTGGAACATCAGCTTGCCCTGCTGGTCACCGGTGATCGCGACCGCGGCAAAAGCCAGGATGCCGACCCACGCGCCCAGCTTCAACGACGCCCGCCACACCGCGCGGCCCTCGGTATCCTCGGCCTTGCTCCGGTGCAGATGCCACACCCCGATGCCGACCAGGAACGTGGCGCCAACCGCGAAACAACCCGCGACCGTATGCGGCAGCGCGGCCAACAACGTCGGATTGGTCAACACCGCCCAGATCGATGTCAACTCCGGCCTGCCGTGCACCATCGTCACGCCGACCGGATGCTGCATCCACGAATTCGCCGCCAGAATGAAATAGCTCGACGCGATCGTCGCCAACGAAAAGGCCCACGCACAACCCAGATGCACGCCCTTCGGCAACCGGTCCCACCCGAAGATCCACAGCCCGAGGAACGTCGACTCGATGAAGAACGCGACAATGCCCTCCATCGCCAGCGGCGCGCCGAACACGTCGCCGACGAACCGCGAGTAGGAACTCCAGTTCATCCCGAACTGAAACTCCTGCACGAGCCCGGTCACCACGCCCATCGCGAAGTTGATCAGCAGCAGCTTGCCCCAGAACTTGGTCATCGCGTAGTACTTGCGCTTGCCCGTGCGCAGCCACGCGGTCTGCATGCCCGCGACCAACACGGACAGGCCGATGGTCAGCGGCACCATCAGAAAGTGATAGACGGTGGTGATGCCGAACTGCCACCGCGCGATCGCGAGCACGTCCACGTCGCTCAGTGTCGTCCCGGTATCAAGCCCCCGCCATCCGGCGACAGTCCCGAAGGACCAGGACGTAGGTCCCGTTCTACCGCGCCTCAGACGCACAAAGACCCCGCTTGGACGGCACCCAGCGGCTTTGGTCCAGTTGCCTACTAGTCGGTCGTCGGCGCGTGCGCGGTGACCTCGACCCAGCGTTGGATGAAGCGGCCGTCCTGTTCGGCCCAGCGGGCGGCGGCCTCGGCGCCTGCGGTGTCGCCTGCGGCGGACAGGCGGACGTGGACGTAGTCGGCGAGTTGGCGGTAGGTCATGTCCACTCGTTGGTGCGCTTGTGCACGGACCGAGGCGAAACCGTTCGCGCGGACGAGATCGGCAAGGCGGCCGCCGATGAACGGGTCGCCGCCTGCTTCGCGGCGGAGGCGGTAGTGACCGGCAAGGGCGCGGTCGACGTCGGCGGTGTGCGGATCGAGCAGAGCGCCGCTCCAGTCCGAACTGGACAGTGCGAGTAGGCCGCCGGGGCGGAGCACCCTGCGTAGTTCGGTCAGTGCGAACCCTGGGTCGGGTAGGTGTTCGAAGACGGCGTGCGCGAAGGCGACGTCGAGGGTGTGGGTGGCGATCGGGAGGGCGTCCGCTCGGGCGGCGGCGAAATGTGCTGGCACGGCGGAGCGGGCCAGTTGGAGTTGGGTGTGTTCGCGGTCGACGCCGAGCAGGACGCCGTCGGGGGCGATCGCGTCGGCGAGCCCCTCGGTGATGGTGCCGGGGCCGCAGCCGAGGTCGAGGACGCGTTGGCCGGGTGCCAGCAGCGGCAGCAGGAAACCGGCGCGCTCGGCCGCGGTGCGGGCGGTGAGCATGGCCAACATGTCCGGCGCCCAGCCGGGGGTGTAGTCGGTCATCGGAGCGCCTCGGTGAGGTCGGCGGCGGCGCGGACGACCTTCGGTCCGACGTCGGCGTCGTCGAGGCGTTGCATGGCGACGACGCCGACGCTGGCGCGTAGTTCGGGTACGCCCCGCACCGGGGCGGCCAGGCCGTAGGCGCCGGACTGGAGTTCGCCGGTGGAGGTGGCCCAGGGTGCGCCGCTGGCCGGGAGCAGGATGGCGCGGCCCGCGGCACCGCGTTCGAGCGGGTGACGGCTGCCGACGCGGTAGGCCACGTGGTAGGCGGTCCAGGATGGTTCGACGACCGCGATGGCCTGCGCGTCGTCGCCTTCGGCGACGGTCAGGTGCGCGGTGGCGCCGACTTCCTCGGCGAGGGTGCGGAGCATGGGTGCGGCGACCATGCGCAACTGTGGCACGACCCTGGCGGCCAGGCGCAGCATGCCGAGGCCGAGTCGTACGCGCGAGCCTTCGCGGCGGACGAGCCCACGTTCCTGCAACGGCACCAGCAGGCGGTAGATGGCGGCTCGGCTGGCGCCGATGGCCGTGGCAAGGTCGCTGATGGTGGGCGCTTCGGATTCGGAGTCGGCGACCGCCTGGAGCACGGCGAGGCCGCGTTCCAGGGTCAGCGAGCTCTCCCGGCTGCTGTGCGCAGGCGTGCGCTGGGTGCCCGGCCTGCCGACCTGAGCGAGTCGCGCGGCGCCGACCGAACGCGGGGTCACCACGACACCGGCCTCCCTTCGGGGAGCTGATCGTCAGCTTCGGCCAGGTGCGTCCGCCGGCACCACCATGCCGGCGACTTCGGCGATGCCGACACACGAGCCGCCCGGCCCTGGTGCGCTGCCGGTGATCACGATCGTGTCCCCGTCCCGCAGGAACGTGCGCTGAGTCCCGTCCCCCAGTGTGATCGCGTCCCTGCCGCCCCAACTGAGTTCAAGGAAGCTACCCCGTTGGCCCGCCTCGGGGCCAGACACGGTGCCCGAGGCGAACAGGTCGCCGGGCCGCACGGTGGCGCCGTTGACGGTGATGTGCGCGAGCTGTTGCGCGCAGGACCAGCTCATCGTGTTGAACGGGGGCCGGGACACGACCGTGCCGTTCCAGTCAACAGTCAAGTTCACATCGAGGCCCCAGGGCGTGTCCTCGACCAGGTAGGGCTGGAGTTCGTGGTCCGGCCGGGGCGGCCGGACGCGGGCGTCGCGCAACGCCTCCAGCGGGGTGATCCAGGCGCTGATCGAGGTCGCGAAGGATTTGCCGAGAAACGGGCCGAGCGGCTGGTACTCCCAGGCCTGGATGTCGCGTGCCGACCAGTCGTTGACCAGGACCACACCGAACACATGCTCGGCGACCGCCTTGGTGGGCACCCGCGCGGTCACCGGGCCGCCGCAGACGAAGCCGACCTCGGCCTCGATGTCCAGCCGCACGCTCGGCCCGAATTCGACGCCGTCGGCGCCCTTGCGCTGCCCGTAGGGCCGGACGATGTCGGTACCCGAGACGACCACGGTGCCGGCGCGGCCGTGATAGCCGACCGGCAGGTGCGTCCAGTTCGGCAGCAGGGCGTCGGCGTCGGGGCGGAAGATCCTGCCGACGTTGGTGGCGTGGTGCTTGGAGGAGTAGAAGTCGACGTAGTCGGCGACGGTGAAGGGCAGCCGGGTGGCAAGGCGGTCCAGCGGGATCTGTTCGACGCCGCGCGGCCGGGTGTTGCTGGCGACCACCTCGCTCAGCCGGGCCCGCAACTCGGCCCAGGTGGCCCTTGACGAGGCCAGCAGCGGGTCCAGGCTGTCCGATGCCGCCAGGGTGGCCAGCCGAGGACCCAGGACCGCGGACAGGCCGCGCAGCGGCAGCGCGTGATCACCGACGCGGACGGCGACCATCGGCCCGTCGCCGGCGTCGATGACCCCGTAGGGCAGCGTCTGCGGCCCGAATGGCTTGTCCGTCGCGAATTCCGGGTCCTCGATCCAACTCACAGCAGTCCGAGCCCTTCCAGGTCCGAAACGGGGTCAGCGAGCGAGCAGGAGCCGTAGGAGGCGAACACCGCGCGGACCGCGTGCGCGGCCTCGTCCGGCAGTGCGGCCGCCTCGGTGGACAGCGCCTCGGCGTCCTCGCTCTTGAGCGCTTCGCGCACGTCGCCGCCGTGCAGGGCGCGGGCGGTTGCGACGAGGAGGTTGAGGAAGCCGTGGTGGGTGAAGCCGGTCTCCGGGTCGGTGTGCCGCAGCGCGTTGTGCAGGCCTGCGGTCGCTTTGAACGAGCCGTTCGCGCGGGTGACGACGGCGAGGAAGTCGGCGACCGCGTCGACGCTGGGGAACGCCTCGTTGGACAGGCCGCCGCAGCGCAGCTTGGGCCAGTAGCCGTGTTCGGCGACCCGGCGCACCCCCTCCAGCCATTCGGCCCCGCCGCGGCGCGGCTCGATCACCCGGACCGCGTCCTCCGGCACGAACTCGGCGACCCGCTCCAGCCACACCTCGTCAACGTCCGAAGGCGCCGGCATCTCGACCATGCGCAGGGCCAGCAGTTCGGTGCGGGACTCGACGATCGACACCGCCTTGGGCACGCCGCCGAGCCCGGTGTCGACCACCAGGGACAGCGCGATCGGCTTGGTCGGTTTGACCTTGATCAGCTCGGTGATCAGCTCGGGCAGCCTGCTGGCCTGACACAGGAACAGTCCGAGGATCCCGGCCCGTTCCCCCACCCTCGAAGTGAGGTGTCCGGCCACCGCGTCCGGCATGTTCGCGTTGCCGGGTGGGAACAGCGCGGCATCGTCAACAAGCCGCGCCAGCAGGGGCGGAACACCAAACGGACCTGGCGAACGGAGTTCGGCTGCGCTTGACACGGGTGACACGCTAACGGTGTCAGCCATACGAACAAAGTTGTCCGTTTATCGAACACAGGTGGAGCAATGCCCTACTACCGCAGCGTTGGTGAAATACCCCGAAAGCGGCACACCCAGTTCCGCGCACCGGATGGTCGTCTCTACGCCGAAGAGCTGATGGGCGTCGAGGGTTTCTCCGCCGATTCCGCCCTGCTCTACCACCGGTATCTGCCGACCGCGATCGTCAACGCGGAGGCCGTCGACGACGCGGTCATCGGTGGCCGGCAGACGATGCCCAACCACCCGCTCAAGCCGAGGCACCTGCGCACCCAGGACCTGAAGTTCGCGGCCGGCACGGACGCGGTCACGGGCCGACGGCTCCTGCTGGGCAATGCGGACGTGCGGATCTGCTTCGTGGTCGCGGACACGCCGAGTCCGCTGTACCGCAACGCGGCCGGCGACGAGCTGCTCTACGTGCAGGGCGGGGCCGGCACGATCGAGACCGTCTACGGCGCGCTGCCCGTCGGCGACGGCGACTACGTGGTCATCCCGACCTCGTGCACGTACCGCGTTGTGCCGGCGGGCGCCGAGCCGTTGCGGCTGTACGTGATCGAGGCCAACGGGCACGTCGGGCCGCCCAAGCGCTATCTGGCGAGCAAGGGCCAGTTCCTTGAGCACTCGCCGTACTGCGAACGCGATCAGCGCGGGCCGACCGAGCCGCTGGTGGTGGAGGGGACCGATGTCGAGGTGCTCGTGTCACACCGGTCCGGGCTGACCCGCTACACCTACGCCAACCATCCCTTCGACGTGGTCGGCTGGGACGGCTGCCTGTACCCGTGGGCGTTCAACATCCGCGACTTCGAGCCGATCACCGGCCGGATCCACCAGCCCCCGCCTGCGCACCAGACCTTCGACGGCCCGAACTTCGTGGTCTGCTCGTTCGTCCCGCGCAAGGTCGACTACCACCCGCTGTCCATTCCGGTGCCCTACAACCACGCGAACGTCGACTCGGACGAGCTGATGTTCTACGTCGGCGGCGACTACGAGGCGCGCAAGGGCTCGGGTATCGGCATCGGGTCGCTGTCGCTGCACCCGTCGGGCTTCACGCACGGCCCGCAGCCGGGCGCGGCGGAGGGCTCGATCGGGGTGGACTACTTCGACGAGACCGCGGTCATGATCGACACCTTCCGCCCGTTGGAGCTCGGCGAGGCCGCCACTTCGTGCGAGGACGCGCGCTATGCGTGGAGCTGGGCGCGCCGAGGGCCGGACTGGGATTAGCCACGAATTTTCACGACGGCGCGCAGCGGGTAGCCGGGCAGGCCGATCGGCACTGTCGTGCCCGGCGTCGGTTCGCCTGCCAGCCACAGCACGCCGGTGGCGCGCAGGTTGGCGGCGAGGTCGAGGGGCAGCCGGGGAAAGTCGGCGTAACCGTGCCAGCCGTTGGGGAGGATCAACCTGCCGGTGCCGGTGCGTACGGCCATGGTGGCCGGGGTGTCCCAGGTGTCCAGGCTGACCTGCACCGGCAGCCAGCACGGCGCGTCCGCGTAGCGCCGCAGCGCACGCAAGCCCACCAGATAGGACCAGCCGATCAGCAGCAGCATCACCGGGACGGCGACAAGGCCGCCCACCGTGCCCGAGTCGGCCCGGCCGAAGTCGAATCGGGTCAGGAAGCCGACGCACACTCCGGTGAGCAGCACCAGCACGCCGATGATGATCACCATCCCGCGGTGGTAGGCGTGACGAGCCCAGATCAGGGCCGGGTCGTCGGCGGGTCGTGGCCCGGTCGGGCGTGCCAGGACCGGTGGCACCCCACTCGGCACCAAGTCGGTCACGTCGGCGAGGGCCTGTCCGACCGAGCCGGCCACTCGGACCAGGGCGCGGCCACGCTCGTCGGGTCCGCAGACCCACAGCGTGCCGGTGCGCAGCAGCGCCTGCTTGCCGATCCAGTTCATCCGGCGCAGGCGCAGCGTCACCTCGGCGCCGTCGAGCCCGACCCTCGCAAGGCAGGGCTTGTCCGCGAGCAGGGTTGCCGGCGCGCCGCGCCAGCCGTAGCGGCTCAGCAGGGCCTTGCCGCGCCGTTGCTGCGGTATCTGCGTCACGACCGCGATGACGACCAGCGGGCCCAGCGCGAGCGTCACGGCGCCCAGCACGACCACGTCCGGGATCATCCCAGCGATGATGGACAAAGCCTCGATTCCGGCAAGCAGGAGGACGCACAGCACCGAGGGGATCAACCTGCGCACGGTCCTGGTGCGGGCCTGTTGGAGCAGTGCGGTGTTGGGATCATCGATGGCGCGGCCGTGCTCGAAGGGCAGCACCAGCGGCGGCTGCGCGGCCGACGGTGTCGTTGCGGTGGGTTGACCATCGACGGGTTGCACGAGGAGCCTCCAAGGGCGTGATCAGTACATACTTCTCGGGAGGGGCTATCCCTCGGACCGGCAGACAAGTTAGGCTCCCCTAACTTGAGGAGGTGAGCGCATGAGCCAGACCGTCCGACGACCGCCGGTGCCGCAACCCGCCGAGCGGGCACGCACGATCGCCGCCCGGGGTGGCCGCGCCGTACTGCTCCGCTCCGAACCCGATCAGGACACCACGTCAGCGGACCGGATCGAACCACACCTGCACCACGTGCACTCCGACGGCACGGTGACCGTGCTGCTGGCGCAGGACCATCCGCTGTTCGACGCGGCGCGGGCCGGCAGGCTGCCGGCCATGGTCGAGGTGGCCGACCGGGCCGCGGTCGAGCTGCGCGAGCCGGTACGCGCGCTGCTGTGGATCACCGGACTGCTGGTCGCGCTGGACCCTGCCGAAGCGCGGTCGCGGGCCGTGCTGGTCGCCGAGGACCGCGCCGACAGCAGGCTGCTCGACGTCGGGCACGGCGTCGGCGTGCTGCGGCTGACCCCGGCCTCGCTGGTGCTCGCGGACAGCGAGGGGACATCGTCGATCTCGCCAGAGGAGTTCGCGGCGGCGACCCCGGACCCGTTCTACGAGTTCGAGGACAACTGGCTGCACCACCTCGACTCGGTGCACCGCGACGTGGTCGGCATGCTCACCCGGCTGCTGCCGGAGACCCTGCGCGGCGGCAATGTCCGCCCGCTCGGCCTCGACCGCTACGGCCTGCGGCTGCGGGTCGAGGCGACGAGCGGCGACCACGACGTGCGGCTGGCGTTCTCGAATCCGGTGCAAACCCCGCAGGGCCTGGCCATCGAGCTGCGCCGGATGGTCGGCTGCCCGTTCCTGGCCAGGACCCGAGACAGTTAGCGCTCCGCGAGTTCGGGCGGGAAGCCGCCGGTGGCGACCGGACCCCAGCGTTGCGGCGTGATGCGCAGCAGGCATTTGCCCTGACGACGCATGGCTTCCCGGTACTCGTCCCAGTCCGGGTGTTCACCGGAGATCACCCGGAAGTAGTCGACGAGCGGCTCCAGCGCATCGGGCAGGTCGAGCACTTCGGCGGTGCCGTCGACCTGGACGTAGGGATCGTTCCAGTCGTCGGAGATGACGCAGACGGAGACCTGCGGGTCGCGCCGCGCGTTGCGGATCTTGGCCCGCTGCGGGTAGGTGGCGATGACGATCCGGCCTTCGGCGTCGACCCCGAAGGACACCGGGGACATCTGCGGTGAGCCGTCCTTGCGCCGGGTGACGACGATGGCGCGATGGCGGGGGCGGAGGAATTCGATCAGCTGCGCCGCGTCCACGGCGTCGGCGGTGGCGAGTTTTGGCACACCACCACGCTAGTCTGCGGGCGTGCCGAACGTTGTCCGGGACTGGCTGCGGCCCACCTCCCCGAATGGAATCGTCGGCATCGAGCCGGAGAAGCGCCGGATCGCCGGGCTGGAAATCGTGATCGTGTTCGCGGCCACCCTCGGCTGGTCGGGGCTGCGCAGCCTGGTCTCGCTGCTGGACTCGCTGGCCGCCCCGGTCGCGTTGAACAAGCAGCAGGCGCTGTTGAACGCACCGCTGGCGCGGGTGCAGCTGTTCGACCTGTTCGCGCAGCTCGCGGATGCGTTGCAGTTGCTGGCGTGGGGCTCGCTCGGCGCGTATCTGGTCTACCGGACCGGGCTGAAGCTGGCCGAGATCGGCCTTGATCGCACCCGGATCGGCAACGATCTGCTGCGCGGAGTCGGCCTTGCCGCGTTGATCGGCATTCCAGGGCTCGGCTTCTATCTGCTGGCCCGCACCATCGGCATCAACCTGACGGTCGTGCCGGCGAGCCTTTCCGATACCTGGTGGCGGATCCCGGTGCTGGTGATCTCGGCGGCGGCCAATGCCTGGGCCGAGGAGGCGCTGGTCATCGGGTACCTGTTGACGAGGCTGCGGCAGCTGGGTCGTACCGAGAACACCAGCCTGGTGATCTCCGCCGTGCTGCGTGGGTCCTACCACCTCTACCAGGGGTTCGGCGGGTTCCTCGGCAACGTCGTGCTGGGTCTGGTGTTCGGGCGGGTGTGGCAGAAGACCAATCGGCTGTGGCCGATGGTGGTCGCGCACACGATCCTGGACGTGGTCTCGTTCGTCGGTTACGCGCTGCTGGCCAGCAAGCTTTCCTTCTTGCGTTGAAACGCATCATTGATTAACGAATCCATCTTGGTGACGGCCTGGACCATCGATATGGATTGAAATCACGGTCTGACACGCAGCAAATGTGTTGGGGCGCTAGCCTTCTTGGCGTGACCGCGTCGCAGATCAACCAGACCCCTCGGGTGGACAGCGAGGTCGGCCCGCTGCGCACGGTGCTGCTGCACCGGCCAGGACCCGAACTCAAGCGGCTCACCCCACGCAACAACGACCAGCTCCTGTTCGACGGCATCCCCTGGGTGGACCGCGCGCAGGAGGAGCACGACGCGTTCGCCGAGGTGCTGCGCGGTCGCGGTGTCGAGGTGCTGCTGCTGATCGACCTGCTGGTCGAGGCGCTGGCCGACGCCCGCGCGCGGACCGCCGGTGTGCTGGCCGTCGTGGACGAGCGCAGGCTCGGCGCCGAATTGGCCGACGACGTGCGCACGCACCTGGGGACGATGTCGCCCGCGCAGCTGGCCGGGGTGTTGACCGCCGGTATGACCTTCGAGGAACTGCCCGGCTCGGACGGCATGTCGCTGGTGCGCCGCATGCACCATCCGCACGACTTCGCGATCGACCCGCTGCCGAACCTGTTGTTCACAAGGGACTCGTCGGTGTGGATCGGCGAGCGGGTGGCCATCTCGTCGATGGGCATGCCGGCCCGGCGCAGGGAATCCGCGATCACCGACCTGATCTACGCCTACCACCCGCGCTTCGCACACACCGCGCGCGCCTACGGGGCGCATTCCGCGCCGGTCGAGGGCGGCGACGTGCTGGCGCTCGCCGCCGGGGTGCTCGCGGTCGGCGTCGGCGAGCGGACCTCGCCCGCCGGCGCGGAATCGGTTGCCCGTTCGGCGTTCACCGACGGGCTCGCGCACACCGTGCTCGCGCTGCCCATCGCGCAGGCGCGGGCCTCCATGCACCTGGACACGGTGTGCACCATGGTCGACTCGGACGCGGTGGTGATGTACCCGGCGATCCGCGACACCCTCTCCGCGTACACGATGCGCCCGGACGGCGCGGGCGGGCTCAAGGTGGACGGTCCGAGGCCGTTCCTGGCCGCTGCGGCCGAGGCCATGGGCATCGATCGACTGCGGGTGATCGACACGGGGCTCGATCCGGTCACCGCGGAACGCGAACAGTGGGACGACGGCAACAACACGCTCGCGCTCGCGCCGGGTGTCGTCGTCGCCTACGAGCGCAACGTCGAGACCAACGATCGGCTTGAGGCGGCCGGCATCGAGGTGTTGCGGATCTCCGGTTCGGAGTTGGGTTCCGGCCGGGGTGGTCCGCGTTGCATGTCGTGTCCGATCGACCGGAGCCCGTTGTAGAGTCGATCACATGCGCTATCGCAGGCTGGGGAACAGCGGAACGGTGGTCTCGAATCTCGCGCTCGGCACGATGACCTTCGGCGCGGCAACGCCCGAGGAGGGCGCGTTCGCCCAACTCGACGCGTATCTGGCCGCCGGCGGCACGCTGGTGGACACCGCGGATGTGTACGTGGGCGGGGAATCCGAGCGGATCGTCGGCCGCTGGCTGGCCGCGCGGTCCTCGGACGTGACCGACCGGGTGGTGCTGGCGACCAAGGGCCGCTTCCCCACCGCCGAGGACCCGAACGGTGTCGGCCTGTCCCGCCGGCATCTGAGCCGCGCGCTGGACGCTTCGCTCGGCAGGCTCGGCGTTGACGTGATCGACCTCTACCAGGTGCACGCCTGGGATCCGCTGACACCGATCGAGGAAACCCTTGGCTTCCTTGGCGATGCGGTGCGCGCCGGCAAGATCCGGCACTTCGGCCTGTCGAACTTCACCGCGTGGCAACTGCAGAAAACCGTTGACGTGGCCCGGTTCTCCGGCCTTCCGGTGCCGATCACCCTTCAGCCGCAGTACAACCTGCTGACCAGGGAACTGGAGTGGGAGATCATCCCGGCCGCGCAGGAGAACGAGGTGGGGCTGCTGCCCTGGTCGCCGTTGTCCGGCGGGCTGCTGACCGGCAAGTACCAGCAGGGCGGCCCGGCCGGCGAGACCACCCGCTACGGCGACGGCTCGCACCAGCCCGGCAAGTTCATGTTCGGCAGGCGCAGCGGTGACCAGCGGACCTGGGAGATCCTGGAGACGCTCGGCAAGATCGCGAGCACGCGCGGGGTCAACAAGGCGCAGGTCGCGCTGGCCTGGGTGGCCGACCGGCCGACGGTGAGCTCGGTGATCCTGGGCGCGCGCACGCTGGAGCAGCTCGCCGACAACCTGGCCGCGGCCGACCTGGTGCTCACCCCCGAGGAGTACGGGTTGCTGGACGCGGCAAGCGACCCTGAGCCAGGGGACTATCCGTACGGCCGGTTCGGCAGCTTCCAGCGCGCCCGCCCGATCACCGGTGGCAGGGCCGAGCTGAGTTAACCGACCTGCTCGATCGCCCCTTCACCCGGCAGCGGTAGCGCGCGGGCCTGGATCGGCGTGCCGACCACGACCGACGACGTGGTGCTGCCGTGCACCATGAACCGGTCCAGGATGCCGGCGAGCTGATCGAGGCTCGGGATGTGCACCTTGAGCAGGTAGCAGTCCTCACCGGTGATCCGGTAGCACTCGACAACCTCGGGCACGGTGGTGACGAAGGCGGCGAAGCGGTCCAGCCGACCGGTGGTGATCCGAACCCGGACGAACACGGTGACCGGGTAGCCGAGGGCCGTCGGATCGACCTTGACCGAGTAGCCCGTGATCACGCCGGCCTGCTCCAGTCGCTGAACCCGTTCGGTCACCGCGGGCGCGGACATGCCGACCTGCCTGGCCAGCGCGGACATCGTGATCCTGGGGTCGGCCTGTAGCTCGGCGAGCAGCCGCACGTTGACCTCGTCGAGCAGCTGCGGGCCGTTCATAGTCTTGGCCGTCACATTTTTGTAGGCACCACCCGGGTTCAGCCTTGGCTTTGTCGGCAAATTAACGCGCCCGCCTTCGATATTGACTTCAGTTCACCGTCCAACCCTTCGATGATGGTAGCTGGAAGGAGGACATGATGACACTGTTGAAGCAGGCCTGGCACTGGGTTCGGGAGGCCGTCGAGGAGCAGGCCGAACTCCAGGAGCGGCTGGCCCTGCTGAACCGGCCGTGGGCCGAGGAGTACCTGCACTGGTCACCGATCGACGGCACGCTGCACGGGCACCTGATGCCACCGAGCGGCTGGCGCCGCTACAGCGTGACCCGGCGCGGCTGGTGCCAACACGCCTTCAAAAACTCTTGAGCAAGCTCTGATCAGCGGACCAGGCGGCGCACTGTAAGTAACACCATATAGGACAGTCGGACTGTCCTATATGGTCAGTAGCGTGCGCAGATTCCGTTGGTCAGGCCGAGGCTGACCACGGTCACCGTGTCCGCGTAGAGGGTGAACCGATAGGACAGTTCAGGATGACCTGGTATCGGCACGAACTGCGCGTTGCCCTTCTGTGCCGGCACGTTTGCGTACATCGCCCTGATCTCCGACCCCGACGAGCCGACCCCGATACCCTCCGGCGTCGTCGCGCCCGGCGGCGCGATGATCTCCTGCACGCCAAGCGGCGCCCTCGGGCTGAGATAGACATTCACCGATCTGGTGTTGCCCACACCCGTGGCGGCAGCCGATGGCCTGCTCGCGGTCGGCCCCATGTAGGTAAAGACCTCGCAGCCGCCGACCGCGCTGGCCTGCTTGTTCACCAGTTTCGTTGCCAGCACCTGGGTCGCGGTCATGCCGATGGTGATGGCCCCGTAGCTGGTCGGTCCGATGACCTTGGGCGCGCTCGCCTCGGGCTCGGGGCCGGTCTGCTGGACTGACGGGGAGGACGGGGCCGGAGCGGTGGTCTGGTAGCTGGAGGTGGCCAGTCCCGGTTGGTGCGCGGTCTGGACCTGGCCCGGCCGGATCACCTGGCCTGCGAACAGGCCGCCGGCCAGCAGCACCGCCGTGACACCGAGCGCGCCGCTGGTGGCCAGCACCACGGTGCGCCTGCGCCGCCGCCGGTTCGCGCCGGTGACCACCGAGTTCACCGCGTCCTCGCCGACCGGCACGGACAGTCGCTGATCCGCGAACAGGGCCCGCAGTTCGGCATCGATGTCGTCGTCGTCCGGTTTCATGCCGACCTCCCCTCGGACAGTTCCGCGCGCCGGGTGCGCAGCGTCGCCAGTGCCTTGCTGGCCTGGGATTTCACCGTGCCGGTGCTGATCCCGAGGCTCTCGGCGATCTCCGCCTCGGACAGTCCGTCGTAGTAGCGCAGCACGATCACCGCGCGCTGCCTCGGCGGCAGCGCGCGCAGGGCCTGCCAGAGCGGCTCTGACTCGAACCGGTCGGCCTGGTAGACCGCGTTGCCCTCGGGCGCCTGCGCGACAAGCCGTTCCATCTTGTGCCGCCGCCAGCGGCTGATGTTCGCGTTGGTCATGGCGCGCCGGGCATAGGCGACCGGGTCGCCGGTCTTGCGCACGATCGACGTCCAGCGCGAACCGAGCTTCTCCAACACGGTCTGCACCAGGTCGGCCGCGTCGTGCGGGTTGCCGGTCAGCGCGTGGCCGTAGCGGAGCAGGCCGGGCATGGCGGCGCGCACGAACTCGGTGAAGTCCGTGGTGTCGGCCATCCGCCCTTCTCCAACGAGCTTGCCGTCACGCGACACGTCCAGTGCGGGTGCCGGTGCTGGCATCGCGCCTCCCTGCTGCCGTCGTGTTGGCCATGACAGCAGGTACACGCGTGACGTCCGGCTCAGGTTGCCTCGCTCTGCCTTTTTCCTGGGTCGGCGAGTGACGCGGGTAACTCGAAGGCACCATCGGCACCGGGCGGGAAGTCGTGCACGGCGAGCACGGCCGAGACCGGGATCGGGCCGTAGGCGTGCGGGAACCACGGGCCGGCCGGGTCCTCGCCGTCGCCCGGCTCCCAGCGCAGCGGCACGCCGAGCCGGCTCGGGTCGATCTCCAGCAGCAGAATGTCCTGCCGTCCGGCGAACAGATTGTTCGCCGGCAGGTGCACGGTGCCGGGGTCGGAACAGTGCACGTAGCCGACGTCGGCCAGTGACGGCGCGTCGACCGCACCGGCCGCGCTCGCCGTCGCCCAGTCGTCGCGGCTGATGATGTGCAGTATCACCGCAGGGTCACCTGGCGGCCGCGCAGGCCGTCGCGGGCCCGCCGTTCCGCCTCGGTGATCGGCTCGCTGTCCAGCGAGGCCAGCGCCTTGTCCAGCCGCTCGCCCAGCGCCGCGGCAGGCTCGTCCCACTCGCGCGCGTGCATCTCGCGGTCGAGGTCCCACACCGGCACCAGCACGCCGTGCGCGCGGAACGAACCGGCGAACCGCGAGCTCTCGCCGAGGTCTAGCTCGCCGCGCGCGGACAGGCGCGCCATGGCGGTGAGCAGTTCCTCCTCCGGCTCCGGCCGCACCCAGCGCAGATGCGCCTTCTGGCCGGCGTCGACCCAATAGGCGGCCTGCACATTGGTACCGCGCAGGCGGTCGGTGGGCAGGATCGCGGCGTTGGCCCGTTCAAGGGACAGCGCGACCTCGCCGGTGGGCTCCGAGCTGTCGGCCGGCATCCACCAGGAGAAGTCCGGGTGCAGTTCGGGGGTGAGCCGCGCGGCCGGGTCGAGGAGGTCGATCAGCTTCTCGGCCTGCGCCGGGTCGGTGTCATCCGGCGGGAGCACCGAGAGCACGTCGCCGGGTTCGGCACTCAGCGCCCAGCGGATGCTGCGCGCGACGTCGCGGCCGACGTCGTTGGAGTGCACCTGGACCTGCATGCCGACGAACGCCTTGCCGTCGGAGCGGACCAGCGCGGCAGCGGCCACCGGCAGCACCGTGGCCAGCGTGACCTCACGTTCGGGCGAGCCGAGCAGCGGCAGCGGCGCGGTGGCCGACGGAACGAACTCGCGCAGCGCGACCAGTTCGCACTCGGCGGCGAGGCCGCCGAACGGGCGGGCGATGAGCACCTCGGGCGGACCGCCTGCCGAGCCATGGCATGCCTTGTAGCGCCGGCCCGAGCCGCACGGGCAGGGTTGGCGCGGGTTGAGCCCCTCCCGCACTTTGGCCGTGTGCTTGACCGCCGTCCGCTTGGACACCTGGTCTCCTTCGCCGCTGGTTTCGCTTTCGGCAAGCAGGTTAGTCGGCGAGCCGCTGCCGCGTCGTCACCGGGGAGTTGGTGGCCAGATAGCGCACGCCAAGGCGCCGGCACAGCGCGATGTCGGCCGGATCGTCAACGGTCCAGCAGTAGGTTTCGTGGCCGCGCGAGCGGGCCCTGGCCACGTAGCCGGGATCGGTGCGGAGCAGGTGGATGCCGGGGCCGGTCAGGTCGGCCCAGGGCGGCAGCGAACCGTCCTTGCGCAGCGGCTGGATCGAGTTGACCAGCAGCACGGTCGGCAGCAGGGGCGCGTGCCGGTGCATCCGGCGCACCGCGCGGGCCGAGAAGGACATCATCAGCACCCGCGAGTCGGCCTTGTCCGAGGGCTTGGCCAGGCCGTAGCGGGACAGGGTGGCCAACAGCTTCGCCTCGACGAGGCCGGCGTAGCGGACCGGGTGCTTGGTCTCGACGAACAGCGTGACCGGCCGGGGCGCGGACACCACCAGTTCGAGCAGCGTCTCGAAGGTGAGCACGCCCGGTTCGGGGTCGGCGCCGAAATCGAGTGCGGCAAGGCGCGCCAGGTCAAGTTCGCTGACCACGCCGCGACCGGAGGAGGTGCGGTTCACGGTGCGGTCGTGCACGCAGACCAGATGCCCGTCGCGGCTCAGACGTACATCGCACTCGACGCCGTCCGCGCCCTGTTCGATGGCCAGCGCGTACGCGGCCAGCGTGTGTTCGGCCAGATGGGCGGAGGCACCCCGGTGCGCGACGACGAGCGGGCTGGTCAACGGGCGGAGCCGACCGGCCGGGCCGGACGCAGTTCGGGTGCCGGCGCGTCGCGCACGGCGATGACCTGGCCGACCCCGATGGCGGGCACGCCGGTCGGCGCGAGCAGTCCGGTGATCATCCGCAGCACCTTGATGGTCAGCACCGCGACCACCACCGCGACCAGGTCGGTGGCGGCATGCCAGAGCACGCCGTCGGCCCTGGCCTGCAGGCTGGTGCGCAATCCGAGCAGCAGCGTGCTGATCGCGATCACCTCGCCCACCCCCCAGGCCGCCCACCAGGCCAGCACCAGCCGGGAGGGCCGGGGGCGGGCGGTGGCCGGGGCGCCGAGGGCGGCGTGTTCCAGTTCGGCCAGCACGCTGCCGGCCACGAACAGGTTCAGCACCGGCAGCAGCACGCCGAGCAGCAGCTGCCAGGTCGGCCGGGCCCTGGTGTAGCCGCTGACCTTCGCGGCCAGCTCACCGGCCTGAAGCAGCCAGCGCACGGTCAGCACGAGCACCACGAAACCCAGCACCGCCGCGAACAGCGCGCTGATCAGCACGATCGTGTCCGAGACCGACACGACAGACGCGGAGAGCGCCTCGTCGCGGCCGAGCACCAGCAGCGTGTACCGCCAGATCTCGCCCCCCGCGGCCACCAGCGCGCCCGCACCGAGCACCCAGAGCAGGATCCCGGTGAGCGCGGCCTGCCGGATCAGCCCGACCGGGCTGGCCTCGGGCCTGCGCACGGTGCCCGGCACCGAGTTGCTGGCCCGCCAGGCCAACCGGGGCAGGCCCCAGCGCGGCGCGGCCGGGTACGCGGGCGGACCCTCGTACGGCGCGGGTCGCGGCCTTGGGCGCGGTGCGTTGGACACGCCGGGCGGCGGTGTCGCCACCCAGGTGAACCACTGGGCGTTGGAGTAACCGCTCTGCTGCCGCTGCGGCTGGTTCGGATAGGCCATGGGTGGCCTCAGATGACAGTCGGCTCGGCGCCAGCGGTTTCGCCGACCATCGGCTTGCCGGCGGCCTGCCAGGCGCGCATGCCACCGTCCACATTGGTGGCGTCCCAGCCATTGGCGTTGAGGTAGGCGGTCGCTCGCGCGGACCGGCCGCCGCCGCGGCAGACCACGTAGAGGGTGTTGTCCTCGGGCAGCTCGGCCAGCCGGGCGGCGAGGTCGCCGAGCGGGATGTGCAGGGCGTTCGGGGCGTGGCCTGCCTCCCATTCGTCGTCCTCGCGGACGTCGAGCAGGGTGGTGGTGTCAGGCAGCTCGTCGGCGACCTCGGCAACGGTCGTCGTTGGCACGGTCTGTGGGTTCACGCCTACGAGCTTGCCACGCGCGGCGTCATCCCTGCGATGCGACCTGAAACGCGATCGTGGCGAGTTGGGACGCCGGCAGCATCGGCGAGGACGCCCAGGACGCCCCGCTCGCCCCGGCGCCCAGGTTCGCCGTTGGGGGGCTGGTCGCGCTCTCGGGTACCGACGGGCCACCGATCAGATCGTCCGCGTTGGTCACCTCGGTCAGGTCGTACCGGATCCCGCTTGAGCTGTAGACCTGTGCCCGCAGGAACATGGGCGCATCGCCGATGCCCTTCAGCTTCAACGCGGGCGGCGAGTACTCGTTGATCAGCGCTCGGCCCATCTGGCTCAGCTGCACCGAGGCGACGCAGTCCCCCGGCATGTCCGTCTGCCGGCTGTCCAGTTGGGCCGCCACCGCCTGGCTGCCGAAATAGAAGCTCGTGGACAAGGTCACCAGGGTCGAGCGGCCGTTCGCGCTGAGCTCAACCGACTCGGCGCCGCCAACGGCGTTGGGAGGTAGTCGCTGCGCGAGGACCGGGGTGACCGACCGCATCGAGCTCAGTTCGAGGCTGCCGATGCCGCTGATGAACTGCGCGACCTGCTTCGCGTTGAGCGGCAACCATTTCGACGGGCTGTTCAGCGCGGGGTAGATGCACGCCGCGTCCGCGTAGTAGCTCGACGGGGGCGGTAGGTTCGGGTTCGTGGTGGTGACGGTCTGGGACGTGACCGGCAGCGATGTCGAGGGCCCGGCCGTGCTCACCCGGTCCGAGGCACCCAACCGGCCGAGCACGGTCGCGCCTAGCGCGACCGCGGCGATCAACACGACGGCGGCGACCGAGGCGCCCACCACCTGCAACCGGGCGCGACGCTTGCCGCGCTGCACGATGTCGACG